>JBEIDC010000144.1:0-6528 GCA_040383665.1 Caulobacter sp.
CGCCGCGTCCGCGCGGCCCCGGCGGCCGCCCTCCTGAAGGTTGGCGGGATGGCCGGGACGGTCGCGGCGACGCTGGAGGTCAGGGCGGCTGGGACAGGGGCGGACGCCCGGGCGAACCGGCTCGTCCGGACCGTCCCGGAACGCCGCAGGGCGGATGGGACCGCGACCGCGACGGACGCCCCGATCCGCGCCCCGGTTCAGGCGGTCAGGGCGGTCCGGGCGGTTGGGATCGTGACCGCGACGGACGCCCCGACCCTCGCCCCGGACCGGGCGGGCAAGGCGGCTGGGACCGTGACCGCGATGGGCGCCCCGATCCGCGGCCCGGTTCGGGCGGACAAGGCGGACAGGGTGGTTGGGATCGCGACCGCGATGGCCGCCCCGGTCAGGGCGGCTGGGACCGCGACCGTGATGGACGCCCCGATCCGCGCCCCGGTTCGGGCGGTCAGGGCGGTCAGGGCGGTTGGGATCGTGACCGCGACGGACGTCCTGACCCTCGCCCCGGACCGGGCGGGCAAGGTGGCTGGGACCGTGATCGCGACGGACGTCCTGACTGGCGGCCCGGCCAGGGCGGCCAGGGCGGGTGGGACCGTGACGGCCGCCGCGGCGATGACCGTCGCTGGGACGGGCGTCGGCCGGGCGAAGGTCGCAGCCTGCGCGACCGCGATCGCGGCCGCAGCTGGTACGACGAGCGTCGTTGGCACCGGTCCTATCAGGCGCCCCGCCGCTACCGCGCCCCGACTTATCGCTATCCGAGCGGCTGGTATGCGCGGACCTGGAGCTATGGCGACTACCTGCCGTACGGCTGGTTCGGCGCCGGCTACTACCTGAACGCCGGCCACTATGGACTGCCCTACGCGCCCATCGGGACCGAGTGGGTGCGGGTCGGCGACGACGCCGTGCTGGTCGACATCTGGACCGGTCGCATCCTTGCCGTCTACTACCGCCTCTTCTGGTAGAGGTTGTTCCTGACCGACGTCGAAGCCCCGGAAGCCGTTCCGGGGCTTCTTCGTTGGCGCTTTCCCTTGACCCGCGCGCAAATTTCCGCTCGATAGCCCGGCCTTTGCTGCGGCGCCGTTGCGCGTTTGCGGCGTGAACGACCAACCGGAGAAAAAATCATGCGCGTCTACTATGACCGCGACGCTGATCTGGCCCGCATTCTGGACCGCAAGATCGCCGTTGTTGGCTACGGCAGCCAGGGTCACGCGCACGTACTGAACCTTCGCGACTCCGGCGTGAAGAACATTGCCGTCGCCCTTCGTCCCGGTTCCGCCTCGGCGAAAAAGGCCGAGGGCGAAGGCATCAAGGTCATGACCGTGGCCGAAGCCGCCGCCTGGGCCGACCTCTTGATGATCCTGGCGCCGGACGAACTGCAGCGCGGCATCTACGAGAACGAGATCGCCCCCAATATCCGCGACGGCGCGGCGCTGCTGTTCGCCCACGGCCTGAACGTTCATTTCGGCCTGATCGAGCCCAAGGCCAGCCTCGACGTGTTCATGGTCGCGCCCAAGGGGCCCGGCCATACCGTGCGCGGCGAGTATGTGAAGGGCGGCGGCGTGCCCTGCCTGATCGCGGTGCACCAGAATGCCACCGGCAACGCCATGGACCTGGGTCTGGCCTACGCCAGCGCCATCGGCGGCGGCCGCTCGGGCATCATCGAGACCAACTTCCGCGAGGAATGCGAAACCGACCTGTTCGGCGAGCAGGCGGTGCTCTGCGGCGGCCTGGTCGAACTGATCCGCGCGGGCTTCGAAACCCTGGTCGAGGCCGGCTACGCGCCGGAAATGGCCTACTTCGAATGCCTGCACGAGGTGAAGCTCATCGTGGACCTGATCTACGAGGGCGGCATCGCCAACATGAGCTACTCGGTCAGCAACACGGCCGAGTATGGCGCCTATGTCAGCGGTCCCCGCGTGGTCACGGCCGACACCAAGGCCGAGATGAAGCGCATCCTCACCGACATCCAGGAAGGTCGCTTCGTGCGCGACTTCATGGCGGAGAACATGGTGGGTCAGCCCAGCTTCAAGGCCATCCGCCGCCGCGCTGCCGAGCATCCCATCGAGGAGGTCGGCGCCCGCCTGCGCGGCATGATGCCGTGGATTACTAAGAATAAACTGGTGGACAAGGCCAGGAACTGAGCCAAATCCCTCCCTGGATTCCTGGGCTTGGGGTTTTGTCCGTGCGACTTCGTTCTGTTCTTGCCGCCGGTATCGGCGCGGCGCTGTGTCTGACGTCGGGCGCGGCGCTCGCCGCGCCGCAGTCGCCGCCGGTGGAAGTCGACAGCCTGACGGTGATCGCCTCCGCCGACGTGCGCCTGACCATCGCGCTCGGCGGCGATGTCGCGCCCGATCAGGTGGTGACCAGCGCGCCGGTCGGCATCCGCTGCGGCGGCGCGATGTTCCAGTATACAACCAGCGAGAACCGGCTGTGCTGGCTTTGGGTGCGTCGCAACCAGCCGGTGATGCTGACCGCCCAGGGCAAGGGCGTGTTCGGCCGGGACTGGACGGTGACCTGGAGCGGATGCGAGACGGTGGCCGGCGGTCCGGCCTGCATCCTGACGCCGTCCGGAGAGGCCGTTGTGGCGGCGGTGTTCAGCGGCGGCAAGCCCTGATCGACGCCTGACGCCTTGCGGACCGGCTCCCGGCGACCGACATTCGGACCATCGCCCTCCGGAGATCGCCATGAAGCCGCTGTTCCTCGCCGCCGCCGCCGCCCTCGCCCTTGCCGCCACGCCCGCGCTGGCCGAGCCCGTCGCCTACACGATCGATCCGACCCACACCCAGACCACATTCCAGATCGACCGGTTCGGCTTCACGACGATCTTCGGCGCCTTCACCGCTTCCGAAGGCACGATCTGGATCGACGAGGCCGATCCCTCGAAGTCGCGGGTCGAGGCTTCGGTGAAGACCGCCAGCCTGTTCGCCGGCGATCCGACCCGCGACGATCATCTCAAGGGCGCCCGCTGGCTGAACGCCGAGGCCAACCCCGTGATCACCTTCAAGTCGACCAAGGTCATCCCGACGGGCAAGGACACTGCCGATGTCGCCGGCGACTTCACGCTGAACGGCGTGACCAAGCCGGTCGTCTTCAAGGTCAAGCTCAACAAGCTCGCCGTGGCCCCGGGCTCCGGCAAGCCGACGGCTGGCTTCACCATCATGGGCGAGGTCGACCGCACCGACTACGGCATCAGCGTCGCCGCCGGGGTGATCGGCAACAAGGTCGGCATTCGTATCGAGGCGCTGGCTGTCGCCCCGGCCAAATAGGCATGCGCCGCGTCGAGAGCCTCTACCTGGCCGGCCCCGAGGTCTGGTACCCCAATGTCGGCGCCCATTTCGGCCTGCGCCAGCACCTGTGCGCCGAGTCCGGCTTCACCATGCTGCTGCCCGACACAGAGGCGCTGCGTGAGCTGGAGCCGGGCGAGATCATGGCCCGGGAAATCTATGCCGAACGGATCGCGCGGATGCGCCGGGCCGACGCCGGGATCATCAACCTGACGCCCTGGCGCGGTCCGGCGGCCGATCCGGGCGCGGCCTTCGAGGCGGGCTTCCTCTCCGGACTGGGCAAGCCTGTCTTCGCCTGGATGAACGTTCCGGCCGAGGAGGAGGCCGAGTACCGCGACCGCATCGACGCCCACATCGGCGCCCAGCTGGATGAGGACGGCGTCTGGCGGGACGGGGAGGGCGCCGTCATCGAGGACTTCGGTCTGCCCGAGACGACCATGCTCTGGGCCGAGGCGCGGCGTCTGTTCGTGATCGTCACGCCGGACGTGATGAGCGACGTCACCGGGCTGGAACTGTGTCTGCAGGCGCTGCGGGCCTACGTGGACGAGTAGGGTTCAGGGACACCTTGAACTGTCCCCGACCACCCCAGCGCCGCCGTCCCGCGCAGGATGGCTTCGGCCGCCTGTGAGTGTCCTCCGCTCTCCCGGTCGTGCAGCACCAGCGCCGGCAGCAGCACCAGCGGCGCCTTGCCGGTCTTGATCGCGCGGACGATCACCCGCTTGGCCGGTTCGTCGGCGAAGGGCTGGACCGGGAGGATGCGGAACGAGCCCGCCTTGGCCGCCAGAAGGGTCAGCAAGTCGGCCAGACGGTCGGCGCGGTGGATCACGGTTATGGTCCCGCCCTCGCGCACGGCCTTGAGCAGAAAGCCTGTCCAGGCTTCCAGTCCGCCGTCGGCCATCCAGGCGCCGGACTTCTCGGGCGTTGGAGCGCGCAGTTCGGCGGGATCGTCGAAGAAGGGCGGATTGGCCATGACGGCGTCGTAGACGGGCAGGGCGGTGGCGCGGAAGCCGGCCTGGACGTCGCCCTCGAGAATCCGGACCTGGCTGTCCATTGCGTTGAGGGCGACATTCTGCCGCGCCAGGGCGGCCGCGGCTGGATCGCGCTCCATCCCGGTGAACAGCGTCTCCGGCCGTCGGAACGCCGCCGCCAGCAACGCCCCGCCGGCTCCGCAACCGGCCTCCAGCAAACGCTCGCCCGCCCTGGCGTCGCAGGCCGCCGCCAGCAGCGCCGCGTCCATGCCGGCGCGGTAGCCGCGGGCCGGCTGACGCAGCCGGATACGGCCATCCAGCAGCCCGTCTTCGGTGATGTCCGGCTGGCTCGACATGGATGGCGACAACTCGGCCTTGTGCTTGTTCCCGCCGTGACCTATCCCGCCCGTGAGGACTCCCGCAACGGCGCAGGGCCGTTCGCGGAGTCGAAGGGAGCGCAAGACCTTGGACGCAGTTGGCGCGGCCGTGGCCCGTCCGAAGGGTTCTGTCGAGGTGCTGACGCATCTCGCGGCCGCGGATATCGCCGAGGTCAACGCGATCATCGTCGCGCGCATGCAGAGCCCGGTGGCGGTCATCCCGATGCTGGCGGACCACCTGATCAACGCCGGCGGCAAACGTCTGCGCCCGCTGCTCACGGTGGCCAGCGCCCGGCTGGCCGGGGCGCGGGACGACGCCTGCCTCAAGCTGGCCGCCGCCGTCGAGTTCATCCACACCGCCACCCTTCTGCACGACGACGTGGTCGACTCCTCGCAGCTGCGCCGGGGCAAGGTCGCGGCGCACCTGATCTGGGGCGCGCCGTCCAGCGTTCTCGTCGGTGATTTCCTGTTCGCCAAAGCCTTCGAACTGATGGTCGAGGCCGGGTCGATGAAGGCGCTCGACATCCTGGCCAAGGCGGCCGGCGTGATCGCCGAGGGCGAGGTGCTGCAGCTGACCCGCGCCCACGACCTGAACCTGAGCCAGGACGTCTATCTGCAGATCATCGGCGCCAAGACCGCCGAGCTGTTCGCCGCCGCCGCCGAGGCCGGCGCCGTCAGCGCCGGGGCGCCCGAGGCGCAGATCCAGGCCATGCGCGACTACGCCATGAACCTGGGCCTGGCCTTCCAGCTGGCCGACGACGCCCTGGACTACGGCGGCGCCACGGAGGTGCTGGGCAAGAACGCCGGCGACGACTTCCGTGAGGGCAAGGCGACTTTGCCGTTGCTGCTGGCCATCGCCCGCACCGGCCCGGCCGAGACCGCCTTCTGGGAGCGCACCATCGGGCGCCTGGAGCAGACCGACGCCGACCTCGACCGCGCCATCGCGCTGATCCGTGACACCGGCGCCCTGGAGGCGACCCTCGACCAGGCCGGCGACTTCGCCGTCAAGGCCAAGCAGGCGCTGGCGCCCATGGCCAACAACAGCTGGCGCACCGCGTTGGAAGATCTCGCTGACTTCGCCGTCAGTCGGCGGACGTGACCCGGACCTCCCGCCCGGAGTCGCCGCGGCTGTCCGCCCGCTCCGATAGCTTCGCGGCGGCATGACCGAACGGATCCTCGTCATTAAGCTTTCGGCGCTGGGCGACTTCGTCCAGGCGACGGGGCCGATGAAGGCTGTCCGGGCGGCGCATCCCGAGGCTCACGTCACGCTGCTGACGACCCGGCCCTATACGGCGATGGGCGAAGCCACCGGCTGGTTCGACGCGGTCTGGAGCGACGGACGCCCGGACTGGAGCGACCTTCCGGCCGTGGCGCGGCTGCTGATGCGCATGCGAAGGGGCCGGTTCAACCGGGTCTATGATCTGCAGACGCAAAGCCGGACCGTCCGATACTTCCAGCTGCTCTGGCCGCGCCGCCCGCTATGGTCGGGCAATGCGCCAGGGGCGGCGTTCCGCTACGCCGGCGCGGCGCGGGACCGGCTTCACATCCAGGACTCCCAGCGCGAACAGCTCCGGATCGCCGGCATCGCCGACGTCGGGCCGCCGGACATCGGCTGGATGACGGGCGATGCGGGCAAGTTCGCCCTGGCGGCGCCCTGGGCGCTGCTGGCCCCCGGCGGCGCGCCGCACCGGCCGGCCACGCGCGGGCCGGCGGAGCGGTTCGGGGCGCTGGCAGCCAAGCTGCTGGGGCAGGGCATCACCCCCGCGGTGCTGGGTCATGGCGAGGACGAGGCGGCGCGGGCGGCGATGCTCCTGGCCGCGGCGCCGGGCGCGGTCCGCCTGGTCGGCCGGACATCGGTCGGCGACATCGCCGAGCTGGCGCGCGGCGCGGCGCTGGCGGTCGGCA
>JBEIDC010000145.1:0-6470 GCA_040383665.1 Caulobacter sp.
CCCTTCAGATTTGAGCATCAGCTCGATGGTCTGAGCCGTGGCGCTGTCATCTTCAATCAACAGTACGCGCATTGATCCCCTCCCCACGGCCCTCCCGCGGTAACGATTCAGATAGAGGCGGAATCCGCCTCCGGAGCTCAATTCCGACATTGGAATTAAGCTGCTTTAAGACTGGTTAATGGTGAACCGACCCTTGGAAAGAATCGTTAAGCCGATTTGCGAATCGGCGGCAACCCGCGATGTCGCGGCGTCGAGTCGCGGTGGGGATGACTCTTCCGTGATCGCTGAATCCCCAGTGAATCCCGTGGGATTCCGCCGCCTTTGAAAACGCTGGAGGAATGACTCGCGGACGGCCCGGCCCTGCGACCGCCAGGGTGCGGCAGCGGGTCGCGACCCGCCTTGAAAGACCGCCGTTCAGTAACCTGTCTTCACCGGGTCTTGCCGGGGTTCAGTCGGACCTGCGAGGCGCCAGACCGGCGGACGTCGAGGCTCAGACCGCTCGCACGGCCCGCTCGATGAACCCGCCGCCGAGCACGCGGCTCGGGTCTTCCGGGGCGTAGAGGACGCAGGCCTGCCCGGGGGCGACGCCTTCTTCCAGCGTGTCCAGCGCCACGCCGACCACCCCCTCGATCAGGGTCAGGCGACCGGCGACCGGCTCACGGGTCGAGCGGACGCGGGCCAGCACGGCGCGACCGGCTGCGGCGGCCTCGCTGATCGTGGCCTCGTCGCCCAGCCAGTTGTCTTCCTTCAGCGTCAGGGCGCGGGTCAGCAGCGCCTCGCGCGGGCCGACGATCACCTGACGCCTTTCGGCGTCGATTCTGGTCACGAACAGCGGCTCGCCCGTCCCGCCGCCGACGTTGAGACCCTTGCGCTGGCCGATTGTGTACCGGGTGACGCCCTCGTGGCGGCCAAGGTTACGGCCGTCCATGTGCACGATGTCGCCCGGCTCCGCGCCATGCGGGCGCAGCCGGTCGATGACCGTGTGGTACTTGCCCTCGGGCACGAAGCAGATGTCCTGGCTGTCGGGTTTGTCGGCCACCGACAGGCCGATGCCGGTCGCCACGCCGCGCACCGCCGGCTTGGGCAGGCCGCCCAGCGGAAATCGCAGATAGTCCAGCTGTTCGCGCGTGGTGGCGAACAGGAAATAGCTCTGGTCCCGGCCCGCGTCGGCCGCGCGGTGCAGCTGCGGGCCCGTCGGCGTGTCCTCCCGGCGCACATAGTGGCCGGTGGCCATGGCGACGGCCCCGAGGTCCCGGGCGACATCCAGCAGGTCGCGGAACTTGACGGTCTGGTTGCAGCGCACGCAGGGGATCGGCGTCTCGCCGCGCAGATAGGCGTCGGCGAATTCCTCGATCACCTGTTCCTTGAAGCGGCTTTCGTAGTCGAGAACGTAGTGCGGGATGCCGATGGCGTCCGCCGCCTGGCGGGCGTCGAGGATGTCCTGGCCCGCGCAGCAGGCGCCCTTCTTCTGGATCGCCGCGCCGTGGTCATAGAGCTGGAGGGTCACGCCCACGACGTCATAGCCGGCCCGGGCGAGCAGGGCGGCTGTCACCGTCGAGTCCACGCCGCCGGACATGGCCGCCACAACGCGTGAACCGGTCGGCAGGCCGACGGCTTCGCGCACGACGTCGTCGGCGATGTCCAGGGTGGAGGGCAGGGCGCTCATGGGGCGGCATATAGAGCTTGGGCGCGGAAATTGCGACCCGTGGGCTCAGGCGAGGAGCCGTGCGCTTTGCTGCATTGCCGTGAGCCGGCCTACGGCGCGCTTGTCGAAGGATACGAACTGTTCAGAGCCTAGCGCCTTGCCTTCGTGTGCGATGACCCCGTCGGCGAAATCTCCGCCTGCGTCCAGCATCGCCAGCCCGGCCTCGACGGCAGGGGTGTCGGCGGAGACGTTTTCGGTTGCCAGAAGGCCTCGGATCGCTTCGGCCACGCGCGCCCGGGGTATCCGGTAGCTGTGGGCAAGGACCCAGGCGAGTTCGCACAGCGCGGGCAGGGTCAGAAGGACGGCGTCCGCGCCCTCGAGCGTCTCAAGCGCGATCTCATGCTGACGGCGATCATCGGCGGTCAGGAGTCGGACGAGCACGTTGGTGTCCGGGGTGATCCTCACGCGCCGTTGAACTCGCCGGCCCAACCCTTGGCGATGGCCTCATTGATCTCCTTGATCGTCAGCCGAGGCCCGTCCTCACGGTAGAGCATACCCGCTACGTCAGAGATCTTTCCCGTCTTGCGAACGGCGCTCACCTCGATCCGGCCATCGGGCTTGGCCTCGACATTGATCTTGTCGCCCGGCCCAACACCGAGATGCCGCAGCAACTCCTTGCGAAGCGTGACCTGTCCCTTGGCCGTAATGGTCAGCGTGCCCATGACGCTAACGTAAGGCATTACTGCCTTACGCTCAAGCCGTCCCTACCGCAGGAGGTCCAGCAGCGAGCTCTGTTTGAGCATGTTGAACACCTGGGCGCTGGCCTGCACGGCCACCTGCGCCTGTTCCAGGCGGGTGATGGCCAGCGGCATGTCGGCGTCGGTGATCGCGCCGACCATGCCTTCCAGCATGGCCTTGCGGTCCTCCTGCCCGGCCAGGGTCTTTTCGACCCGGTTCTGGACCAGGCCATTGCGGGCGGCGTAGTCGGTGACGGTCGAACGGGCGGTGTCGAAATCGTCCAGCATACCCTGCAGGAAGGTCGCCTGGGCTGCGGTCAGCTGGCCGGTGAAGTTGCCGTTGGCCTCGACATAGGCCTGCATCTGGCGGAAGGCGTCGAAGGTGCTGGTCGCGACGTCCGAGGCCAGGAAGCCGGTCTCCATGGTGGTCGACTCGTCCAGCTGGTTCACCGGCGTCAGGCCGTCATTGTTGAACAGGTTGGCGATGGCCGGGGCGGCGGTCAGGTCCGTGATCTGGCTGGCGCCGGTGGCCGGCGTGTCGACCTGGCCGCCGGAGAACAGGTAGCGACCGCCGAACCGGGCGTTCAGCGAGTCCGTGGCGGCGGAGAACCAGGCCGAGACCTCGCCCATCAAGGCCTCGCCCCGACCGGTGGCGATGGCCTCGGCGATAGCCTGGCGGGCGCTCTGGACGGAGTCGGCGACCTGGGTCAGGGCCTGGTCCTGGGCCTCCAGCTTCGAGGTCAGCACATCGCCCTGGGCCAGGTAGCCCTCGACCTTGGTCTGGACCGAGCGGGTGGCCAGAAGGGTCTCGGCCTGACGCGCGTAGCCCTTCAGATCGGTGGCGTTCTTCTGGCTGGAAACCTGGGTGTTGGCCTCCTGCTGCCGGACCTGCGCCTGCATCAGGTGGCTGAGGACGGTGCTGTAGCTGTTGGCGGTGGCGACGCGGTTCATGGCTTTAGCCCACCATCTGGAGGAGGACGTCGTAGAGGTCCTTGCCGGCCTGGACGAGCCTGGCCGAGGCGCTGAACGCCTGCTGGTAGGTCGTCATGCTGATGAGTTCCTGGTCGAGGTTGACCCCCTCGGCGGAGCTGCGGCGCGTATCGGCCTCGGCGGCGACGGCCTGGGCGATCTCCTGCCGCGAGGCGGCGTTCTCGGCCTTGCGTCCGATCGAGCCGGCGAACTCGGCGGCGTACCGCGAGACGCTCATGGACCCGGCCGACGAACCGCCGACGGCGTCGAAGCGCGTGATGACGTCCCCGGCCGCGGCCAGACGCTGGGCCCCGCGCCCGTCGCCGATCGCAAGGGCAGGCCGACCGAGCGCGGCCTGGGCGGGGTCGAAGGTCGCCAGCGCCAGCCGGCCCGGCGCGGCGGCGATGTCCGGGCGCACCTCGAAACTGGTGACGCGCGAGGCGCGCTCGGCCTGTCCGAGGCCGAACAGCTCCGAAACCGACGGCCCGCCCGACCCGCGGGAGGTCTGGTCGTTGACGACCGACACCGTCTGTCCGGAGACGCCGCCGAAGCTCAGGGCGCCATCGGCGTCCAGAGAGAACTGGCCGTAGAGGCCGACGCCGCCGCTGTTCGCGTTCAGGGCGTTGAGCAGGTCCTGCATCGTGCCGCCGGCGGGGACGGCGACGGTCAGGTCACGGATCCGGGCCCCGTCCTTGCCCGCGACGCGCAGGGTCAGGCTGTCGCCGGCGGTGAAACCGTGCGGGTCGGTCGTGGTCAGGCCGGTCTCGTAGTAGGGATAGCCCTTCGAGGAGACGAGGTCGTTCAGGCCGAAGAAGTGCGAGAAGCCCTTGCCGGCCCGCGATGAAGCCGTCGTGGCGGGGTCGACGATGGCCACGCCGTTCGTTCCGGTCGCCGACAGGGTCAGGGCCCCGTTCGCGAAGCTGGCGGAGCCCTGGCCGGCCAGCCGGCCATTGAGGGTGGCCATGAAGCTGGCGGGCGTGAAGGCTGTCGTGGTCGCGCCGCCATCGATGCTCATCGTCCCGGCGTCGAAGTCTATGTCCACCTTGCGGGAGACCACGCCGGCGGGATTGACGATGACCACGCTGGTGCGGCCGCTGAAGCCGCCGATGGCGGTGGACAGGTCCATACCCGTATCCCGACCGGTGAGACTCGTCGGCGCGGGAACCGCGGATGCGGCGTTGTGGGCGCGGTTCAGCTCGTCGACGGAGCGGGTGACAAACTCCGAAAGCTGGTCGCCCAGCGCGGGCAGGTCCCGGTCGCGAAGATCCAGCAGACCGCGGATCTCGCCGCCGGTGATCCTGGCGTTGAGGAACGGCTCGTTGCCGCCGCCGCCCAGTGAGACGCTGATCTCGCCGGACGCCCCTTGGGTCCGCACGTACTTCAGCACCGCCGCGCCGCCGCTGCCGCTGCCGGCCAGCGCGTTGCCATCGGAGGCCCGGATGATGACGCCGCCGTTGGCGCGGGCCGCGACGCTGATGTCCATAAGGCTCGACAGCTCATTGATGAGCTGGCTCTGGACGTTCTCCGGGCCGGTGGTGTCGCCGCCCTGGACACGGCCACGGCTGATGTCGCCGTTCAGGTCGTCGATCTGCTTCAGCAGCTGGTTGGTGCGCTCGATGGCAGCAGAGATCTGGCTGTCCGCCTCGACGCCCATGGCCTGCAGCGTCGTCGAGATCCGCGAGGCTTCGTTCAGGAAGTCGGTCACCCTGTCGATCGCCTGATCGCGCCGGATCGACGAGGCGGCGTCGGTCGAGGCGGCGGTGAAGGCGGCGTAGACATCGTCCAGATGCGAGAAGAATGAACTGCTGTCGCCGGGATTGCCGAACAGGGCCTGGGCCCTGTCCATGGCCGTGGCGGTCACGCCGGCCTCCGCCGCAGAGGCGGTGGCGTTGAGCGAGGCCCGTTGCAGGAACTGGTCGGCGGCCCGCCGGATCTGGGTGACCGTGACCCCCGAGCCCATCCCGCCCGCGACCAGCGGGGCCTGGTCGATGACCTTGCGGACGTAGCCGGGGGAATTGATGTTGGCGATGTTGTCCGAGACCGTCCGCAGGCCGGTCTGCGCGGCCATCAGGCCGGAGTTGGCGGACGACATGATCGAGTTGAGGCTCATGACGGTGTCGCCTCCAGCCCGGCAAAGCCTGACGCGCGAACCGGCGCATTTTGCCGGGCCGATTCAGGCGTGAACCTGGCGATCGATGCTAAGCTATTGATAACCATAGACTTCGATTCCGCGGGCCTGGTGACCCGGAAATCCCCAGCGCAAGGACGGCGCCAGACCGCGACGGGCGGCACTTCGCGCCACATAGACCCCCGATGGCCCGGCAAAAAGCGCACCGGCCGGGGTAGGCAGGGGGTGTCCGCCGCCGCTAAAAGTCTAGCAAAAACAACAAATAATGGCGCCTGAATCGACTTGGCCCAGCCGTTGCTACCGGACTGTCGAATGATCCGGGCGCAGCAGGCGCCGACCGTACAGTCACCGCTCAGGGGCGTTTCAGCCTGTCATGACCGCGTTCGCGTCCATCGTCCTAGCCGCCCAGCCGGGCCTCGGCGCCAAGTCCGGCGTCGATGGCGCTGCGACGGCTGACGGAAAAGGTGTGGACGGCGCGTTCGCAGCCCTGGTGGCGAACCTGACCGCCCCGGCCTCCGACTCCGGGTCGGCGATGTCCGAGGCCAGCGACGCCGCCGCGACCGCGGAGTCGATGTCGGCGGCGAACCTGTTGACCCCCGACGCCGGCCAGATGGCCGCCATGGCGATGCCGCCGTTCGCGCCGACGCTCATCGCCCCGACATCCTCGGCCCCGTCCGCCGCCGAGACGCCGGTCGACGCCGCCTCTTCCCGCCCTGTCTCGCCGCCCTTCGGCCTTGCCGCTGACGTCGCCCCCGAGGCCGTCGCCCCCGAAGCGGCCGCTCAGCTCGCTCAGACGGCGGCCGACTCCGCTGAAGCGTCACCGCCGATCCCCGCCGCGCCGCCGCCGGCGGCCGCCGCGCCGAAGTCCGCGGGCGAGGCGGTCGTCAGTCTGATCGGTCGCGTCCTCGACGGGGCGCGCAAGGCCGAGGCGCAGGCCACGGTCGCCGACGCCGCGGCCGCCCAGGCCGCGCTCCAAGATATCCCGGCCGAG
>JBEIDC010000146.1:0-6418 GCA_040383665.1 Caulobacter sp.
CCCCCCGCGCCGTTCATGAGCGCGAGGACCGGGTGAAGATGACCCGCCTGCGCCAGACCATCGCGCGTCGTCTGAAGGAAGCCCAGAACAACGCCGCCATGCTGACGACCTTCAACGAGGTCGACATGACGGCGGTGATGGCCCTGCGCAACGCCTACAAGGACCAGTTCGAGAAGAAGCACGGCGTGAAGCTGGGCTTCATGAGCTTCTTCGTGAAGGCCTGCGTCGCGGCCCTGAAGGCCATTCCGGACGTCAACGCCGAGATCGACGGCACGGACCTGATCTACAAGAACCACTACGACATCGGCGTCGCCGTCGGCACCGACAAGGGGCTGGTCGTGCCGGTCGTCCGCGACGCCGACGCCATGGACCTGGCCGAGATCGAGAAGGCCATCGGCGCCCTGGGCAAGAAGGCCCGCGACGGCCATCTCACGATCGAGGACATGCAGGGCGGCACCTTCACCATCTCCAACGGCGGGGTCTACGGCTCGCTGATGTCGACGCCGATCCTCAACGCCCCGCAGTCGGGCATCCTGGGCATGCACAAGATCCAGGACCGGCCGGTGGTCGTGAACGGCCAGATCGTCATCCGCCCGATGATGTACCTGGCGCTCAGCTACGACCACCGCGTCGTCGACGGTCAGGGTGCGGTGACCTTCCTGGTCAAGGTCAAGGAAGCCCTGGAAGACCCGCAGCGCCTGCTTCTGGACGTCTAGCCGCTTGGCCAGGGATCGGCTCTTCCTGCTGACGCCGGGGTTCGAGAAGGACGGGATCCCGTCCTTCTGCGGCCCCTGCGCCATGGTCGAGGGCTTCCTCGGCTATTTCCCGCATGTCCGCGACACGCTCGAGATCATCTACTACCCGTTCCCGCGCCCACGCGCGGCGATCGTCGACCTGGTTGGCGAGGACAACCAGAGCATGCCGGTTCTGGTCCTGAACGGGCCGTCCGATCATCCCGATGCGCAGCAGGCGAACGGCCACTGGTTTGTCATCGACCCCAAGCCGATCTGCCGGTTCCTCGCGGAACGCCACGGCCTGCCTGTTCCGCTGGGCTGAGCAGTCGGACTGGACAGCGGGTCTGCGCCGCGCCACGCTGTTCGCGCTTGGCAGGGGGCGGCGTTGTCACTCGTACAGATCGCTAGGTTCGCGGACCTTTACGAGGCGCAGGTCGCCGCAAGTATGCTCCGGGCCAACTCCATCGAGACGCTGGTCCCGGAGGAGCATCAAGGCTCGCTGTCCTTCTTCCTTTGGCAGACCCTCGGCGGCTTTCGGCTGATGGTTGTCGAGGAGCAGGCAGAAGCCGCCTACGCCCTGATCACTCCCCATCGGAAGGCCGATCCTCAAGCGCTGAAATGGCGCGAGCATCCGCAGGTCGTCACAAGCGCCTGGACGTCATTGTTCTGGGCCTTCCTGGAACCCACCGGCGGTCTGACCCAGAAGCAGCTACGTGGTGGCACGCGACTGGTGCCGTTGATCGTTCTGTTGATATGCCTGCTTCTGCCGCTCACGATAATCGGGGGGCTGGTTCTCACTCACTTCGCCTGAACGGCAGACCCCGGTCCAACGCGCTTGCTAGCGCCGCCCTTACGCGCCTAGGCTGCGCGAAACGGGGCGGACGGTCATGCAGGACAAAGACCCGAAGGAACCCGGTCACGGCGAGATCGTCTCCGGGCCGGAGCCGAGCCGGCTTCCCAAGGCGGCGGATGTGCTGGCGGCCTTGAAGGGGCTGTTCGCCCCGCGCGTTGATGTGGCTGAGGACGCCGCTCCCGAACGCCGCCGCCGCAGGACGCGGGCCGGAGCTCCGCCGAAGACCGCCAAGCCGATGGAACAGCCCTTGGGCGGCTATCCCGCCGTCTGGATGGCCCCGTTCTTCCTGGTCTTCGCTGTCCTGTTCGCCCTGCCGCACGCGGCGAACCTGCTGGAGCCGGAGACCCCGCGCGCCTGGCTGGCGGCGGTCGTCGCCCGGCTTCCGGACCAGTCCGCGCCACCGACCGACATCCTTGCCGGATGGCTGTGGCTGCCCTGGTGGGTCGGGGCCGCGACGCTTCTCCTGCGCCTGCAGGCCGTGCGGATGACCTCGCGGGGCATCCTCGACGCGGTCGGCTGGGCGATGGCGGCCCTGGTCATCAAGGGCGCCGCCTGGCTGCTGTTCGGCAGAAGCCTGCTCGCCGAGGCGCCCGAAGCCGTCCGCGACGGCGCCTGGCGGCTGCTTGTCGCCGAGTTCGTGTTCCTGTTCCTGACCGCGACCCTGTTCGGCCCCAACACCCAGCGTCGGATCAACTGGCAGTATGGCGGCAGGGGCTGATGGCCGGCGACCACAGGAATAACGACATCGTTTCTCGCGGCGGCGGCTTTCACTGGCCGTGGACGGGAGGCCAGGACGTCAACATCGGCTCGGGCTCGCGGACGGAGAACAGCACGGTCAACCTCGGCTCGCCGGCGCGGGCGCAGAACAGCACCGTGAACCTGGGCTCCACCGACCGGGTCGGGAACAGCACCGTCGACGCCGAGCCGTCGGGTCGGGCGCGGCGGGCCGAGCGCCGCCGAAGACGGGCCACCCGCCTCTATCCGTCGTCCGGCGCCGCCGGATGGCGGGGTCTTGTCGTGACCATCGTGGTCATGGCGGCCTTCGCCTTTCATGCCATCCCGCATGCGGCGCGCATGGGCGGGACGATCTCCCCCAACGATGTCCGCGGCTTCCTGGTCTGGGTTGGCGGCTTCCTGCCGGTGATCGGCGAAGTCGACCTCGCCCGCTGGCTGGTCCCGGCCGCCTCGGCCTGGCTGTGGCAACCGTTCGCCGCCGTGATCGGAGCCGGGGTGCTTCGGATAGTCGCGCTGAATACCGCCCAACGCGATCCGCGGGCGGCGATCTGGATCGCCGGCGCCGCCCTGCTTGTCGACGCCGCGACCTGGATGTTCATGGGCTTGAAGCTGTCGGGCGAGGCCTATTCCGCCGTCGAGGGCGAGGCCTTGATCACCCTGTTGAAGGTGGAGGCCGGGGCCTTGCTGGTCATGTTCTTCCTGCTTGCGCGGCCTCGGGGCAGGCGTTCGCAACAGGCCGACGCCGTCCTGGGCGGCGACAACTGACGCCCCGCCGGCGCGCCGATGCCGGATTTCGGGGTCTCTTGTGTTGACCTAGGGGCGCAACCCCTTAAACCGCCTCGCGAAAGCGCGTTCGCGCGCCCATATGTCCGGACACCATCGACACAAGGCGGCTCCATCCCATGGCCCAGTACGACGTCATCATCATCGGCGGCGGTCCCGGCGGCTACAACGCGGCGATCCGCGCCGGCCAGCTGGGCCTGAAGGTTGCGCTGGTCGAGGGCCGCGAGACGCTCGGCGGCACCTGCCTGAACGTCGGCTGCATGCCGTCCAAGGCCCTGCTGCACGCCTCCGAGCTCTACGCCGCCGCGACCGGCGATGAGTTCGCCAAGCTGGGCATCGAGGTGAAGCCCAGGCTGAACCTGGCCCAGATGATGGCCCAGAAGTCCGAAAGCGTGACCGCCCTGACCAAGGGCATCGAGTTCCTGTTCAAGAAGAACAAGGTCGAGTGGATCAAGGGCTGGGGCCGCCTCGACGGTCCCGGCAAGGTCATTGTCACCGCCCCGCACGGCGCGGAGATGACCTATGATGCGAAGAACATCATCATCGCCACCGGCTCGGAGCCCACGCCGCTGCCCGGCGTCGAGGTCGACAACAAGCGCATCGTTGACTCGACCGGTGCCCTGTCCCTGCCGGAAGTGCCCAAGTCGCTGGTCGTCATCGGCGCCGGCGTGATCGGGCTCGAGCTCGGGTCGGTCTGGCGCCGGCTGGGCGCGGAAGTGACCGTGGTCGAATTCCTTGACCGCATCGTGCCCGGTACGGACACGGAGACCGCCAAGACCTTCCAGCGCGCCCTGACCAAGCAGGGCCTGACCTTCAAGCTGGGCAGCAAGGTCACCGGCGCCAAGTCCATGGGCAAGGCGGTCGAGCTGACCGTCGAGCCGGTCGCCGGCGGCGAGGCGGAGGTCCTGACCGCCGACTACGTGCTCGTCGCCATCGGTCGCCGTCCCTACACCAAGGGGCTGGGTCTGGAGACGGTCGGCATCACGCCCGACAAGCGCGGCGTCATCGCCAATGATCACTTCAGGACCGGCGTCGGCGGCGTCTGGGTGGTCGGCGACGTCACCAGCGGCCCGATGCTGGCCCACAAGGCCGAGGACGAGGGCGTGGCCTGCGTCGAGCTGATCGCCGGCAAGGCGGGCCATGTGAACTACGGCCTGATCCCGGGCGTCATCTACACCGCTCCGGAAGTGGCCACGGTCGGCAAGACCGAGGAAGAGCTCAAGGCGGAGGGCGTCGCCTACAAGGTCGGCAAGTTCCCGTTCAGCGCCAACAGCCGCGCCAAGATCAACCACGAGACCGAGGGCTTCGTGAAGGTTCTGGCCGATGCGAAGACCGATCGCATCCTGGGCGTCCACATGATCGGCCCCAACGTCGGCGACATGATCGGCGAATACTGCGTGGCCATGGAGTTCGGCGGCGCCTCCGAGGACGTCGCCCGCACCTGCCACCCGCACCCGACCCGCTCCGAGGCCCTGCGCCAGGCGGCCATGGGCGTCGAAGGCTGGACGATGCAGGCCTGACGCCGCTCCCTTGACACCGGGTGGCGCGGCGGGTTTCGTCGCGTTCTGGTTGGGGGGGCTGCATGAGCTACTTTGGCAACGCTACGCCGCGAACGGTCGCCGGGATGGCCGAGCGACTGGACGGCGGCGGGATCCTGCTGCGCCGTTGGGCGGGGTGCTGGATCGACTTCATCGTGCTGGCGGCGCTCTTCTTCCTGCCTGCCATGGCGTTGGCTCCAGCCGATGCGACGGCGTCCAGCGCCGGCCTGCTGCTGTTTGTCCTGCCGCTGGCCTATTTCCCTGTGACGGAGACGCTCTGGGGCCGCAGCCTCGGCAAGCTCGTCACCGGCCTCATTGTCGTGGACAAGACCGGAGCCAAGCCGGCCTTCTGGCGCGTGCTCATCCGCACCCTGCTGCGGCTTGTCGAGGTCAATCCGTTTCTGATCGGCGGCATCCCGGCCGGGATCTGCGTGATCGCCACCAAGCGCAAGCAGCGGCTGGGCGATCTGGCCGCCGGCACCTATGTCATCCCGATCAAGGATCTGGCGTCCGTCCTCAATGCGCCGGCCGCCGACACGGCGGCTCTGTTCGACTGAAAGGCCCGTCCGGGATTTGCCAAGCGCCGCCCGGCCACCTTACGCTCGTCGGAAGAACAGGGAGCGGGCGACATGACGGGTGACGGCAAGACCTACAGGGATCCGGAGATCGGCGCGGTGCGCGCCCTGCTGGCCTCGACGCCGGCGGCGGAGGAAGGTTCCGGCGACTGGACCGCGCGCCGGGCCGGGATCGACGGCTTTGGCGATATGACGCCGTTGCCGCCCGGCCTGACGGTCGAGGCCATCGACATCGCAGGCCTGTCCGCCGAGGTCCTGACTCCGGCCGGCGCCGACTCGGCCCGGGCGCTGCTCTACCTGCACGGCGGCGGCTACTGCATCGGCAGTCCACGCAGCCACCGGGGCCTGGCCGCCAATCTGGCGACGGCCATCGGCGTCCCCTGCCTGCTGCCGGACTACCGGCTGGCGCCCGAGCACCGCTTCCCCGCCGCCGTGGACGATGCCGTGAAGGCCTATCGCCACCTGCTGGGGGAGGGGATCGAGCCCGGCCGCATCGTCATCGCCGGCGACTCGGCCGGTGGCGGCCTGACCATCGCGGCGGCCATCGCCATCCGCGACAGCGGCCTGCCGCAGCCCGGCTGCCTGTTCGCCATCAGTCCCTGGGCCAACCTGGGCCAGTCCGGCGCCGCCTATGCCGCCGTGCTGGACGACCCGATGCTGACCAGACAGGGCCTGCAGGACTTCGCCGACGCCTATCTGCAGGGCGAGGGGCCCGGCCATCCGCTGGCCAGCCCGGCGCTGGGCGACCTGCACGGCCTGCCGCCGATGCTGCTGCAGGCGGGCGGGGCGGAGATCCTGGCGTCGGACACCACCCTGCTGGCCGAACGCGCGGGCCTGGCCGGCGTCGAGGTCCGCGCCGAGATCTGGCCCGAGATGATCCACGTCTGGCACGCCTTCGCGCCCTGGCTCGGCGCGGGCCGGCGGGCGATCGACGAGGCGGCGGTATGGGTCAAGGGGAAGCTGGCGGCTTAGTTTCTCCATCCGTCATCCTCGCCCTTGTGGCGAGGAACCCTCAGTCGGCTTCACGGTGAGAGGGTGATCCATCCGCACCCGCGACCCGAAGCAGGGGTCCTCGCCACAAGGGAGAGGATTACGAGTGGGCGAGGAAAGCACCAGGCATGGGTGGCCCGAACGAGTCGGGCCATGACGTGGGTGTGTGGGAACTTTGAGCGCCCCAGCTTTTCGGGCACATCCGACCCC
>JBEIDC010000147.1:0-6221 GCA_040383665.1 Caulobacter sp.
GCCGTGATGGGCGGCACGCCGGCGGTCAAGATGCTGCGCGAGGCCATGGTCGGCGACGAGGTCAAGGGCGTCGCCGGCATCCTCAACGGCACCTGCAACTTCATCCTCAGCGAGATGGAGGCCAAGGGTTCGGCTTTCGCTGACGTCCTCGCCGACGCCCAGCGCATGGGCTACGCGGAGGCGGACCCGACCATGGACGTCGGCGGCTTCGACGCGGCCCACAAGGTGTCGATCCTGGCGGCCCTCGCCTTTGGCTGCGCGCCCAACTTCGCGGCCGCCGAGATCGAGGGCATCACCGGCGTCGACGCGCTCGATATCCGCATGGCCCGGGACCTTGGCTACCGCATCCGGCTGATCGCCTCGGCCGATCTCAGCCCGGAGGGTGTGGCTGTTCGGGTTCACCCCTCGCTGGTGCCGGAAGGCCACCCGCTGGCGGAGACGCGCGGCGCGCTCAACGCCCTGTTTATCGAGGGCGCCCGCATCGGCCGGATCTTCATCCAGGGCCCGGGCGCGGGCTCCGGCCCCACCGCCGCCGCCGTGGCCGCCGACATCGCCGACGTGATGACCGGCGCGACCCGCCCGGTGTTCCAGGCGCCGGCCCGCGATCTGAAGCCGTTCGTTGCCGTCGCGCCGACGCGCCGGGTCGGCAAGGCCTATCTGCGGCTTCTGGTGAAGGACCAGGCCGGCGTGATCGCCGCCGTTTCCGAAACCCTGGCCGAATGCGGGGTGTCGATCGACAGCTTCCTGCAGAAGCCGGTCGAGGACGCGGGCGGCGTGCCTATCGTTCTCACCACCCATGCCATCGCCGAGTCGGTGCTGACCGACGCGATAAATCGCATCGAAAAGCTGCCGGCTGTGCTAGAGCGACCCCGGCTTTTGCGCATCGCGCGCATCTGAGAATCCTCCGACAACAGGCTGGAGCCCCTCTCGAAGAGGGCCGGGAGATATAGACTAGATGAGTTCCGAGACGCTGGACCGTAGCCTCGTGCTCGACGCCGTTCGCGTGACCGAGGCCGCCGCCATCGCCGCCTGGGGCCTGGTGGGCCGGGGTGACGAGAAGGCCGCCGACCAGGCCGCCGTCGACGCCATGCGCAACGCTCTGAACGAACTGGCCATCGACGGCGAGATCGTCATAGGCGAGGGCGAGCGTGACGAGGCCCCGATGCTGTACATCGGCGAGAAGGTCGGGACCGGCAAAGGTCCCGGCATCGACATCGCGCTGGACCCGCTCGAGGGCACGACCCTGACCGCCAAGGCGATGGCCAACGCTCTGGCCGTCATGGCCTGGGCGCCCAAGGGCACGCTGCTGAACGCGCCGGACACCTACATGGACAAGATCGCCTGCGGGCCGGGCTATCCGGAAGGCGTCATCGACCTGGACAAGACCCCGGCCGAGAACGCCCAGGCCATGGCCCAGGCCAAGGGCGTCGACGTCTCGGCCATCACCGTCTGCGTGCTGGACCGTCCGCGCCATGCCGAGATCATCGCCAGCCTGCGGTCGGTGGGCGCACGCGTCTATCTGATCACCGACGGCGATGTGGCCGGCGTGATCAACACCGCCGAGCCGGACACCGGCGTCGACCTCTACATCGGCCAGGGCGGGGCGCCGGAGGGCGTTCTGGCCTGCGCGGCGCTCAAGTGCGTCGGCGGCCAGTTCCAGGGGCGTCTGGTGTTCCGTAACGCCGACGAGAAGGCGCGCGCGGCCCGGGTCGGAATCACCGATTTCGACCGCAAGTACACGCTCAACGAGATCGTGAGGGCAGACGCCATATTCGCCATGACCGGCGTGACCGGCGGGGCGATGCTGGAGGGCGTCACCTTCCACGGCGATGCGGTTCACACCCATTCGCTGGTCATGAACTCCTCCACCCGCACGGTGCGCGAAGTGCGGATGAAGCGTCCGCTCTGACCATGGCCGATGGCGCGGGCGAGGTCGGTTTCCTCGGCGTCCGGCGCTCCCTGACGGGCCGAACCTGGCGGCGCAGGCCGGCTGACGAGGCGGTCGTCCGCGATCACCAGCTGCGTCACGATCTCGCCGAGCCGCTGGCCCGCGCCCTGGCGTCCCGCGGCGTCGGTCCCGAGGGTGCGGTCGACTTCCTGTCGCCGACCCTCAAGGCACAGTTTCCGGACCCCTCCAGCTTCCAGGACATGGACCTGGCCGCCTCGATCCTGGTCGACGCCGTCGAGCGCGAGCGGCCGCTGGCGGTGTTCGCCGACTACGACGTCGACGGGGCCTCCAGCGCCGCCCAGCTGGTGCGCTGGTTCCGCGCCATGGGGCGCGACCTGCCGATCTACGTGCCCGACCGCATCATCGAGGGCTACGGTCCCAGCCCCGCCGCCTTCCGCCGGCTAAAGGATCAGGGCGCCGAGCTGGTCATCACCGTTGACTGCGGCGCGGCCGCCCACGACGCCCTGGTGGCCGCCAGGGAGATGGGTCTGGACGTCGTGGTCGTCGACCACCACCTGATGCGCGGCGAGCCCCCGCCGGCCGCCGCCCTGGTCAATCCCAACCGGCCCGACGACACCTCCGGCCAGGGCCATCTGGCCGCCGCCGGGGTCACTTTCGTGCTGCTGGCCGCGCTCAATCGCGAGGCCCGCAGGCGCGGTCTGTTCACGACAAAGGCCGAGCCCGACATCCGCCAATGGCTCGACCTGGCGGCGATGGGCGCCTTCTGCGACGTCACCTCGCTGACCGGCTTCAACCGCGCCATCGCCTCGCAGGGGCTTAAGGTCATGTCGGGCTGGGCCAACCCGGGTCTCAAGGCGCTGCTGGACGTCGCCAAGGGGCAGGGGCCGGCGACGTCGTTCCACGCGGGGTTCATCCTCGGTCCGCGGATCAACGCCGGCGGCCGGATCGGGCGCTCCGACCTGGGCGCCCGTCTGCTGTCGACCGATGATCCGCGCGAAGCCGCCGACCTGGCCGCCGAGCTCGACGCCCTCAACGCCTCCCGCAAGGAGGTCGAGAAGGACGTCATCGACCAGGCCGTGGCCTTCATCGAAAACGACAGCAACCAGGACCCGGACGCTCCGGTGCTGGTGGTCTCCGGCGATGGCTGGCACCCGGGCGTGGTCGGCATCGCCGCCGCGCGCCTGCGCGAGCGCTATCGCAAGCCGGTGATCGTCATCGGCGTCGACCGGCCCTCGGACACCGGCAAGGGCTCGGGACGCTCACAGCCCGGGGTCAATCTGGGCCGCGCCGTCCAGGCCGCCTTCGACGAAGGGCTGCTGCTGGCCGGAGGCGGTCACGCCATGGCCGCCGGCCTGACCGTTCGCCCCTCCGGAATTCCCGAGCTGCGCGCCTTTCTGTGCGAGCAACTGGCCGCCGAGATGATCGACGCCGCCGCGGCCGACGCGGTGGAGATTGACGCCCTGGTCAGCCCCGGCGGCGCGACCCGCGGACTTTGGGCCGACTTCCAGCGGCTGGCGCCGTTCGGGCCCGGCAATCCCGAGCCGGTGTTCGCCATCGCCGACGCCCGGGTCGAGCGTCCGATGATGCTCAAGGGCGGCCATGTCCGCTGCACCCTGACCGATGCGTCCGGCGGTCGGCTGAAAGCGGTGGCCTGGCGGGCGGGTGAGACAGAGCTGGGCGACCGCATCATGGCCGGCGGCGCCGGGCTGCATGTCGTGGGGCGATTGAAGCCCGATGACTGGCAAGGCCGCGAGAGCGTGGAACTGGAGATCGAGGACGCCGCCGACCCCCGAATGGCGGCCGGCTGAAAAGGTCGCCTTCGTCACGCTGGAGGGGCTTGCGCCTGCCGGGAGTCGCGAATATACAGCCGCTTCCTCGCGACCGGGCGCCCTTCGTCTATCGGTTAGGACCCCAGATTTTCAATCTGGTAAGAGGGGTTCGATTCCCCTAGGGCGTGCCATCGCGAGGTTTCTCTCCTCACGGAATCAATCGTCCGCGTCGCGACCAATCGTCGCGGTTTGCGGCCCCGTACGTCCTGCGCGCGAACTCCCGGCTTGACGCCTCTCGCCTCACGAGAACAGTGTTATACTTAAGTTCTCGTCCAGAAAGGACTTGGGACGGGGCAGAGGGGCGAATGTCAGGTTTCGATTTCGAAAGATCGGAGGCGCACGACGAGGCCGTGCGTATCGCCGGTCGCGTGAAGTGGTTCGACGCGGGCAAGGGCTACGGCTTCATTGTTCCGGACGATCCCACGCAGACGGGGCTCAAGGATGTCCTGTTGCATATCACGTCCTTGCGGACGGCCGGCCGCGAGTCGGCGCTCGAAGGGGCGGTGATCGTCTGTGACGTCGTGCGTCGCCCCAAGGGCTGGCAGGTGTCGGAGGTGGTCGATCTGGACGAAGCCTCCGCACAGCCGCCCATGGAGCGGGCGCCGCGCCGCTTCGACGATCACGGCCATGGCGGGTTCTCCCGAGACCGTGACCGAGACCGCTTCAGCGCTCCGCCGCGCCAGGATTCGGCCCGTCGCGGTCCGCCGCGCGCCGACGGTCCGCTCGAACACTGCACCGTCAAATGGTTCAACCGCACCAAGGGCTACGGTTTCGTGGTGCGCGACGCCGAACCGGGGGATATCTTCGTCCACATCGAGACGCTGCGTCGCAGCGGCCTCGACGACCTGCAGCCCGGCGACGGCGTGATGGTGCGCTTCGCCGAGGGGCCCAAGGGTCTTGTGGTGGCCGAAATCTCGGCGTCCTGACCGGACCGGGATCGATACCGGAGTAAAACCTTGAGCTGGATGATGTGTAACGCCCGCCGGTCGCTGGTCCTGGCGGCGGTTCTGCTTGGGGCGAGCCTGGGCGCCAGCGCCTGCACCGCTCGCGAGGGGGCGGCCGCGGCGGCTCCGGCCGGCAAGGTCGACATCAACGCGCCGCACGCCACCTCGCCGGACTTCGTCACCGAGCCGCTGTGGATCGAGACCGCGGCGGGGCGCATCGACTATCGCGTCGAGATCGCCGACGACGACGCCGAGCGCCAGCACGGTCTGATGTTCCGCACCTCGATGCCGGACGGGCATGGCATGCTGTTCATCTTCCCGCAGGCCCGGCCGCAGGCCTTCTGGATGCGCAACACCTACATGCCGCTCGACATCATCTATATCGGCGCGGACGGCAGGATCGTCTCGATCCAGGCCAACGCGCGGCCGTTCGATGAAACCGCCCTCCCGTCAGAGGGGCCTGCCATCGGCGTGCTTGAAATCTACGGCGGCAAGGCCGCCCAGCAGGGCATCAAGCCCGGCGACCGCGTCCATCACCGGATGTTCGGTCAGTGAGCGCTGCGGAGGTTCCGGCCCCGCCGGAGGGGTTTGTTCCTTCCAGCCGCGGCCCCTACACCACCCACAACGGCCCGATGTTCCACAGGCGGACGGAGGAGGGTGGGCTGATCCACGCCTTCTTCGTGCTGCCGCGCCACTGCAACAGCATGGGCATCGTCCACGGCGGCATGCTGTCGACCTTCTTCGACGGCGTCGTGGCCGGCGCGGTCGGTCGCGTCACCGGCGGCATGTCGGTGACCATCCACCTGTCGCTCTATTTCCTGTCGATGGCCCGGGCCGGGGAGTGGGTCTATGGCGAGGGCAGGGTCACCCGCCAGACCCGCGACCTGGTCTTCGTCGAAGGACGGATCTACATCGGCGAGAAGGACATCCTGCGCGGCTCGGGCGTGTTCAAGCCCATGCGCAAGAAGGCGGAGTAAGCCGTTCATTGCGGTGCAAGGCGACGCGTGGCAAAGACGCACCTTCCGTGAAGCGGGGTGTGGCGCAGCCTGGTAGCGCATCTGGTTTGGGACCAGAGGGTCGGAGGTTCGAATCCTCTCGCCCCGACCACGGAAGACATTGATCGTAAGAGGCCCCGCATGCTCGCGCGCATCTACCGTCCGGCCAAGACCGCCATGCAGTCCGGCAAAGCCAAGACCCGGGACTGGCTGCTCGAGTTCGAGCCCGCCGCCGCCAGACGCGTCGATCCCCTGACCGGCTGGACCCAGTCCACGGACATGAACGGCCAGGTCCGGCTGAGCTTCGAGACGCGGGAAGAGTCCGTCGCCTACGCCCAGCGTCACGGCATCGCCTTCCGGCTTGTCGAGCCGCATGAGCCGAAGAAGATCATCAAGGCCTACGCCGACAACTTCGCCGCCGGCCGCAAACAGCCCTGGACGCACTAGTTTCGGGGGCAAGCACATCAGTGGGTGGGCCCATCAGCTTAAGAGAGCGGGCGGGGGCCCGCACGAAAGTGGAGGTGCCCCGGGCCCCACCCCCCAA
>JBEIDC010000148.1:0-6194 GCA_040383665.1 Caulobacter sp.
ATCGCCAAGGGGCTGAACTGCACCGGCCCCGCCGGGGCTGACGGCCCCACGATCGAGCCTTGTGGCGACTGCGGCCCCTGCCGCGCCATTGCCGAAGGCCGCCATGTGGATGTGCTGGAATATGACGCGGCCTCGAACACCCAGGTCGACAAGATGCGCGACATCCTGGCGTCGATCCCGTACCGGCCCACCGAGGCGCGCTACAAGATCATCATCTTTGACGAGGTGCATATGCTGTCGACGGGGTCGTTCAACGCCCTGCTGAAGACGCTGGAAGAGCCGCCGCCGCACGCCAAGTTCATCTTCGCCACCACCGAGATCCGCAAGGTGCCGGTGACCATCCTCAGCCGCTGCCAGCGTTTCGACCTGCGCCGCGTCGAGCCGGACGTGCTGGTCAAGCACCTGGGCGGCATCGCCGAGAAGGAAGGCGCCCGCGTCGACGCCGAGGGCCTGGCCCTGATCGCCCGCGCCGCCGAGGGTTCGGTGCGCGACGGCCTCTCCCTGCTCGACCAGGCCATCGTCCAGGCCGACCGCGGCCAGATCGTCGGCGCGGCCGTGGTGCGCGACATGCTGGGGCTGGCCGACCGGGGCCAGACCATCGGCCTGTTCGAGGAGGTCATGAAGGGTCAGACGGGCGCGGCCATCCTCGCCTTCCGCACCCTGTGGGGCTTCGGCGCCGACCCGGCCCAGGTGATGCTCGACCTGCTCGAGCACTGCCATGGCTCGTCGGTGTCCAAGGCGCTGGGCCCGGACGCGCTGCATCTGCCCAGGGACCAGGCCTCGCGGCTGGCGGCCATCGGGGCCACGGCCTCGGCCGGAACCCTGTCGCGGCTGTGGCAGATGCTGATGAAGGCTTACGAGGAGGTGCGCCGCGCGCCCGACCCGTCGGCCGCCGTCGAGATGGCGCTGATCCGCCTCTGCTACGCCGCCGACCTGCCGGGACCGGAAGAGGCGCTGAAGGCGCTGCGCGACGGCGAACCGATCCCCGGCGGGACCAGTGGCGGCGGCATGACGCCCTCCGGCGGCGGCGGGGCCTCGGCCACGGGCGGCGGCATGTTCTCCTCGGCCCAGCCGGTGATGGCGACGGCCGCGCCGGTCGCCGCCGTGCAGGCGACCACCGCGCTGGCCACCTTCGACGACGTGCTGCGCCTGATCCAGACAAAGCGCGACATCACCCTCTACATGGACGTCCAGCGCTTCGTGCGGCCGATCAGCTTCCGGGCCGGGGCCATCGAGTTCGAGCCGGCGCCCCGCGCCCCCGCCGACCTGACCAAGCGCCTCGCCCAGCGGCTGAAGGAATGGACCGGCCAGACCTGGCTGGTCGCCACCCAGGGCGGCGGCGGCGCCGAAAGCGCCTACGAACGCGAGAAGCGCGAGCAGAAGGAAGCCAACGAGGCCATCCTGCAGGACCCCTTCGTGAAGTCCGTCATGGACGCCTTCCCGGGGACCGAACTGCTCGGCGTCAAGCAGCTTGCGATGCCGCAAGGGGAAGCGGTTAGCGTCGATCCCGAAGAGGACGGCGAGGAGGACTGAGGTCCGCCGGGGACATGCACTTCAGTGCGTGTCCCCATCAGCTACCTCCAGAACGCTGCGGGGGACACGTACCGGAAGACGGTACATGTCCCCGGACAATCGCCCATCCGCGCCGCCAGATGCGCCGAGGGCCAAGGGAGAGTGAACCATGTCCAAAGCCAACGGCCGCAAGGCGATCTTCATCACGGGCGCGGCGAGCGGCATGGGGCTGGAGACGGCCCGGCTGTTCGCGTCCAACGGCTGGTACGTCGGCGGCGTCGACGTCAACGCTGACGGGCTGCGGGCCCTGGAGCAGGAGCTCGGCTGGGACAACTGCATGATCCGCGAGCTGGACGTCACCAACCGCGACGCCTACCGCCAGACCCTGGCTGATTTCGCGGAAGCGACCGACGGCAAGCTGGACGTCCTCTTCAACAACGCCGGCATCGGCCGGGGCGGTCCGTTCGCGGACATGTCCTGGGAAGACGCCATGGCGGTGATCAACATCAACCTGGTGGCGGTGCTGAGCGGCATCCACCTGGCCATCCCGCTGCTGAAGGCGACGCCCGGCTCGCTCTGCTTCTCGACCTCGTCAAGCAGCGCCATCTTCGGCATCGCCAACATCGCCGTCTATTCGGCCACCAAGCACGCGGTGAAGGGCTTCACCGAGGCGCTGTCGGTCGAGCTGAAGGCCGCCGGCGTCCGCGTCGCCGACACCCTGCCCGGCCTGATCGACACCCCGATCCTGCCCGACGAGGCCAAGGCCAACGCCCCGACCGAGGGCATGTGGCGTCTGACCCCGCCCCGCGAAGTGGCCGAAGCGGTCTGGGGGGCCTACCACACCGACAAGATCCACTGGTATGTCCCGTCCGAACTGGAGGCCTACGACCTCGTCGTCACCCAGCACCCGGAGATGATCCGGGACCAGATGGCGCAGGCCGGCCTCTTCAACCCACCCCAGGAGTAGGTGCAGCGATGAAGGATCTCGGCGGACTGATGAAGCAGGCCCAGGCCATGCAGCAGAAGCTGGCCGAGGCCCAGGATCGCCTCAAGGCGCTGGAGATCGAGGGCACCTCCGGCGGCGGCATGGTCAAGGTGACCCTGTCCGGCGCCGGCGAGCTCAAGGGCGTGGTGCTGGACGAGACCCTGCTGGCCCCCGGCGAAGGCGAGGTGATCAGTGACCTGCTCGTCGCCGCCCACGCCGACGCCAAGCGCAGGCTCGACGCCCAGCAGGCCGAACTGATGCGCGAGGCCGCCGGCCCGCTGGCCGGGATGAACATTCCGGGGTTGAAGTTTTAGAACTCCGCCGATCCTCCCCGCTCGCGGGGAGGGGGACCATGCGGAGTATGGTGGTGGGGCAGCGCCGTCGCTGAACGACTATCCGCCTTGCACCGAGCTCAATCCTGATGGGCTTGCGCCGCCCCTCCACCGCTCTCCGAGCGGTCCCCCTCCCCCTGCGGGGGAGGATCGTCTAGGAACGGACTCATGGCCGCCGCCGCAGGACCCGAGATCGAGCGACTGATCGCCTTGCTGGGCAAGCTGCCGGGCCTTGGCCCGCGCTCGGCGCGGCGGGCGGCGCTGGCGCTGCTGAAGCGGCGCGAGCAGCTGCTGGACCCGCTGACCGCCGCGATGATCGACGCCCAGAGCAAGGTGCGGACCTGCACCACCTGCGGCTCGCTGGACACCTCCGACCCCTGCGCCATCTGCGCCGACGGCTCGCGCGACCGGGCGCTGATCTGCGTGGTCGAGGAGGTCGGGTCAATCTGGGCGATGGAGCGGGCCAGCGCGTTTCGCGGCCGCTACCACGTGCTGGGCGGGCTGCTCTCGGCGCTGGACGGCATCGGGCCGGAGCGGCTGCGCGCCGCCGAACTGGTCAACCGGGCGAGCGACGGGCAAGTTCGCGAGGTGATCCTGGCCCTGCCCGCCACGGTCGACGGCCAGACCACGGCCCACTACCTGGCTGAACGGCTGGCGACGACCGGGGTGCCGGTGACCATGCTGGCGAGAGGCGTCCCGGTCGGCGGCGACCTCGACTGGCTCGACGACGGCACCATCGCCCAGGCGCTGAGGGCGCGACGCCCGGCCTGAACTCTTCCTCCCCGGAGCGAAGCGAGGGGGAGGTGGCCTCGCGGAGCGAGGTCGGAGGGGCGGCGCGAGAATTTCAGGATAGGGCGCGGTCAGAGGGCCGACGTCAGACGGCGGCGCTGCCCCACCACCATGCTCCGCATGGTCCCCCTCCCCGCGAGCGGGGAGGAATGGCGTCGATGCGATTCTCCCGCTAAGAACGGACCATGAACCTTTCCGACCCCGCCGTCCTGCTCGCCGCCGTCGCCGGCGCCCTGGCGCTGGCCTTCCTGGCCTGGGCGCTGATGGAGCGTCGGCGGGCCGGCGCCGCCGAGCAGCGCGCCTGGGACCTGCGCGAGCGCTACGCCGAGACCGAGGCGCGGGCCAAGCTCCTGGAGGACCAGGCCGGCGCCCAGTCGGAGTTCCTGCGCGTCCAGGCCACCCAGTCGGCCGGCGTCGTCGCCGAGGAGATGCTGAAGCGCGCCGACGAGACCTTCCGCAACCGCGACCTGCTGGCCCAGCAGCGGCTGGAGGCGCAGCTCAAGCCCGTCGCCGAGACCCTGGCCAAGTTCGAGGCCCAGGTCACCGCCGTCGAGAAGGCCCGCGCCGAGGAGACCGGCGGGCTCAAGCAGCAAATCGCCGCCCTGATGGAGGCCTCCACCGCCACCCAGGCCGAGGCGCGCAAGCTGTCGGCCGCGCTGCGCCGGGGGGCCGGGGTGCAGGGCCGCTGGGGCGAGCAGACGCTGCGCAACGTGCTCGACGCCGCCGGCCTGACCGCCCACTACGACTTCTCCGAACAGTTCAGCCTCGACACCGAGGAGGGCCGTCGCCGGCCCGACGTGAAGGTGAAGATGCCGGCGGGCGCGGTGTTCGCCATCGACGCGAAATGCTCGCTGAACGCCTTCATGGATGCCCAGGAGGCGGTCGACGACGTCGCCCGCGAGGCCGCCCTGACCCGCCACGCCCAGAGCGTGCGCGGCCACATGCAGGGGCTGTCCGCCAAGGCCTACTGGGACCAGTTCGCCACCGAGCGGTCGCCCGACTTCGTGGCCATGTTCGTGCCCGGCGACGGTTTCCTGGCCGCGGCGCTGGACCGGATGCCCGACCTGATGACCGAGGCGATGGACAGGCGGGTGCTGCTGGTCACGCCGACCACCCTGTTCGCGCTGTGCAAGGCCGTGGCCTACGGCTGGCGCGTCGAGGAGCAGGCCGCCAACGCCGACAAGATCGCCGCCCTGGGCCGCGAACTCTACAAGCGGCTGTCGGTGATGGGCGGCCACGCGGCCAGCGTGGGCAAGGCGCTGGAGGCGGCGGTCAGCCGCTACAACCAGTTCGTCGGCTCGCTGGAGACCCAGGTCCTGACCCAGGCCCGGCGGTTCGAGGACCTGAAGGTCGACCACGAGGGCAAGGAAATCGTGCAGATCGAGCCGGTGGAGACGGCGGTTCGGGCATTGAGCAAGCTGGCCGCGCCGGATGCCGCGCCGGACAGGCCCGCCGGCTTGCCGGGCGAGGGCCCGGATCGTAGCGTGGCGCCATGATTCAGCTCTGCGCATCGCTCGGCGCGATCATCGCCGGTCTCGCCATGCTCCTCACCCAGGGCCTGCCGCTGCTCGCGGCCCGGCGCAGCGGCGTGCTGATCAGCAAGGCTTACGGCGCGCCGCGGATCGAGCGCGCGGCCGAGCCGGAACGGTTCGAGACGCTGTTTCGCCAGCGGCGTAACGCCCTGGGACTGCCGCTGATCCTGATTGGCGTGGGGGCGGTGTTCCTCGTCCAGTTCGTGATGTTCTTGGCTGTGGCCACCCCCGGCGGTTGACCTGAGCGGACTTCCCCGACCTTGACGGTCGGGAACAGGCCCCTTACCTGCACACCGAAATGACCGTCCGCCGCATCCTCACCGTCGACAACGCCGCCGATCTGGCCGTGCTCAAGCGCATCTCCACACCTGTCGAGGGCGGAGTGACCGACGAGCATCGCGCCCTGATGGACGATATGCTGGAGACGATGTACGCCGCGCCCGGCATCGGCCTGGCCGCCGTCCAGGTCGGGGTCGACAAGCGGATCATCGTCATGGACCTGGGCGACCGCGACGTGACGCCGGCCGCCGTCAGTGACGACACGGCGGAGTCCGAGGCCGCGCAGCGCAACCCGCGCTACCTCGTGAACCCGGAGATCACCTGGAAATCCGAGGAGCTCTTCACCTACGAGGAGGGCTGCCTGTCGGTGCCGGAGATTTTCGATGCGGTCGAGCGTCCCGCGCGGGTCAGGCTGCGCTACCTCGACTACCAGGGCCAGCCGGTCGAGGAAGAGGCCAGCGGCATGTACGCGGTCTGCATCCAGCACGAGATGGACCATCTCGAAGGCGTACTGTTCATCGACCACCTGTCCCGGCTGAAGCGCGACCGCGCCATCAGCAAGGTCAAGAAGGCCGCCCGCGCGGCGTGAGCCTCGCCGCCGTATACTCCCTCACCCGTCATCCTCGGGCTTGTCCCGAGGACCCATGCGTGGTGAGCCGACAGGAAAGGCGCGCGGCAATCCGCGCCCTTTCGGCAATCCGGTGTGTGGTTGGGTCAGCCGGACAAGCCCGAGTATTACTGGTGAGGGGGTATACGGCGGCGAGG
>JBEIDC010000149.1:0-6187 GCA_040383665.1 Caulobacter sp.
ATGAGGCCTTGCCAAACTAGATCTAACATATCTCAGTAACTTGATGCTGTAAACATTCAGTGACGAGTTTGGAACTAGGGCTACTGGGCCGGAAGGAGACCCCTCCGATCCTAACCTAATCTCCGCTGCCCGGGCGTCGCGGCCCGGTACTCGACCGTCTGGACCAGCGCCTTGGCCAGGCCGTCCGGCTCGCCGGCGACCTGCAGCGAGTAGTTGTCGGCATCGGCCTCGGACAGGCGGGTGATCGAGTTGAAGGCCGGCGTGGCCAGAAGGCCGAGCACCGAGAGCACGGCCATCAGCACGGGCAGCCCGGCCGGGTCGGCGATATTCTTGACGTCCCGGGCGCCGAGCAGCCGCGCGGCCAGCGGGAAAAGGCGGTCCACGGCCCAGAATCCGATCACCAGCAGCAGTGCGGTGGCGGCCAGGCGCGATAGGACGTGGCCCCGGGCGTAGTGGCCCATCTCATGCCCGACCACGGCGCGGATCTCGCTCATGTCCGCCCCGGCCTTGAACATGGTGTCGCTCATGTTGATCTGGGCCGAGCCGAACAGACCGGTGACGTTCGCCGTGTAGCGGTTGGACTGCTTGGATCCGTCGTAAACAAAGATCTTCTCGGACGGCACGCCGTTGGCCTTGGCCATCTCGACGATCGCGTCGCGAACCGGGCCCTCCGGCGCGGGCGTGTAGCTGTTGAAGAGCGGCAGCAGGAAGATCGGCGCCAGCACCAGCACCAGCACCAGGGCGCCGGCCGAGACGCCGCTGGCCCAGATCCACCAGGTCTTCGGCGCCCGCCGCAGCAGCCAGTAGATGATCGACAGCAGGATGACCGATACGACCACGCCCAGAGCCGCGCCGATCGCCCATTCGCCGAGCCAGCCGTCCAGCGGCTGGCTGGTCAGGCCATAGGATTTCTCGCGGAACCAGTCGGCATAGATGGACCAGGGCAGGCTCAGCAGTTCTTCGAGCACCAGGGCGACCGGAAACACCGCCAGGGCCGCCAGCCAGGGACGGGGCTTCTTCCCTTCCACGCCGGCCCGGATCTTCGCCAACACGCCCGACCGGATGATCATCCAGGCGACGAGAACCGCCATCAGCGTGCCCCACAGCAGCAGCCAGTGGCCGCCCTGGGTATAGGCCGTGGCCTTGGCGTGGACCTCCGGCGACAGCGTCGCGAGGTAACGGGCCGTCTCGGCGGCCGGATCAAATGCCTGCGTGGCGGCCATCTGCCTGCCCTCCCCCTGAATTGTGGGGAAGAGGCCATGGCCCGATGAGGCTGTCAGGTGAATTCTTGGTCAGGTTTGAGCGGGCGACCCGGCGCGTCAGAGCCGGAAAAGGCAGCGCCCCGGGCTAAATGCCCATTTTGGGCGCCTTGCGATCTGGACAGGGCTCGTACGCGGTCTTCTAGGTGCCCCGCCTCTTGGGGAGATTAAGGAATGAGTAACGTTATCGCCTATCCGGCGGCTCAGCGCCGATCAGGCGGCCGGCGGGGCGGCAAGGTCGACCCACTCATTTCGGAGATCGTCGAGGCGCTGGTCCATTTCAGAGGCCAGGCCCACCGCGATCTGGTCTGCGACTACATCGCTTCGATGCGGGCGGGCCGTTCGATCAAGGCGTCAGCCGGGCTGCAGACCGAAGTTATCGCGGCCTTTCGCGGCCATCTCGCGGCCACGGCGACAGCGCGGCAGCCCCGCCCGCTCCTGGAACTGCCGTTCGGCGAAGGCAGCCATCGCTGGGGGCTGAGCGCTCAGGCGGTCCGGCAGTTCGAGGGCAGGCTGTCCCTGACCCGCTGGGCCTGACGACACACGGATGCACATCCGACACGGCGCCCGCGTCAACATCGGCCTCAGTCTCAAGGTCATCCAGACGGCGCGACTCAGTCTGGGCGGGGACATCGAGTCCAGCCTCATCTTCGCGGCGATCCTGGCCGGCAACGCGTCGCCGCTCGACGAAAACCCCGGCCTGGCCCGGGCGTATGCGACCGGACCCGTGCCGGACGATCTGCGTCGTCCCATGCGCATCCAGCGGCTTGCGGAGTCCCTCAATCTGCCCCGCGAAACGACGCGGTCGAAGGCGGCCGCCATGGTCGCCGCCGGGCTGGTCGAACAGACCGGGCAGGGCCTGATCGTCCCATCCACGACCCTGGCCTCGGGGCCCATGATGTCGCTGGTGAACGACATGATGACGGCGCTGGACGACAGTCTGCACAGTGTCGCCGTCGCGAACTGGACAGGGCTGCAGCCCGGCGAACGGCTGGCCCCCCGGCCCTTCCCGACCATGTGGGGCGCCATGCGGGCCCTCACCCAGCACGTTCTGCGGAGCGTCGTAGACCTGCGTAGCGACATTCCGCCGATGAGCCTTTTGCAGGCCTACCTGCTCCTGGCCGTTTCCGACCGCTCGGCCTACCGGTTGAGCGAGGCGGACCCGGTCCTCTACGCAAACCACGACGATGTACCGCCGGATTCGGCTCTGGAGCTGGTGACCGCTCAGGGTCTGGCGACCTTCCTGGGTTTCCCGCGGGAAACGGTGCGCAGGAACATGCATGAACTCGTTCGCCTCGGCGTCCTTGTCCGGAAGCCCGGCGGCTATGCCATCAGCCCCTTGGTTCGCCGCGCCGGCTCAAGCGGCGAAAAGAAGATGCAGGAGAACGTCAGGATCAACCTCATCCGTCTCGTCCGCAAGCTTCGCAACATCGACGCTATCGCTGCGCCGTCGCACGCCTGATTTCCCCCGAGGCTAGAAGCCGGGTGTCGCCAGGCCGGCGAACGTGGACAATGAACTCCGTGGACGGGGGCGCGGAATGACCGAAGGTTCGAGTGAAGACGGCGCGGCGTTGAGCCGTCGACGCCTGCTGACCGGGTCGGGGCTGGCGCTGGGCGTCGTGGCGCTGGGCGACGCCGCGCGGGCCCAGGATCCCGCCGCCGGTGAGCCGCCTGCCGCCCCGGAGGACCCGGACTTCCATGACGGCGATCCCGCCGCCGAACCGCCGATGCAGCCGCCCGTCACCTATGCCGGCGGCCCCGACTGGCGGCAGGTTCGGGCGCAATGGTCCCTGGACTGGAGCCAGGTCGACCTGTCGGCCATGCTGTTCGCCTCGAACCCGCGCGTCGTCCGCGACGCCATCGCCCGCCACCGCGACGGGCTGGACCGCTCGCCCGTCACCTATCTGGAAGCCCGCAACAGGCCACTGCAAAATGCCGCCCGCGCCGCCGCCGGGGCCTATTTCGGGGTCAAGGCCGACAACATCGCCCTGACCGAGAACACCACCACCGCCGTGGCCCTGGTCTATGCCGGCATTGGCCTGCGATACGGCCAGGAGGTCCTGACCACGATCCACGACTACTACGTCACCCACGAGTCCCTGCGGCTGGCGGCGCAGAAGGGCGGCGGCACGGTTCGGAAGATCAGCCTCTACGACCAGGCCGCTACCGCCACGGTCGCGCAAATCGTCGGCCGCATCGTCAGCAACATCCGGCCCGAAACCCGGGTTCTGGCCCTGACCTGGGTGCATTCCTCGACGGGCATGAAGCTGCCCATCGCGGAAATCGCCGCCGCCCTGGCCCCGATCAACGCGATGCGGAACGAGCGGGACCGGGTGCTGTTCTGCGTCGACGGCGTCCACGGATTCGGGGTCGAGAACACCACCCTTTCGCAACTGGGCTGCGACTTCCTGATGGCCAGCTGCCACAAGTGGCTGTTCGGGCCGCGCGGTACGGGCCTGATCCTGGGCACCGACTACGGCTGGTCGCGCGTGACGCCGACGGTGCCGAGCTTCCTGGCGCCCAACGCCTACGGAGCCTGGCTCGGGAACTATGACCCGGGCCCGACCACCGGTGCGCGGATGACGCCCGGCGGGTTCAAGGCCTTCGAGCACATCTGGGCCCTCAGCGAAGCGTTCGGCTTCCACCAGTGGGTCGGCAAGGCCAACGTCCAGGCCCGCACCCATGAGCTGGCGTCGCGCCTGAAGTACGGCCTGCGTCAGATCCCGGGCGTCATCGTCCGCACGCCCATCGACCCGCGCCTGTCGGCGGGGATCGTCAGCTTCGACGTCGCGGGCCTGTCGGCCGACGGCGTGGTGCGACGCCTACGCAACCAGAGGGTCATCGGCTCGGCGGCACCCTACTCAACACGCCACGTACGGCTGACGCCCTCCATGCGCAATACGCCGGAGGACATCGACTTTGCGCTGAACGCGGTCTCGCAACTCAAGCGCGCCTGAGTTGACGTACCGCAAGGACAGGCGCTGATTTGGGGCTAGGCTGGTGTCTTCCAACGCGAGGACCAGCCGATGACCCGCCTGAAACTGCACCGCGAAAGCCATCTGGTCTCCCGGATCGGCTGGCTGCGCGCCGCCGTGCTGGGCGCCAACGATGGTATCGTCTCGACCGCCAGTCTCGTATTGGGCGTCGCGGCTGCCTCGTCCGGCAAGGGCGAGGCGATGATCGCCGGCATGGCGGCCCTGGCGGCCGGGGCCATGTCGATGGCGGCCGGCGAGTATGTCTCGGTCAGTTCTCAGTCCGACACCGAGAAGGCTGACCTCGCCCGCGAGACGCTGGAACTCAGCACCGACGTCGAGGCGGAGAAGGATGAACTGACCGGCATCTATGTCAGCCGGGGCCTCGACGAGCCGCTGGCCCGGCAGGTGGCCGAACAGCTGATGGCCAGGGACGCCCTGGGCGCCCATGCCCGCGACGAGCTGGGCATCTCGGAGATGACGACGGCGCGGCCCATCCAGGCCGCCCTGACCTCGGCGGCGACCTTCGCCGTGGGCGCGGCGGCGCCGATGCTGGTGCTGGCCCTGACGCCAATGGCCTGGGCCAGCGCGGCGGTGAGCGTCTTCTCCCTGCTGTTCCTCGCGCTGCTGGGCGCGGTCGGCGCCCGGGCGGGTGGAGCCAGCGTCTGGCGGGCGACGGCGCGCGTGACCTTCTGGGGCGCCCTGGCCATGGCCGTCACCGCCGGGGTCGGGATGCTGTTCGGCGCGGTGGTCTAGAAGGCGATCCGCCAGAGCAGGCCCTCGGCCCCGCCGTAGGCCGCCGGCTTGGTGAAGCGATCCACCATCTCCCCGCCGTTGGCGATGATCACCCGGTGCGAGGCGACGTTGTCCGGGTCGGTGGTCAGGTCGATCCAGCGCAGGCCGGTCTTCGCCGCCAGCGGCAGCAGCAGCCCCAGCGCCGCCGTCGCATGCCCCTCCCCGCGCCGCCAGGGCACGACGGCGTAGCCGACATGGCCGAGTACATGCGGCGGCAGGGCTTCCGTCCCCGGCGCCCAACGGACGCCGATAGAGCCGACGAAGCCGCCGTCCCACAGCCAGCGAATGAAGCCGGGCAACCGCTTCACGGTCGATCCGTCTGGCAGGTTGATATCCGGTCCGACGGCCTCGCGGTCGTCCATGCTGGCCAGGAAGCCCTCGGCGTCCTGCGCGATCCGCTCCAGAAACCTCAGCCGCGTCGCCTCCCCGCCCGCCGTGGTGTCCGGCGACCAGCCGCGCTCCAGCGCCGCAACATAGGCGGGCAGGTGTTCATGCGCCGGGATGACGAGGGTCAGGGGCATGGGGGCAGGGTGCCCGGGTGTGCGAAACTGGCAAGACCGGGGACATGCACTTCATTGCGTGTCCCCCGCCGCTGCAAGCTGCAGGGGACACGTACCGAAGACGGTGCTTGTCCCCGAACGTGGCTACTTCTTCCCCGCCAGCGCCGCCTGGGCCGCCGCCAGCCGGGCGATCGGCACGCGGAACGGCGAGCAGCTGACGTAGTCGAGGCCGACGCTCTCGCAGAACTGGATGCTGGCCGGGTCGCCGCCGTGTTCGCCGCAGATGCCCATCTTGATGCCCGGACGGGCCGCGCGACCGCGCTCGGCGGCGATGCGGATCAGGTCGCCGACGCCTTCCTGGTCGAGGCTGACGAAGGGGTCCTTTTCGAAGATGCCCTTGTCGATATAGGCGCCCAGGAACTTGCCGGCGTCGTCACGGCTGATGCCGAAGGTGGTCTGGGTCAGGTCGTTGGTGCCGAAGGAGAAGAAGTCGGCCGACTGGGCGATCTCGGCGGCGCGGAGGGCCGCGCGCGGCAGTTCGATCATGGTGCCCACGGAATAGTCGATGGCGACACCCGTTTCGGCAGCAACCTGTCCGGCCACCGCCACAATGCGCTCCTTCACGAGGTCGAGCTCGTTCTTCGACGCGACAAGCGGCACC
>JBEIDC010000150.1:0-6153 GCA_040383665.1 Caulobacter sp.
CGCCATGATCCGCAGATAATGCCCCGAGTCCCTATTGCAAACTCGTTGATCGTATCCAATTAGATTGTGCACAATCGACCGGGAGATCGACCATGACCATCCTCTACACAGCGACCGCCACCGCCTCGGGCGGCCGGGACGGTACGGCCCGCACCGACGACGGCGTCCTCGACGTCGCGCTGACCACGCCCAAGGCCCTGGGTGGCCCCGGCACGGCCGGCGCAACCAACCCCGAGCAGCTGTTCGCCGCCGGCTACGCGGCCTGTTTCGACAGCGCGCTGCGTTTCGTCGCCCGGTCGCAGGGCGTAACCGTCGCCGAGAGCGCGGTGACGGCCGAAGTGGGCATCGGCCCCAACGCCACGGGCGGCTTCGGCCTCGCCGTCGCCCTGACCGTCAGCCTGCCGGGCCTGGAGCGGGACGCGGCGCAAAAGCTGGTCGAGACGGCCCACCAGGTCTGCCCCTACTCCAACGCCACCCGCGGCAACATCGAGGTGTCGCTGACGCTGGCCTAGGCGCTTGGCCCGACTCCAGCCACCCGCTACTCCTCCCGTGCGGCTGCTTCGCCGCGCGGGAGGATCCGGCGCTTGCCCAACCTGCTGATCTTCGGCTTCGGTTACACCGGCCAGGCGCTGGCCCGGCGGCTGCGCGGCAAGGGCTGGCACGTCTGGGCCGCGGTGCGATCGCCGGCCTCTGCGCAGGCGGCCCGCGAGGCCGGCGTGACCCCGATCCAGACTACCGACCAGGCGGCGCTGATCGCCGCGCCGCCCATGAACGCCATCCTGGTCACCGCCCCGCCCGACGATCACGGCTGCCCGGCGCTGGCGGCGCTGGTCCCGGCCATGGCGCGGGCAGGCGCCTTCCCCGACTGGATCGGGTATCTCTCCACCACCGGCGTTTACGGCGACCGCGAGGGCCGCTGGGCGTTCGAAAGCACGCCCCTGTCGGCCCGCTCGCCGGAGGCAGCCCGCCGCGTCGCCGCCGAGCGCGACTGGCTGGAGGTGGGGCGCGGCATGGGCCTGACCGTCCAGGTCTTCCGCCTGCCCGGCATCTACGGCCCCGGCCGCTCGACCTTCGACCGCCTGCGCGAGGGGCGATCCCGCAACCTGGTCAAGCCGGGCCAGGTGTTCAGCCGCATCCATGTCGAGGACATTGCCGGCGCGCTGGAGGCCTCCATCACGCGACCGCACGCCGGCCGCGCCTACAATCTCTGCGACGACGAGCCCGCCCCGCCGCATGTGCTCAACGCCTTCGCCTGCGCGCTGATGGGCGTCGAGCCGCCGCCGACCGTCCCGTATGACGAGACCGCCCTTCCCCCGATGGCCCGCCGCTTCTGGAGCGAGAACAAGCGGGTCTCCAATGCCCGGGCCAAGGCAGAACTGGGCTGGGAACCGGCGTATCCGACCTGGCGCGAGGGGCTGTTGGCGATCTACGCTGCTGAAAAATCAGGGGACGAAACATGAGCAAGGCGCTGGTTTTGGGCGGCGGTGGTCCGGTGGGGATCGCCTGGGAGACCGGGCTGATCGCCGGCCTGGCGGAGGCGGGCGTCGCCCTCCACCACGCCGACTTCATCCTCGGCACCTCGGCCGGATCGGTGGTCGGGTCGCAGCTGTCGCTCGGCCGCCAGCCGGATGCCCTGCTGCACGCCGAGTTCGCGGCCGCCGCCGCGGCCAAGGAGGCCCAGGCCGCCTCGGGCCGGCCCGCGCCGGATCTGACGCCGCTGATGGCCATCATGGCCCGCCGGCCGGTCGGCCAGCCGATGCCGGTCGAGCTGATGGTCGAGCTGGGAACCTTCGCCCTGGGCGCCCAGACGGCGAGCGAAGCGGTGTTCATCTCCGGCTTCGGCGCCCTGGCCGAGCTGGAACATCCCTGGCCCGAGAAATACGCCTGCACCGCCATCGACGCTGTCACCGGCGAATTCCTGCTGTGGAACAAGGACACCGCCGCGCCGCTGCGGCTGGCGGTGCCCTCCTCCTGCTCGGTGCCGGGCATCTTCCCGCCGATCACCATCGAGGGTCGCCGCTACATGGACGGCGGCATGCGTTCGGGGACCAACGCCGACATGGCGCGGGGTCACGGCAAGGTCGTCATCGTCGCCGTCGCTCCGCCGATGATGCGCCCGCTGATGATGCCGGGCCTGGAGCGCGAGATGGATGTCATCCGCGAGCACGGCGGCGAGGCTCAGCTGATCATCCCCGACGACGCCTGTGGCGCGGCCTTCGGCATGAACCTGATGGACAGCTCCAACCGCGAGGCCATCGCGCGGGCGGGATTCGCCCAGGGCCAGGCGGAAGCTGAGCGGATCGGGGCGTTCTGGGGGTGAAGCGTGGTGCGTCCTTCGCGACGCTCGCTTGAGGCTCGCTCCTCAGGATGACGAACGTGGGTGGGCTGCAACAAAGCTCGTCATGCTGAGGAGCGCGCAGCGCGTCGCGAAGCACGCAAGGCCCCTTCAGCCCACCTCCTCCACCGCCGCCAGCAACCGCGCGATGTCCTGCGGCCGGCTCAGGCGGTGGTCGCCGTCCTTGATCAGGGTGAAGATCACGTCCTGGCCCTTGATCGCGTTGGCCAGTTCCAGCGCGTGGAGCCAGGGCACGTCCGGGTCCTCGCGGCCCTGCAGCACCCGCACCGGGACCTCGATCGGCACGGGCCCCGGCAGGATCGACCAGCGCGCGCCGTCCTCGAGCAGCGCGCGGGTGATCGGATAGCCGCCGTCGTCGTAGAGCAAGGGCCGGATCCATTCGCCGTCGCGCTCCAGCGCCGTGAAGGCTTCGGGCGGGAAGCCGGGCTTCATCAGCGCCTCGGTGAAGTCCGCCGCCGGCGCGATCAGCACCAGGGCGTGCAGCCGCTCGGGGATCACCGCGGCGACCAGGCAGCTGATCCAGCCGCCCATCGAGGAGCCGACCAGAATCAGCGGCCCCTCCGTCAGTTCACGGATCGCCGCCAGCGCATCCTCGCGCCACCGGCTGATCGTGCCGTCCCGGAACGCTCCGCTCGATTCGCCGTGGCCCAGGTAGTCGAACCTCAGGAAGGCCCGGCCGCTGGCCAGCGCCCAGTCGGCCAGAGCCTGGGCCTTGGTTCCGGCCATGTCGGACATGAAGCCGCCCAGCCAGACCACGGTCGGGCCGCGCCGTCGACGCGCCGCCAGGCGACGCGCTCGCCGTCGCCACGATCCAGAAAGCCCGCCGTCTCGCCCATCTCAAGTCACCGTCACAGCCCGGCTTGTCCGGACCGCCCAAGAACGCTGTGTCTACCGACGGATTCACCACGCATGGCTGGCCCGAACAAGTCGGGCCATGACGGCGGAGGATTTGTTGGGGTATGCAGGGACTGTGATCACGCTCCCCGACAATTTCACGCTTCTGCAGGTGACCCCCGAACTCGAGACGGGCGGCGCCGAGCAGACGACCATCGATGTCGCCCATGCGGTGATCGAGGCCGGCGGCCGGGCGCTGGTCGCGGCGCGCGGCGGCCGGATGGTCGCGCGACTGGAAGAGGACGGCGGGCGTCTGGCCCAGATGCCGGTGCAGTCTAAGAACCCGCTGGTCATGCTGGGCAACGCCGCCCGGCTGATCGACCTGATCCGCAAGGAGAAGGTCAGTCTGGTCCACGCTCGCAGCCGGGCCCCGGCGCACAGCGCCCTGTGGGCGGCCCACACCACGGGCGTGCCCTTCATCGCCACCTATCACGGCGTCTATCACGCGAAGAACAGCCTCAAGCGCTGGTACAACGCGGTGATGACCCGCGGCGACCTGGTCATCGCCAACTCCGACTTCACCCGCGACCACATCCTGGCCGAGCACGGCATCGATCCGGCCCGGGTCGTGACCATCCCCCGCGGCGTCGACCTGAGCCGATTCGATCCGCGCAAGGTCGCCCCCGCCCGCGTCGACGCCCTGCGCGCCGCCTGGGACGCGCCGGCCGACAAGCTGGTCTTCCTGCTCGCCGGCCGCCTGACCCGGATCAAGGGCCAGCTGTCGATCGTCGAGGCCGCCGCCCGGATGAAGGCCGCCGGCCGCGACGACTTCGTCGTCGTCTTCGCCGGCGACGACCAGGGCCGCGTCGAGTACCGCCAGGAGATCCTGAACGCCATCGCCGGGGCCGGCCTGACCGGCGTCGTCAAGGTGGTAGGCCATTGCGATGACATGCCGGCGGCCTACATGGCCTGTGATGTCGCCCTGCTGCCCACCCTCAAACCGGAGTCGTTCGGCCGCGCCGCCGTCGAGCCACAGGTCATGGAACGCCCGGTGATCGTCTCCGACCATGGCGCGGCGCGCGAGACCCTGATCCAGGGCGAAACCGGCTGGCGCGCCGCCGTCGGCGACGCCTCGGCCTGGGCGGCCGCGATGACCTATGCCCTCGACGTCGGCGGGCCTCGCCGGCGCGATATGGGCGAGCAGGCCGCCTCCCGCGCGAGGCGGCTTTATTCCGTCGACGCCATGTGCGAGGCGACGCTGCAGGTCTATGCTCGCGTACTGGAGGCTAGGCGTTGAGCAAGGAACTGAAGAAGATCCTCGTCATCCAGGCGGGGTCGATCGGGCAGTTCGTCCTGTCGCTGGCGGCGATGAAACGCATCCGCCAGGCGCATGCGCGCGCGCGCATCACCCTGCTCACCCGCCCGCAGTTCGAGGCCCTGGCCAAGGTCAGCCCCTATTTCAACGAGGTCGAGGCCGAGGAACGCCCGATTGGACCCGGCGACTGGCTGCGGGTCCGGAGCTGGATCAAGCGCGAGAAGTTCGAGCGGGTCTACGACCTGGAGTGCTCGCGCTGGACCAACGCCCTGTTCGCCATGCTGCGGCCCTTCCCGCCCGCCTGGTCGGGGACGGCCTCCGGCGCGCGCCTGCGCCACCGCAACCCCCTCCGCCACGAGATGCACACCCTGGAGCGCCAGGCCGAGCAGCTGCAGGTGGCCGGCATCTGGCCCGACGCCCCGGTCACCGCCGGGGACGCGCCCGGGCCGGACCTCAGCTGGATCCTGCGCCGCGCCCAGGAGCCTCGCCCCGTCGCCGGCGGCCAGGCGCCCCGGCCGTTCGTGCTGATCGTGCCCGGCGGGGTCGAGAACCGGCCGGAAAAGCGCTGGCCGGTCGAGCGCTACGCCACCCTGGCCCGCATGCTGCGCGAGCGGGGCTACGACATCGTGATCATCGGCGGGCCGCAGGAGAGCGCGCTGGCGCGGCACATCCAGAAGGTGGCCGGCAACGCCCGCGATCTGACCGGCCGCACCGACTTCGCCCAGATCGCCGTGCTGGGCGCCCGTTGCGTTCTGGCGGTGGGCAACAACACCGGCCCTATGCACCTGATCGCCGCCGCCGGGGCCCCGACCATCGCCGTGGTCGAGGACGAACCCTACGCCCTGCTGACGGCCCCGCGCGGCCACGTCGCGGTGTTGCAGGCCCAAAGCCTCGACCAGCTCACCGTCGAAACGGTCGCTACGGCGGCCAACTCGCTGCTGCCGCGTTAGGAAGAGGCGGAGATCAGGCGGGCGCTTTGCCCCCTGGCTCAATCGCTCGTCATGGCCCGACTGGTTCGGGCCACCCATGAACACAGCCGTTGAATGCGAGGCCGGGCGGCGAGCACCCCACCTTTCTGTCACCGCGCATGGCTGGCCCGAACAAGTCGGGCCATGACGGAGTGGGGGGCTGAACGCACAGGGAGTCCGTACAACTCGAGCTTTCTTCCGCCGACTGTGGCAGCACGGCGCTTGATCGGGACGGGGGTCGCGGTCATATATCCCTGCATCGACGTGGAACGCTTCGGCGGGCCGCGTCCTTTTGTGCAAACAGCTGTCGGAGCTCCGCCTATTCGCCGTCCCAACAATACGCCGCCCGTGAAAGACGGGCCGCGCATGAACGAAGACATTCGCGTTCCCCGCGTTCTTCTGATCGATCAGAACGGCGAGAAGCAGGGCGAGATGCCCATCAGTGCGGCCCTTGAGGCGGCTGAAGAGGTCGGACTCGACCTCGTCGAGATTGTCCCCAACGCCAATCCGCCCGTCTGCAAGATCCTGGACTACGGCAAGTTCAAGTTCCAGGAGCAGATGAAGTAGAACGTGGCGCGCAAGCGGCAGATTGTCGTCGAGCTCAAGTAATTGAAGCTCAGGCCCAACATCGACTCCCACGACTACGATGTGAAGGCCAAGGCCATGCATCGCTTCTTTGA
>JBEIDC010000151.1:0-6034 GCA_040383665.1 Caulobacter sp.
GCTGGCCGCCGACGGTCGACCACCCCTTCGAGTGCTGGTGTTCATGGGTGGCCCGAACAAGTCGGGCCATGACGGAGTTGAGGTTGGTCCCTTGTCCGGACCGTCCGACTCTCCAATCACTGCGACGCCCCGGCGCACTCCCGCGCCACCAGCGGCTTCAGATCCGGCGTGTCCCAGGCGGTGCGGGCCAGCACCGTGCAGCGGCGGGCCGGCGTCTTCAGGCGCGGGTCGGCGAGGAGATCGGTGGTGATCCGGTCGCGGGTCTCCAGGTCATTGCTCATCCGCGCGCCGCCGCCGGCCGGGCTGTCGAGGAGCATGATCCGCTCGGCGCCCGAGGCGTTGGACCAGGCCTTCCACTCGGGCAGGTCGCCCTTGACGCCGCGCCCGGGTGCGCCGGTGGCGGCGAAGTTGACCCAGTAGCTCATCATGGCGTCGGACAGGGCGATCCGGCCCGGCGCGTTGCCCTTGGTGAATGCGAAGCGGTCGAAGGCGCCCAGCAGCTTGAAGTGGCCGAACACGAACGGAATCTCCAGGCTGTGCCCGGCGCCCAGCAGCTTGCCGAGGTCGGTGAACAGCACCCGGCCTTCCTCGTCCCAGTCGAAGCGATCGGCCCAGACGGCCGGCTGGCCGCCGGCCACCATACGCGCCGCGGGACCGTCCACGGCGTTGGCGCGCCACATGCGGCTGGGGTAGTCCGAAACCGCGTCGTAGTAGGCCTGTTCCCGCGCCATCGGCAGGACGCCGAACAGCCGCCAGACGAACTCCGGGTTCAGGGCGTTGAACAACTTGATCTCGTCGCGGTTGGCGCCGGTCATCACCGGCACCGCGTTGTAGTTGGCCGGATTGTCGAGCCCGGCGCTGACGCCGTCGACCGGCAGGGTCACGCCGTCGGCGATGACCCGCAGCGGATCGATCTGGCCATTCGGGGTCTCGTAGGCGCCGAAGACGGGGGCGAGCGGCGCGGCGCGAAGGGCAGGGCCGTCGACCGGCTTGCCCGGACCCAGGATGCGGCGCGCGACGACCGTGGCCGAGGCCGGCCCGCCGTCGGTCACGCCTTCGGCGTCGGCCGCCGGTTCGGACCGGAACGAGCCGGACTGGATGATAGCGCGGTGGAACAGGCCCTTGGCCCGCGGACTGGCGAGCAGGGCGGCGACGTTGTGGCCGCCGGCGCTCTCGCCGAAGATGGTCACCCGGCCCGCGTCACCGCCGAAGGCGCCGATGTCCGAGGCGATCCATTCCAGGGCGCGGATGTGGTCCAGTGTGCCGAAGTTGGCCGAGGCGTCGTCGGGCAGGGTCCCGCCCTGGCGCAGGGCGTCCAGCGACATCCAGCCCAGGGCGCCCAGGCGGTACTGCACCACCACCACCACGACCTTGAAACGGGCGGCCAGCGCCGAGCCGTCATACTGCTCGGCCCTGCCCCAGGTGTTGGACCCGCCGTGGATCCACATCATGATCGGCAGCTTCGCCCCGGCCGCCTCGGCGGCGGTCATCGGCGGCGCGTAGACGTCGAGGTAGAGGCAATCCTCCTGACCGACGATCTCGCCCCAGCGCTCCTTCTTGACGCCGTCCAGGGCGCTGAGCTGTTGCGGACACCAGGGCGCGGGGGTCACAGCGCTGCGCTGGCCGGTCCAGGCGGCCGGCGGCCGGGGCGCGCGCCAGCGCAGATCGCCGACCGGCGGCGCGGCGAAGGGGATGGCGCGCCAGGCATAGGCGCCGGTCGTCGCGTCGACGTAACCGACCACCCCACCGCCGGAGACCGTGCGGGCCGTGGCCGTGTCCGCCGTGGCGGCGACGGCTGGCTGGGCCAGGGCGCAGGCGGCGATCGCCAGCGCGGCCAGCATCGGTTGTAGGCGTCTCATGGAATCCCCCGGTGTTCTTTTGCCGACAAGGTAGCGCGTATGGAGCCGGCGCCCAGCCCTGGCGGGTGGGAAGGTCCTGAAGGGGGCGGCAGGACGCAAAGCGGCGCCTCAGCCTCGAGCCGCGTTTCGCGATCCGCCCCTCCCACGTCATGGCCCGACTTGTTCGGGCCACCCATGCGTGGTGACGCGGAGGTTGGCCGCCGGAAGGCCGGGCGCTCCTTTCGGGAAGCCGTGTTCGTCGGGCCCTGACGAAATCGGGGGCGGACTTGATCCGGGGGAACCTCGCACGACCTATCCACTGGCGCCGCCGCCCGGGGCGGCCTATATGGCGGCGCCTCATGGACGAAACACGGCTCAAGAAGATCAGGCTGCGGGCCTGGCGTCGCGGCTTCCGGGAAGCGGACCTCCTTCTGGGGCCGTTCGCGGATTACTATTGCCCGCGGTTCAGCAACGATCAGCTCGACGCGCTCGAGGCGCTGATGAACGAGGCGGACCAGGACATCTACGACTGGTACCTGGGGCGGAGCCCGACGCCAGCGGCGTTCGACAATGAAATCATGGCCTTGCTGAAAGGTTTTGATCCGCACACCGGAGCGCCGGGCGATGGCGGCTGACGGCGGCGGGCCGAGCCACAACGACCTGAAGCGGGTTTCCCGGGACGACGGCCGGCTGGACCTGACCGGGGCGCCGGAGGGGTTCGACGCGCTGGTCATGGCCGACATCGCGCGATCGCGCGGCGGGCTGACGGTGTTCATCGCCCGCGACGGGGCCCGCGCCAACGCCTTCATGGAGGCGATGGGCTTCTTCGCCCCCGAGATCGAGGTGCTGCAGCTGCCGTCCTGGGACTGCCTGCCCTACGACCGGGTCGGGCCGTCGGCGGCTGTCGCGGCGCACCGGATGGCGACCCTGACGCGGCTGGCGCGCGGGCTGGACCCCAGGAAGCCGACCCTGCTGGTCACCGCCGCCCCGGCGGCGCTGCAGCGGGTGCCGCCGCGCGAGGTCGTGGCCCGCGCCGGCTACAGCACCCGGCCCGGCCAGGAGGTGAAGATCGCCGACCTGGAGCGCTATTTCGCGGTCAACGGCTATTCCCGGGCCTCGACGGTGTCCGAGCGCGGCGAGTTCGCCATTCGCGGCGGGGTGATCGACGTCTTCTCGCCGACCGCCGAGGAGCCGGTGCGGCTGGACCTGTTCGGCGACACGCTGGAGAGCATCCGCGGCTTTGATCCCGAGACGCAGCGCTCGACGAAGCAACTGAAGGAGATCGACCTCCTGCCGGTCAGCGAGGCGCTGGTCGATGCCGAGACCATCAGCCGCTTCCGCAAGGGCTATGTCGCCGCCTTCGGCGCGCCGGGGGAGGACGCGCTCTACTCCGCCGTCAGCGAGGGCGGCAGGCGCGCGGGCATGGAGCACTGGCTGCCGCTGTTCTACGAGCGGATGGAGACGCTGTTCGACTATCTGCCGGACGAGGCGTTGGTCGGGGTCGACCACCTGGTCCAGGAGTCGGAAGCCGAGCGGCTGGCGATGATCGCCGACGCCTACGACGCCCGGGCCACCGCCGACCGCAAGGCGGCCTATCGTCCGCTGCCCCCCGAGGCGCTCTACCTGACCGGCGACGAGATCGCGATGCGGATCGCGGAACGTCCCAACCGCTGGTTCACGCCGTTCCAGCGCGACGGCGCCGGCGTCATCGACATGGGCGCCAAGCTCGGCCGCTCCTTCGCCGCCGAACGGGCCCAGGACAGCGTCAACCTGTTCGAGGCCACCGCCGAACACGCCAAGACGATGACCGCCAATGGCCGGCGGGTGCTGCTGGCCTCCTGGTCCGAAGGCTCCTCCGAGCGCCTCGGCAGCATGATGGCCGACCATGGCCTGGGCCGCGTGCCGTTCGCGCCCTACTGGCAGGCGGCCAAGGCCAACGATCCGAAGGTTCCGCAGCGCGTCGTGCTGCCGCTGGAAGCCGGGTTCGAGACCGACAATCTGGTGGTCATCTCCGAGACCGACATCCTCGGCGACAGGCTGGCCCGGCCGCGCAAGAAGCGCCGCGCCGCCAACTTCCTGGCCGAGGCCAGCGCCCTGACGCCGGGCGACCTGGTCGTGCACATCGACCACGGCATCGGCCGCTACGAGGGGCTCAAGACCCTCGACGTGCAAGGCGCGCCGCATGACTGCCTGGACCTGCTCTACGGCGGCGAGGCCAAGCTCTACCTGCCGGTCGAGAACATCGACCTTCTGACCCGCTACGGCGCCGACGGCGAGACGGTGCAGCTGGACAGGCTGGGCGGGGCCGGCTGGCAGAGCCGCAAGGCGAAAGCGAAGGAGCGCCTGCGCCAGATGGCGGAGGGGCTGATCCAGATCGCCGCCGCCCGCCAACTGAAGTCGGTCGAGGAGACCGACCCGCCGTCCGGCCTGTTCGACGAGTTCTGCGCCCGCTTCCCCTACGAGGAGACGGACGACCAGCTGAGCGCCATCCACGACGTGCTGGAGGATCTGGCTTCGGGCAAGCCGATGGACCGGCTGATCTGCGGCGACGTGGGCTTCGGCAAGACCGAGGTGGCGCTGCGCGCCGCCTTCGTTATGGCCATGAGCGGCAAGCAGGTGGCCATCGTCTGCCCGACGACCCTGCTGGCCCGTCAGCACTACAAGACCTTCACCGAGCGCTTCCAGGGCTGGCCGATCAAGGTGCGGCGCCTGTCGCGCATGGCGCCGGCGAAGGAGGCGGCCGAGACACGCGAGGGCCTGGCCAACGGCGAGCTGGAGATCGTGGTCGGCACCCACGCCATCCTGTCCAAGCAGGTCAGCTTCAAGGACCTGGGTCTGGTCATCGTCGACGAGGAGCAGCACTTCGGGGTCAAGCACAAGGAGAAGCTCAAGGAGCTTCGCGCCGACGTGCATATGCTGACCCTGACCGCCACGCCGATCCCGCGCACGCTGCAGATGTCGCTGTCGGGCATCCGCGAGATGTCGATCATCGCCACACCGCCGGTCGACCGGCTGGCGGTGCGCACCTACATCACGCCCTGGGACCCGGTCACCCTGCGCGAGGCGCTGCTGCGCGAGAAGTATCGCGGCGGCCAGACCTATTTCGTGGTTCCGCGCATCAAGGACCTGACCGACATCGAGCAGTTCCTGCGCACCCAGGTGCCGGAGGTGAAGTACGTCGTCGGCCACGGCCAGATGGCCCCGACCCAGCTCGAGGAGGTGATGACCGCCTTCTACGAGGGCCAGTACGACGTGCTTCTCGCGACCACGATCGTCGAAAGCGGGCTGGACATCCCCTCGGCCAACACCCTGGTCGTACATCGGGCGGACATGTTCGGCCTGGCCCAGCTGTACCAGATCCGCGGCCGCGTCGGCCGGTCGAAGGCCCGGGCCTACGCCTACCTGACCACCCCGGTCGAGAAGCAGCTGACCCTGTCGGCCGAGAAGCGGCTGATGGTGCTGCAGTCGCTCGACAGCCTCGGCGCCGGCTTCCAGCTGGCCAGCCACGACCTCGACATCCGGGGCGGCGGGAACCTGCTGGGCGACGAACAGAGCGGCCACATCAAGGAGATCGGCGTGGAGCTCTACCAGCAGATGCTGGAGGACGCCGTCGCCGAGTTGCGCCAGCGCCAGGGGGCGGAGGCGCTGCACAGCGACCGGGGGTGGTCGCCGCTGATCAACACCGGCGCGGCCGTGCTGATCCCCGAGGACTACGTCCCCGACCTCAATGTGCGGCTGTCGATGTACCGCCGCCTGTCGGAGGCCGAAAAGGCCCAGGACCGCGAGGCCCTGGCCGCCGAGCTGATCGACCGCTTCGGGCCGCTGCCGCCCGAGACCGACAGCCTGCTCAAGGTCGTGGCCATCAAGGGCCTCTGCCGCGAGACCAACGTCGCCAAGATCGACGTCGGCCCCAAGGGCTCGGTGCTGACCTTCCGCGACAACAGCTTCGCCAACCCGGGCGCGCTGCTGCGGCACATCGCCGCCAACCAGATCCTCTGGAAGATCCGCCCCGACGAGAAGGTGGTGGTTAAGGGCGAGTGGGACACCCCGAACGCCCGCCTCGACGCGGCCGAGAAGATCCTGACGCAGCTGGTGAAGCTGGCGAAGGGATAGGGGGTTGCCTCCGGGCCGGCTGGAGCGCATCTTACGCGCGTCTTACCGAGGTCCCCCATGGCCACCGTGCCGAAACTGACGAC
>JBEIDC010000152.1:0-5944 GCA_040383665.1 Caulobacter sp.
CCGGCGCCCGGGCGGCCTACAACCGCATGTTCATCGCCTACCTCAACACCTTCGCCCGCATGGGCCTGAAGGCCGTACCGACCCGCGCCGACACCGGCCCGATCGGCGGCGATCTTTCCCATGAGTTCATCGTCCTGGCCGAGACCGGCGAGAGCCAGATCTACTGCCACAAGGATCTGGTCGAGATGGGCGCCCCGGGCCCAGACGTCGACTGGGACGGCGACCTGTCGCCGCTGGTCGAGGCCCGCACCAGCCTCTACGCCGCCGCCGACGAGATGCATGACGAGGCCGCCTACGCCGCCATCCCGGAGGACAAGCGCCTGACCGCCCGCGGGATCGAGGTCGGCCATATCTTCTACTTCGGGACCAAATACTCCGAGCCGATGAAGGCCCGCGTGAGCGGCCCCGACGGCCAGGACCACGTCGTGCACATGGGCAGCTACGGCGTCGGCGTCTCGCGCCTGCTGGGGGCCATCATCGAAGCCAGCCACGACGAGAACGGCATCATCTGGCCCGAGGCCGTCGCCCCGTTCGACCTGGCCCTGATCAACCTGCGGGTCGGCGACGAAGCCTGCGACGCGGCCTGCGAGAAGACCTATGCGGCCATGGCCGCGGCCGGCAAGACCGTGCTCTATGACGACACCAGCGAGCGCCCGGGCGGCAAGTTCGCCACCGCCGACCTGATCGGCCTGCCCTGGCAGATGATCGTCGGGCCCAAGTCGATCGCCGAAGGCAATGTCGAGATCCGCAACCGCGCCACCGGCGAGAAGTCGGTCGCCCCGCTCGACTCGGTCATCGCCGGCCTGACGGGCAAGTCGGGATGAGCCAGCCCATGGCCTCCGGCGCTGCCCCTTTCGGGCTTTGGGAGCGGGTGATCGCGTTCCGCTACCTGCTGGCCGTCCGCAAGAGCGGCGGCGTGGCGCTGGTGACCATCTTCGCCTTCGTCGGCATCGCCATGGCGGTGTTCGCGCTGATCACCGTGATGAGCGTGATGAACGGCTTCCGGTCCGAGCTGCTGGACCGGCTTCTGGGCTTCAACGGCCACGCCTATGTCGCCGGCGGCATCCTGGGCAGCCCCGACCGCGACGCGGCCGTCGAGCGCATCCGCAAGGTCCCCGGCGTGGTCCGCGCCACCCCGATGATCCAGGGCCAGGTGATCGTCATGGGCCCGGCCCAGATCACCGGCGCCATCGTGCGCGGCGTGTCGCCGGCCGATGTGAAGGCCACGGAGATCATCTCCGGCAACATCAAGCGTGGCTCGCTCGACGGCTATGGCCAGGGCGACTACGGCGGCGACCTGATCCTGATCGGCGACCGCATGGCCGCCGCGCTCGGCGTCTCGCCCGGCGACCCGGTGACCCTGATCTCGCCGACCGGCGCCACCACCGCCTTCGGCCAGAGCGTCAACCAGAAGGACTACACCGTCGGCGGCGTATTCTCGGTCGGCATGAGCGAGTTCGACCAGGCCTTCATCTACATGCCGCTGGAGCAGGCCCAGCTGTTCTTCGGCCGCGAGGGCTCGGTCGACAAGATCGAGATCATGCTCGAGAGCGCCGACGAGGCCATCGGCATGAAGCCCGCCCTGACCCGCGCGGCCGGGCCGTCGGCCCTGGTCTTCGACTGGACCCAGGAGAACGAGAGCTTCTTCAACGCCCTGCAGATCGAGCGCTCGGCCATGCGGCTGATCCTGATGATCCTGGTGGCCATCACCACCCTCAACATCATCGCCGGCCTGGTGATGATGGTGCAGAACAAGCGGCGCGACATCGGCATCCTGCGCACGGTCGGCGCCAGCCAGGGCGCGATCATGCGCATCTTCTTCATGGCCGGATCGCTGATCGGCGTGCTGGGCGCGGCCACGGGCCTGGTGCTCGGCGTGGTCGTCTGCCTGAACATCGAGACGATCCAGAGACTGGTCGAGGGCGTCACCGGCGCCCAGGTGTTCAACCCGGAGATCTACTTCCTCAGCCATGTGCCGGCGAAGATCGAATGGAGCGAGGTCGGGCTGGTCACGGCCTGGGCCCTGTTCATGAGCTTCATCGTCACCCTGCTGCCGGCCTGGCTGGCCTCGCGCCTCGATCCGGTGGAGGCGCTTCGCTATGAGTAGCCCGGTGCTCTCCCTGCGTGGCGTCAAGCGCACCTACGTCACCCGATCGGGCGACCTGCCGGTGCTCAAGGGCGTCGACCTTGACGTCATGCCCGGCGAGATCGTCGGGCTGATCGGGCCCTCGGGCTCGGGCAAGTCCTCGCTGCTGCACGCCGCCGGCCTGCTGGAGCATCCTGACGGCGGCACGGTCAGCGTCGTCGGCCAGGACTGCACGAAGCTGTCGAGCCGCGTCCGCACCAAGGTCCGGCTGACCACCATCGGCTTCGTTTACCAGTTCCACCACCTGCTGCCGGAGTTCACGGCGCTGGAGAACGTGGCCATGCCGGCGATGATCGCCGGCCGTGGGGGCGGCTATGCGCGGGAGCGGGCGGAAACTCTGCTGACCGGTCTCGGCCTTGGCGAGCGGCTCGACCATCAGCCCGCCCAGCTGTCGGGCGGCGAGCAGCAGCGGGTCGCCATCGCCCGCGCCCTGACCAACGAGCCGCGCCTGCTGCTGGCCGACGAGCCGACCGGCAACCTCGACCCGGAGACGGCGACCGCCGTCTTCCAGCAGCTGTACGAGCTGGCCCGCACCACGGGCGTCGCCGCCGTGATCGCCACCCACAATCTCGAGCTCGCCCGCTATATGGACCGCGTCTTCGCCATGAAGGACGGCCATCTCGAGAAGCAGCGCGGCTAGAGCCTGGGTCAGGCTCTGGACCTTTGATTCCTGTGCGCGATTCAACGGTCGGACGGTTCCGTCCGACCGCGTCGTGCTCCTGACGTCCCAACCGGGGAACGTCCGTCTACATCGCAACGTTCGCAGACCCATGATCGCCCCGTTTTCGCCCCTTTCGAAGGGTTTTCAGGGCTTTGTCCATTTATCTTCAACGGGAGCACCAGCTTGACGCGGCAGTTCGACATTACCGGCCAGTCCGGCGCCCAGTACCGCTACAAGGCGCTGGAGGAGCTCAAGCCGGTGTCGCCGGGCGGGGCCAACTACCTGTTCGTCAGCTGGAGCGGCGACACGGCGAAGATCATCCACGCCGGCGAGACCGACAGCCTGCACCGCGCCGTGTTCGACACCTGGGACGAGGCGCGGGTCGACCATGGCGCCACGGAGATCATCGCCCGCCTGAACATCACCGGCGCTGTCCGCCGGGCCGAACAGGCCGACATCGTCGCCCGCCACCGCCCGCCGATGAACCCGCCGCCGCCTGCCGCGAAGGTCAAGGCCGACAGGGCTGAAGCCGACGACGCCAAGCCCGCTGACCCGGCGCGCCAGGCGGGCTGACAGCCGCGTCCTGGGGACGGTCCGGTGGACCGTTCCGGGAGAACGCCGATTCACCGGTTGACGAGAACAAAAACGCAACATAGAACAAAAGGGCAACTCGATATTGGCTCTGAGCTGGGGAGGCCCGAATGGCCCGGATCGCACGTGAATCGCTGGCTTTGTTCTCTGTCGTCGGCTTCTGCTGGATGATGTGTTCGGTCGCCGCGCTCGCGGCCTGACCCGGCCGCCTGAATGACCGCGCCGCGACGCTGAATCGTCGTAGAAGGATGATCAGTCCGAGGGAGTAGCCGCATGGCCGACGCCGCCGTCATGGAGAACGGGTTCGTTCACCTGCGGGTCCGCTCGGCCTATTCGCTGCTCGAGGGGGCGATCAAGGCCGACGCGGTGGGCAAGATGGCCGCCGCGGCGGACATGCCGGCCGTGGCGGTGGCCGACCGGGCCAACCTGTTCGGCGCGCTGGAGTTCTCGGTCGCCACCAAGGAGGCGGGGGTCCAGCCGATCGTGGCCTGCGCCCTGCCGGTCACCGGCATCGGCGAGGGGCGAAGCGAACGCTGGGCGCGGACGCCGGTGATCGTGCTGCTGGCCCAGAACGAGCGCGGCTATCTCAATCTCACGGAGCTGTCGTCCTCGGCCTATCTGGACGTCGATCCGAGCGATGAGCCCTGCGTGCCGTGGTCGAAGGTCATCGAGCACGCCGAGGGTCTGCTGCTGCTGTCGGGCGGTCCGGACGGTCCGGTCGATCCGCTGTTCGCCGCCTGCAAGGCGGGGGAGGGGGCCGCGGCCCTGGCCGAGATGCACCGGGTGTTCGGCGACAGGCTCTATGTCGAGCTGCAGCGCCACGGCCTGCCGGAACAGGCGGCCGCCGAGCCGGGGCTGGTGGCCTGGGCCTACGACAACGATGTGCCGCTGGTGGCCACCAACGACGTCTTCTTCGGCCAGAGCGACATGTACGAGGCGCATGACGCGCTGCTCTGCATCGCCGACGGGGCCTTCATCGGCCAGGACGAACGTCGCCGGGTGACGGCCGAGCACTGGTTCAAGCCGGCGGCGGCCATGCGGGCCCTGTTCGCCGATCTGCCGGAGGCCTGCGACAACAGCCTCGACATCGCCCGGCGCTGCGCCTTCATGGTCAACAAGCGCGATCCGATCCTGCCGCGCTTTCCGACCACCGAGGGGCGGACCGAGCCCGACGAACTGGCCCACCAGGCCGCCGAGGGCCTGCGTCGCCGGCTGGAGGGGCTGGAGCTGGCCGCCGGGGAGGGCGAGTACTGGGCCCGGCTCGAGCGCGAGATCGGCGTCATCCAGCGGATGGGCTTTTCGGGCTACTTCCTGATCGTTTCGGACTTCATCAAATGGGCCAAGGCCCAGGGCATTCCGGTCGGCCCGGGCCGGGGTTCGGGCGCCGGCTCGCTGGTCGCCTGGGCCCTGACCATCACCGACCTGGACCCGCTGCGCTTCGGGCTGCTGTTCGAGCGGTTCCTCAACCCCGAGCGGGTCTCCATGCCCGACTTCGACATCGACTTCTGCCAGGAGCGGCGGGAAGAGGTGATCGAGTACGTGCAGGACAAGTACGGCAAAGGCCGCGTGGCCCAGATCATCACCTTCGGCACCCTGCAGGCCCGCGCGGTGCTGCGCGACGTCGGCAGGGTGATGCAGCTGCCGCTGGGTCTGGTCGACCGCCTCTGCAAGATGGTGCCGAACAATCCGGCCAATCCGACGACCCTGGCCCAGGCCATCAACATCGAACCGCGCCTGAAGCAGGCGCGGGATGAGGATCCCTCCGTCGCCCAGTGCCTGGAGGTGGCCCTGCGGCTGGAGGGGCTGTACCGCAACGCCTCGACCCACGCCGCCGGGGTGGTGATCGGCGACCGGCCGCTGACCGAGCTGACACCGCTGTACAAGGATCCGCGCTCGGAGCTGCCGGCCACCCAGTTCAACATGAAGTGGGTCGAGAGCGCCGGGCTGGTGAAGTTCGACTTCCTGGGGCTCAAGACCCTGACCGTGCTGGACCGGGCGGTGAAGCACCTGGCGCGGCGCGGCGCCGACGTCGATCTCAGCCGCCTGCCGTTCGACGACGCGCCGTCCTACGAGCTGATGGGGTCGGGCCAGACGGTCGGGGTGTTCCAGCTGGAAAGCCAGGGCATGCGCGACACCCTGCGCAAGATGCGGCCCGGATCGCTGGAGGAGGTCACCGCCCTGATCTCCCTCTACCGGCCGGGCCCGATGGACAACATCGACGCCTTCGTCGACACCAAGTTCGGCCGCCGGCCGATGGACGTCCTGCACCCCTCGCTCGAGCCGGTGCTGAAGGAGACCTACGGCGTCATCGTCTACCAGGAACAGGTGATGCAGATCGCCCAGATCCTGGCCGGCTACAGCCTGGGCGAGGCCGACCTGCTGCGCCGGGCCATGGGCAAGAAGAAGAAGGAGGAGATGGATGTCCAGCGTGCCCGCTTTGTCGAGGGCGCGTCGGGCAAGGGGGTTTCAGAGGAACAGTCCGGATTCATCTTCGATCTGGTGGCCAAGTTCGCGGGTTATGGCTTCAACAAGTCGCACGCCGCCGC
>JBEIDC010000153.1:0-5848 GCA_040383665.1 Caulobacter sp.
ATAAGCCTTGAGGATGGTGTTCTTCGTCGAGAGGTAGACCGGGTACTTGCGGCTCAGGCCATAGGCGAACGAGGCGCGGGCGAAGTCGCGGATCGAGTCGTCGAGGTTGTACATGCCCATGGCCACGCCGGCCGACGGGGCGTCGAAGATCTCGTGTTCGATGACCTTGCCGTCGTCGCCGACGAACTTGATCGACAGCTTGCCCTTGCCCGGGAACAGGAAGTCGGTGGCCTTGTACTGGTCGCCGAAGGCGTGGCGGCCGACGATGATCGGCTGGGTCCAGCCGGGCACCAGGCGGGGCACGTTCTGGCAGATGATCGGTTCGCGGAAGATGACGCCGCCCAGGATGTTGCGGATCGTGCCGTTGGGCGACTTCCACATCTTCTTGAGGCCGAACTCCTCGACCCGCTGTTCGTCCGGCGTGATGGTCGCGCACTTGACGGCCACGCCGTGCTTCTTGGTGGCCTCGGCCGCGTCGATGGTCACCTGGTCGTTGGTGGCGTCGCGGTTCTCGACCGACAGGTCGTAATAGTCGAGCTCGAGGTCGAGGTAGGGGAAGATCAGCTTGTCCTTGATGAGCTTCCAGATGATGCGGGTCATTTCATCGCCGTCCATGTCGACGACGGGATTGGCGACCTTGATCTTGGCCATGGGGGCGAAGTCTCCGTTGGGGCGCGCTCGGGCGCACGGCGCACAGGGCCATGCGGGGCGCGCGGGGGCGGGTCGGCTATAGCCGCTGATCGGCACAGGGAGAAGTGAGATTGTGGCGGCCGGGAATCCATTCCCGAAATCAACGGCCTGTTCAGGGATCAAGGTTAAGCGTGGCCGGCAAGGGGAGGGCCGGCCGTATCATGACGTCCGTGGAAAAGCCGCTGGCGCGCAAGCTGCTGGTGATCGTGGTGGTGCTGTCGATCGTCGTGACAGGTCTGGCCTCGGCGGCGACCTTCGCCTTCGTGCAGCGCTCCCTGATGGAACGTCAGGTGGCCAGCCTGCAGATCTATGTGCAGGAACGGACCGCCGCCGAGGACCGCCTGTTCTCCGACCTGGTCAAGGTCCATGGCGACGCGACCGAAGCCCTGGCGCGGCGGATCGATCGGGTGAAGGGGCCCGGTCTCGACGCCCGCTTCGACCAGCTGTTCCCGATGAAGTCCGACGGCACGCGGCGCTCGGCCCCGGCGCTGTTCGACGGCCGGTCGCTCGGCGACGGCGGCTACGTCTACGGCATGGGCGCCTTCATCGCCGACGGGGCGCGGGTCAGCGACGCGGAGAAGGCCTTCTTCGTGGCCACGCTGCAGGTGGCGGCGATGGTCGGCGAGGCGCAGCACTCCCGTTACGACAACTTCTACATGTTCACGACCGACAACCGCATGGTCATGTTCGGACCGGATCGTGATGACCGGCTGTCCTACTATCGCCAGAAAGCACCGGCCGACTTTTCCTTCCAGCACGAGGAAATGGCGCAGATCATGCTGCCCCGGAACAATCCGGGACGGGTCATGCGCTGCACCCGCCTGCGCAAGCTGCTCAGCGACCCGACGGGCAAGGCCCTGACCACCGCCTGCATGACCCCGATCGATATCGACGGCCGGCACGTCGCGTCCTGGGGCACCACCATTCCTCTCGACAGCTACCTGATGAAGGCCGTCGCGGACTCCGTTCCGGGCGGCGAGAATCTGATCGTTTCCGCCGATGGCGAGTTGATCGCCGCGCCGGGCATGGGGACGCGGGGCATTGTCTCGACGGCGGAACTGGCCGCCCAGGAGGCCCGGCGCGACACCCGGGGTCTGGTGCGGGACATCCGTCGCGTCGGCGCCCCGGCGGGCGCGTTCGAGCGCGACGGCTCGGTCATCGCCTACGGCCATCTGAAGGAGCCGGACTGGTACTTCGTGATGAGCATGCCGGCGTCGGACATCGCCTGGGCGGCGGCGCGGACGGCGTCCTGGGTGCTGCTGTTCGGCCTGCTGGGCATCGTCGTCCAGGCCGTGCTGCTCTATCGCCTCATCCGCAGGGAAGTGGCCGCGCCGCTGGAATCGCTGACCCGGGCTCACGCCGACGGCGGCGTGGCGGCGGCGTCGGACGTCGAACAGCGCCGCGACGAGATCGGCGCCCTGGCCCGCATGCTCCAGGGCCACCGGCAACGGAACGACCAGCTGCTGCGCTCGCTCGAGGAGCGGGTGGCGGCGCGCACGGCCGAGCTGGAACGCGCCAACCGCGCCAAGTCCACCTTCCTGGCCAACATGAGCCACGAGCTGCGCACGCCGCTCAACGGGGTGATCGCCCTGACCGACCAGCTGGCCGAGACCGAAGACCCGGCGCGCCGCCGCGAGCTGGCCAGTCTGGTGTCATCTTCGGGCCGTCTGCTGGAGCAGGTGCTCAGCGACGTCCTCGACGTGTCCAAGATCGAGGCCGGGCAGTTCCGCCTCACCCCGGCGCCGTTCGACCTGGGCGAGACCGTGGCGGCCATGGCTGACCTGCACCGCGCGGCGGCCGAGGACAAGGGGCTGACCCTGACCTGGGGCGTCGCCGAGCCGGCCATGGGCGTCTGGCTGGGCGACTCCGGCCGGATCGCCCAGATCCTGTCCAACCTGCTGGCCAACGCGGTGAAGTTCACCGAGCGCGGCGGCGTCAGGCTGAACGTCGACCGTGACGGCGAGCACCTGCGTTTCACGGTGTCCGACACCGGCGTCGGCTTCGAGGAGGCCCTCCGCGAGCGGCTGTTCCGGCGCTTCGAACAGGCCGACGACTCGATCACCCGCCGCTTCGGCGGCACGGGCCTCGGCCTGTCGATCTGCGCGGCCCTGACCACGATGATGGACGGCGAGATCGACGCCGCCGGCCGGCCGGGCGAGGGGGCAGAGTTCACGGTGCGGCTCCCGTTGCCGCGCGCCGTCGCGCCGCGCGAGGAACGGGCCGCGCCCGTCATCGACGTCCGGGTGCTCAAGGGCATGAAGGTCCTGATGGCCGAGGACCATCCGACCAACCAGAAGGTGGTGCAGATCATCCTCGACCCGTTCGGCATCGACCTGACCATCGTCGGCAACGGCGAGGAGGCGGTGGCGGCCTGGAGCGAACACCGCTTCGACGCGGTGCTGATGGACATGCAGATGCCGGTCATGGACGGCCTGACCGCGACCCGCGCTATCCGTGACCGCGAGGCCGCCGACGGTCGGCCCAGGGCGCTGATCATCATGCTGACCGCCAACACCATGGACGAGCATGTCGAGGCCGCCCACGCCGCCGGCGCCGACCTGCACATCGCCAAGCCCCTGCGCCCGGCCCAGTTGGTCGCCGCCCTGGCCGCGGCGGCCGAGGATCCGGCCCCAGAGGCCGCGGTCGTCAACGGGTAGGCACGCCTGGGTCCCGTCTTCACGGCGACCCGGAGCGCGGCGCGGAAGCGGGGTCAGGGTCTGATCCCGAGCGGCGGGTTTCCGCAGGGAAGGAGGCCCCAGGCCTGCCTGCCGTCTGCATACCGCCCTTTCCCGTCGGGGGGAGAAAGGCTTATCAAGCGCTGATGCAAAGCAGCCCCCCCGTCATCATCCTCAACGAGCCGCAGCTGGCCGAGAACATCGGCGCGGTCGCCCGCATCATGGCCAACTTCGGTCTCGCCGAGCTGCGTCTGGTCCGTCCGCGCGACGGCTGGCCGCAGGAGCGCGCCTGGGTCAGCGCCTCGGGCGCCGACTGGCCGCTGGACGGCGCGAAGGTCTATGAGCGGCTCGAGGCGGCGGTCGCCGACCTGCGGCTGGTCTATGCGACCACGGCGCGCCCTCGCGAGACGCAGATGCCGGTGCTCACCCCCCGCGAGGCCGCCGGGGAGCTTCACAGGTCCGTCGCCCGCGGTCACCGTGTCGGCATGCTGTTCGGCGGCGAGCGCGCGGGCCTTGAGACCAGCGATATCGCCCTTTGCCACGCCATCGTGACCATCCCGGTGGATGAGCGGTTCCGGTCGTTGAACCTGGCCCAGGCCGTGGCGCTGAACGTCTACGAATGGCGGATGGGCGTCTCTGATCGCCCGCGCGAGGCCTTCGCCCAGAACATCGACGAGCCCGCCGACATGGAAACCGTCGTCGGCCTCTACGAGCAGCTTGAAGCCGAGCTCGACGACGCCGGCTTCTTCCATCCGCCCGAGAAGCGGCCCTCGATGGTGCGAAACCTGCGTGTCGCCCTGGGCCGCGCCCGCCTGACCGACCAGGAGGTCCGCACCTGGCGCGGCGTGGTGACCGCCCTGTCGAAGGGCCGAGGCCGGGTGCTGGAAAAGCTTGCGCGGCAGAAGGCGGAGAAGGGCGGGCGGTAGGCTCCTGCTCCGTCTTCCACTGTCATGGCCCGGCTTGTCCGGGCCACCCACGAACACCGGAAAAACAAACGGGGGGCGCCGACGACGGGTCGCGTCCTCCCTGTCGACTCCTCACGCCTGGCTGGCCCGAACACGTCGGGCCATGGCGGAGATCGAGGGATCGTCCTTGCGAAGCTCAACACTTCCGCTCTAGATGAAACCAAGGGGTAACATTTAGAATCCCCCGGGGAGGTCACGATGAACCGACGGGAACTGTTCGCGGCCATGGCGGCTCTGGGGATCACGGGCCTGGCGCTTCGTCCGGGCGAGGCGCTGGCGGATGAGGCGACCGACGCGCGTGACCTCTGGCTCTACGGCCTGCCGCTGATCGAGATGGCCACCACCCGGGCCCGGCATCTCAAGGCCGGGGTGAAGATCAACCAGTTCACGCACACCCGGGTTCTGGCCGACCACAGCTTCCGCTCGGTGACGACGCCCAACAACGACACGCTCTATTCGTTCGGCTGGCTGGACCTGACCAAGGGGCCGGTGACCCTGTCGGTCCCGGCCGTCGACCGCTACTGGTCGGCCGCGCTGATGGACATGTACACCAACAACAACGCCGTGCTCGGGACCCGGACCGTCGGGAGCGGCGGCGGGACCTTCACCATCGTCGGGCCAGGCCAGCCGGGCAGCGGGCCTGGCGTGGTGCGCTCGGCCACCCCGCACGCCTGGCTTCTGCTGCGCCTGTTGACCGATGGCGGACCAGACCTGCCCGTGACCCATGCCATCCAGGACCGCTTCAAGCTCAGCGGCCCGGCGTCTGATCCGACACCGGCCTATGCCGAGCGCACCGCGTCGGCGCCCGAGTACTTCGCCAGCATGCGTCGCCTGCTCGAGTCCGATCCTCCGCCCGCCACCGACCGGCGCATCCTGAGCCGGCTCGAGACCTTCAAGCCGGACAGCGCCGAGGCCAGGGCCGGCGTCGCCCAGGCCGCGACCATCGCCCGCCTCGCCAAGGCGCGTCAGACCTTTGTCGGCGGCTGGAGCTACACCCGCGCCAATCTGGGCGACTACGACCAGGACTATCTGTACCGCGCGGTGGTCGCCTTGCTGGGTCTGGGCGCCCTGCCGGTCGCGGAGGCGATGTACCTGCGGGCGGAGGGCGAGAACGAGGGGCTGTTCACCGGCGATGCGGCCTGGCGCCTTATCCTGCCGGCCAATCTGCCGCTTGACGCCTTCTGGTCGCTGTCGATGTACGAGGTGATGCCCGACGGGCAGCAGTTCTTCACCGACAATCCCCTGAATCGCTACACGATCGGCGACCGCACCCGGGGTCCGAAACGCAACGCCGACGGGTCGCTCGACGTCTGGATCGGCCGGACCGACCCCGGCGGCGACCGCTCCGCCAACTGGCTGCCCGCCCCGAAATCTGGCCCGTTCAGCCTGACCATGCGCCTGTATCTTCCGCGGGCCGAGGTGCTCGACGGACGCTGGCGCCTCCCCGCTATCGAAAAGGCCTGACCATGACCGATCTGCGCGCCGCCGCCCGTGAGGCCTGGCTCTACACCCTGCCGC
>JBEIDC010000154.1:0-5778 GCA_040383665.1 Caulobacter sp.
GGAGCGGCGGCCGTCATCCCATCGACCCGCTCACGCAAGGTCCAGATCCCCCACGACCCGCTGATCTACAAACTCCGCAACCGCATCGAGCGCTGCTTCAACAAGCTCAAGCACTTCCGTCGCTTCGCCACGCGCTTCGACGGGCTGGCCAGCCACTACCTGGCCTTCATCCACATCGCCGCCTCCATGCTCTGGATGCGCTGAATGTCGATTCGTCCTAGGTCCGGCTCGCCTTTTCGTCGACGCCGGACCGGCCCTCGCGGGCTTCCAGCTTCTCGGCGACCTCGTCGAGCGAGACGCCGCTCGCCGCCAGCAGGGCCAGCAGGTGGTAGAGGACGTCGGCGCTCTCGGCGGCCAGACCGTCCTGATCCTTGAGCGCGGCGGCCAGCACCGCCTCGACGGCCTCCTCGCCCAGCTTCTTCGCCGCCAGGGTCGGATCGGCGAGCAGCTTCGCGGTCCAGGAGGCCGACGGATCCGCGCCCTTGCGGGCTTCGATCGTCGCGGCGAGACGGTCGAGCACTTCGGTCAGACGGCTCATGCGGGAACGCCCTCGACCAGCCGGACAGGCACCCCTGCCTCGGCCATGGCCTGTTTGGCGCGGGCGATGGACACCTCGCCGAAGTGGAAGATCGAGGCCGCCAGCACCGCGTCGGCATGGCCCTCGGTCACGGCCTGCACCAGATGGCCGACGTTGCCGGCTCCGCCGCTGGCGATCACCGGCACGCCGACGGCGCCGGTCACCGCGCGCAACAGGCCGATGTCGTAGCCGGTCTTCGCCCCGTCGCGGTCCATCGAGGTCAGCAGGATCTCGCCCGCGCCCTTCTCTACTGCGCGGGCGGCGAACGCCACCGCGTCCAGCCCCGTGTCGTTGCGGCCGCCGTAGGTGAAGATGTTCCAGCCGCCGTCGGGGCGGGCCTTGGCGTCGACGGCGACGACGACGCACTGGCTGCCGAAGGCGTCGGCCATGCGGCTGATCAGGTCTGGATCCTCAACGGCGGCGGTGTTGACCGAGACCTTGTCGGCGCCGGCCCGCAGCAGGGCGCGGGCGTTGTCGACCGAGCGGACCCCGCCCCCGACGGACACCGGCATGAAACAGACGTCGGCCGTGCGGGCGATCACGTCGAGGATCGCGCCCCGCCCCTCGTGGCTGGCGGTGATGTCGAGGAACATGAGTTCATCCGCCCCGGCGGCGTCATAGGCCCGCGCCTGCTCGACCGGATCACCGGCGTCGCGCAGGGCGACGAAGTTGACGCCCTTCACCACGCGGCCGTCCTTGACGTCCAGGCAGGGGATGACGCGGACCTTCAGCATCAGCCGGCGATCCTCAGGGCCTGGGCCGGGTCGACCGCGCCCTCGTAGAGCGAGCGGCCCAGCACCGCGCCGGCGATCGGCACGCCGGTTCGCGCCTTGAGCAGCTCGATGTCGCGGACCGAGGCGATGCCGCCCGAGGCGATGACCGGGATGGAGACCGCGTCCGCCACCTCGCCGACCTGGTCGACATTGACCCCCACCATGGCCCCGTCGCGGCCGATGTCGGTGACGATCAGGGCGGCCACGCCGGCGTCCTCGAAGCGTCTGGCCAGCTCGATGACGCCCAGGTCCGAGGCGCCGATCCAGCCTTCGGTGGCGACCATGCCGTCACGGGCGTCGATGGCCACGGCGATCTGCTCGGGCCACTGGCGGGCGGCGGCCTTGACCAGGGCCGGGTCCTTCACGGCGACGGTGCCGAGGATCACGCGGTCGATGCCGGCCTCGATCCAGGCCTCGATGGCGGCCATGGTCCGCACGCCGCCGCCCAGCTGCACGGGAATGGAGATGGCGTTCATGATGTCGGCCACCGCAGCGGCGTTGACCGGCCGGCCCTCGACCGCGCCGTTCAGATCCACGACGTGCAGCCAGGAAAAGCCCTGCTTCTGGAACTGCTGCGCCTGATCGGCCGGCGAGGCGTTGAACACCGTCTCCTTGTTGAGGTCGCCGTGCAGCAGCCGAACGCAGCGGCCGTCCTTCAGGTCGATGGCGGGATAGAGGATCACGCGCGCGTCTCCAGGAAGTTCTGCAGCAGCCTCAGGCCCGCGGCCTGCGACTTCTCGGGGTGAAACTGGACGCCCATGATGTTGTCCTTCGCGACAGCGGCGGCGAACCGGCCGCCGTGGTCGACGCTGGCCGCCACATGTGACGGATCAGACGGCGTGAACGCAAAGGAATGGGTAAAAAACATGTGCGGGTGGGCGCCCAGCCCGGCCATCAGCGGGATGTCGCGGACCTCGGTCAGCGGATTCCAGCCCATGTGCGGGATCTTGGCGGCCGGATCGGACGGGGTCAGGCGGGCCACCTCGCCGCCGATCCAGCCCAGGCCCGGCGTGCTGCCGAACTCCAGGCCCCGATCGGCGAGCAGCTGCATGCCCACGCAGATGCCCAGGAAGGGCGCGCCGCGCGCCAGCACCGCCTCGCCCATCGCGGCGATGAGGCCGTCGCGCGAGGACAGCGCCGCCATACAGGCCGCGAACGCCCCGACGCCGGGCAGCACCACGCGGTCGGCCTTCGCCACCACGGCCGGATCGGCCGTCACGATGATGCCGGCAGGGGTGGTCATGGCCTCCGCCGCCTTGCGGAGAGCCTTTTCGGCCGAGCGAAGGTTGCCCGACCCGTAGTCGATCAGGGCGACGCTCTGCATAGGGGTTTCCTAGAGCACGCCCTTGGTCGACGGTGCGCGGCCATGGGTCTTGGGGTCCAGCTCGACGGCCTCGCGCAGGGCGCGGGCCAGGGCCTTGAAGCCGCTTTCGGCGATGTGGTGGGTATTGTCGCCGTACAGGGTTTCGATATGCACGCAGGCGCCGCTGTTCATGGCGAAGGCGTGGTGGAATTCCTTGAACAGCTCGGTGTCCATCTCCCCGACCTTGGGCCGCGCGAAGGCGACCTTCCAGATCAGGTAGGCGCGGTTCGACAGGTCGAGCGCGCAGCGGGTCAGGGTCTCGTCCATCGGGATGTAGGCGGTCCCGAAGCGGCGGATGCCCTTGAAACCGTCCAGCGCCTGTTTCACCGCCTGGCCCAGCACGATGCCGGTGTCCTCGACGGTGTGGTGCATGTCGATGTGCAGGTCGCCCTTGGTCTCGACCTTCAGGTCGAAGCCGCCGTGGCGGGCGAAGCCCTCCAGCATGTGGTCGAAGAAGCCGATGCCGGTCGAGACCGTCGACTCGCCGGTTCCGTCGAGATCGATCCAGACGCGGATCTGCGTCTCCTTCGTCTCGCGAACCACTTCGGCCGTCCGGGCCATCAGATCAGTCCTTCCGACTTCGCCAGGGCCTCCAGCGAGACCTGCGGTCTGGGGCCGTAGTGGCCGATGACTTCCGCCGCCGCCAGGGCGCCGAGCCTGCCCGCCGTCGCCAGCGGCAGGCCGCGCGCGATCCCCAGCAGGAAGCCCGCTGCGTATTGGTCGCCGGCGCCCGTCGTGTCCACGACTTTTTCCACCGGGAAGGCCTCGATCCGCGCCGACTCCCGCCCGGCGAGCACCAGCGCGCCGGCTTCGCCCCGGGTGATGGCGCAGACGCTGGTCATGGCCGCCAGTTTCGCGGCGGCGATATCGAAGTCATCGGTCTCGAACAGCGCCTTCACCTCGGATTCGTTGGCCAGGACGATGTCGCACTGGCCCTCGATGAAGCCCAGCAGGGCGGCGCGGTGGCGGTCGACGACGAAGGCGTCCGACAGGGTGATGGCGATCTGCCGTCCGGCCGCGTGGGCCAGACCCGCCGCCTTGGCGAAGGCGCGGCGCGCCTCGCTGGGGTCGAACAGGTAGCCTTCCAGATAGACGATGGCTGACTGCTCGATGATCTCCGGCTTCACATCGTCGGCGGTCAGTTCGACCGAGGCGCCCAGATAGGTGCACATGGTTCGCTGGCCGTCGGGCGTGACGTTGATCATGCTGCGCGCCGTCGCCGGGCCGCCGGTCAGGCGGCGGGTGTCGAAGGCCACGCCGATGGCCTTCATGTCGTGCTCATAGACGTCGCCCAGCTGGTCGGCGGCGACCTTGCCCAGATAGGCCGCCCGACCGCCGAAGCTGGCGATGCCGGCGACGGTGTTGCCGGCTGAGCCCCCGGAGGTCTCAATCGCGGCCTTCATCCGCCCGTAGAGGGCGATGGCCTGGGCCTCGTCGACCAGCTGCATCGAGCCCTTGGCCAGGCCTTCCGTGATCAGGAAGGCTTCCTCGCAGGGGGCGATCACGTCGACGATGGCGTTGCCGATGGCGGCGACGTCGTAAAGGGCGGTCATGGGGCGGTGCATCTCGCGCGGAAACAGATGGCGGTCGTTACGGGAAAAGGCCCTTCGGGGCAATGAACGCCGAAGGGTGCAGGCGGCTCGACTTCCCTTCCGGCAGCGCCGCCAGGGTCCCCGCCGCAATCATCGCAGGGAGCGAAACCATGGCCGCCTATCTGATCTTCACCCGGGACAAGACCACCGACGCCGCCGAACTGGCTGCCTATTCGGGCCTCGCCGGGCCCAGCATGGCCGGCCACGCGGTGACCCCGCACGTGGTCTACGGCAAGCACGAGGTCCTCGAGGGCCCCGAGGTCGAGGGCGTGGTCGTCGTCTCCTTCCCGACCGTCGAAGAGGCGAAGGCCTGGTACGACAGCCCCGCCTACACCGCCGCCCGCGCGCACCGCTTCAAGGGCGCCGAGTACCGCGTGGTCCTCGTCCAGGGCGTTTGACGACAAGGGGCGGGGGGCGGTACCGGGCATCCCATGACCCGGATCGCCCTCCTGACCCCCGCCGCCGACAGCCCCTACGACCGGGCCTGGCGCGCCTACTTCGACCGCTACGCCGCCGCGCTGGCGCCGGAAGGGCTGATCGCCGAGCCGCTGTCCTGGACGCAGGCCGCCGAAACCGACGCCGATGTCGTCATGCCGCTGCTGGCCTGGGCCTACCATCTGGAGCCCGCGCGCTGGCTGGCGATGCTGGACGCCCTGGCCGCGTCCGGCGTGCGGACGCTGAACAGCGTCGCGCTGCTGCGCTGGAACACCGCCAAAACCTATCTGGCCGAGCTGGAGGACGCCGACGTCCCGGTCGTGCCGACGATCTTCGCCGACCGCGCCACCCAGAAGACCGTCGAGGAGGCCCGCGACCTGCTGGGCGGCGGCGAACTGGTCATCAAGCCGCAGATCTCCGGCGGCTCGCACGAGACTATCCGGCTGGCGCCCGGCGCCGTGCTGGAAAACAGCCCGACTGGCCCGGCGATGATCCAGCCCTTCCTGCCCTCGGTCAGCGGCGAGGGTGAGCTGTCCATGCTGCATTTCGGCGGCGTCTTCAGCCATGCGGTCGGCAAGGTCGCCCGCGGCGGCGACTTCCGCGTCCAGCCCCAGTTCGGCTCGACCATTGGCCCGGCGACCCCTTCGGACGAGGCCATGGCCGTCGCCACCGCCGTCTTCGCCGCCCTGGACGAGACGCCCGTCTACGCCCGCGTCGACCTGATCCGCCATCTGGACGGCACGTTGCGGGTCATGGAGCTGGAGGCCATCGAGCCGGACCTGTTCCTCGAGCACTGCCCGGAGGCGGGGATGCGGTTCGCGACGGCGGTGAGGGCGGCGCTGGGCTGACGGCACGGCTTCGCTTCCTCCTGCGGTTTGACCCGAAAAGGTTGGGGAGGGGGCGGAGCGCCGGGCCTCCGCCCGGCATAGGGGTAGTCATGGGCCGTTTCGACGAAGGTTGGCGCTCCGCGTGGTCGTTCTCCCGCAGGCCCAGGACGCGCAGGGCTGTTCACCCTTTTGTCCCGGACTCTCCCCGCCC
>JBEIDC010000155.1:0-5771 GCA_040383665.1 Caulobacter sp.
CACCAGCCCGGCGCCGGTCGAGGTGGAACCGGGCGGCGCCTTCCCCGATCAACCCTCGCCACGCCTCCCCGGCGAAGATAGCGTGTGCCCTCCCTTGAAACCCATTCGACTGTCCGAAGGCTTTGAGGTGGCGGCATGAGCACGTTCCCGGATTTCGCGACCCTGCCGTTCGAGGGTCCTGTTACGCCGACCTCACCGCCGGAGGCCGATGCCTGGAATACCCCGGAGGGTATTGCCGTCCGCCCAGCCTATGCCGCGGCCGACATCACCGGCCTGGCGGCCATGGGAGGCTATCCGGGACTGGCGCCGTTCATGCGCGGCCCCTACCCCACCATGTACGCCACCAACCCCTGGACGATCCGCCAGTACGCCGGATTTTCCACGGCGGAGGACAGCAACGCCTTCTATCGGCGCAACCTGGCGGCGGGCCAGATGGGTCTGTCGATCGCCTTCGATCTGGCCACCCACAGGGGGTATGACTCAGACCACCCCCGCGTGGCGGGCGACGTGGGCATGGCCGGCGTGGCCATCGACAGCATCCTCGACATGCGCACCCTGTTCGACGGCATCCCGCTCGACAAGGTGTCGGTGTCGATGACCATGAACGGCGCCGTGCTGCCGATCCTGGCGCTCTACATCGTGGCCGCCGAGGAACAGGGCGTGCCGCACGAGAAGCTCTCGGGCACCATCCAGAACGACATCCTGAAGGAGTTCCTGACCCGGAACACCTACATCTATCCGCCCGGCCCCTCGATGCGGATTGTGTCCGACATCTTCGCCTATACGGCCCGCGAAATGCCGCGCTTCAACTCGATCTCGATCAGCGGCTATCACATGCAGGAGGCCGGGGCGACGGCCGACCTGGAGCTGGCCTACACCCTGGCCGACGGCATCGAGTACGTCCGCGCCGGCGTCGCCGCCGGGATGACCGTGGACCAGTTCGCGCCGCGCCTGTCCTTCTTCTGGGCCATCGGCATGAACTACTTCATGGAAGTGGCCAAGATGCGAGCCGCGCGCCTGCTCTGGGCCCGCCTGATGAAGCGCGAGTTCGATCCAAAGGACGACCGTTCGCTCAGCCTGCGCACCCACAGCCAGACCAGCGGCTGGTCGCTGGCCGCCCAGGACGTGTTCAACAACGTCGCCCGCACCTGCGTCGAGGCCATGGCGGCCGTGAACGGCCAGACCCAGAGTCTGCACACCAACAGCCTGGATGAGGCCCTGGCCCTGCCGACCGACTTCTCGGCCCGGATCAGCCGCAACACCCAGCTGTTCCTGCAGATGGAAAGTGGCACGACCAACGTCGCCGACCCCTGGGGCGGCAGCTACTACGTCGAGCGCCTGACCCACGATCTGGCCGCCCGGGCGCTGGTCCATATCGAGGAGGTCGAGGCGCTGGGCGGCATGGCCAAGGCCATCAACCAGGGCCTGCCCAAGCTTCGCATCGAAGAGGCCGCCGCCCGGACCCAGGCCCGCATCGACAGTGGCAAACAGAGCCTGGTCGGCGTCAACCGCTACAGGCCGGAAGTCGCCGACGACATCCCAGTGCTGAAGGTCGACAACACGACGGTGCGCAATGCCCAGCTTGAAAAGCTGAAAAAACTCAAGGCCGAACGCAACGAAGCTGAGACGACCGTCGCGCTCGACGCGCTGGAGGCCGGGGCCCGCGCCGACGGCAACCTGCTGGAGCTCGCCGTGAACGCCGCCCGCGCCAAGGCCACGGTGGGCGAGATCAGCTATGCTCTGGAAAAGGTGTTCGGCCGTCACAGGGCGGAGATCAAGTCGATCACGGGGGTCTATGTGTCCGAGGCCGGGTCCAACGCCACTGTCGCCCGCGCCAAGGCCATGGTCGAGGCCTTCGAACAGGCCGACGGCCGCCGCCCGCGCATCCTGATCGCCAAGATGGGCCAGGACGGCCACGACCGCGGCCAGAAGGTGATCGCCACGGCCTTCGCCGACCTGGGCTTCGACGTCGACATCGGCCCGCTGTTCCAGACCCCGGCCGAGGCCGCCCGCCAGGCGGTGGAGAACGACGTCCATGTCGTCGGCGCCAGCTCGCTGGCCGCCGGTCACCTGACCCTGGCCCCGGAGCTCAAGGACGAACTGGCCAGACAGGGGCGCGGCGACATCATGACCGTCATCGGCGGCGTGATCCCGCCGCAGGACTGGCAGGCCCTCAAGGACGCCGGCGTCGCCGCCATCTTCCCGCCGGGCACGGTCATCGCCGAGTCGGCCATCGAGCTGCTGGAAAAGCTGAACAAGCAGCTGGGGTACGATCAGGCTTAGGGGCCAGTCGGGGACACGCACCGAAGGGCACGTCCCCGAGCCAATCTGTCCCTCGCCACCCTCGGCTGGCTTGATCCTGCCGGGGGCTCAGTGGCAGCGACAGGGCGAGACTCTCGGGACAGATAGTCCGGGGACAATGCGAGACATTCGGCCCGTTCCTGAGACACCGGCCGGCGCGGCGTCTGAACGACTTGTCCCCGCTCGCGCGGGCGGGCCATACTCGCAGGATGACCCCGCCGCCGCCCTGCCCGGATGACCGCCAACGCCTCCCCCCGCAAGGAGTCAGGCGGGCTGGCCCGGCCATCGCCGGTGGGCCGCGCGCATCGGACAGCACCGCTCTGCCCCTGAAGGACTCCCTTCAGTCCACCTTTCCGCCTCTCCCTGCCCGCCGCCGTGACCCGGCCGCACTCCAACAGGAGACTCTGAAGAAACCGCCCAGGCGAGTCTGCGCCCGCCCGCGAACGATCTCCGGGCTCGACACCGCTCGTATTCATGGTATGTGATCGCCATGAACGCCAAGGCTGAGCCCACTGACGACTGGCCGCGCTACCGCTTCTCGCCAGAGGAGTCTGAGCGGCTGCGGGCCGCCGGCATGGCCGAAGAGGCCCGACCGTTCACCCTCGACGACGTCTTCGAGATGATGCGCGTAGGCGCCCTCGATCCCGACGCGAAGGTCGAGCTGATCGACGGGGAGGTGATCGAGATGGCCCCGGAAGGCATGCCGCACGTTCGCGCCAAGATGCAGCTGGCCATGAGCTTCATGAGCCGGGCCGGAGACGCCGTGCGGGTCGTCATCGATTCAACGCTTCGCCTTTCATCGACGAGCGCGCCTGATCCTGACCTGTATCTCTATGACGCCGCACTGGCGCTGGATACGCTCGACGGCGCCTCGGTCGGGCTTGTCATCGAGGTCTCGGGCACAAGCCTTGCCCGGGACATTTCGATGAAGGCGGAACTCTATGCGCGGAATGGTGTGCGCGACTACTGGGTGGTCGATGTCGCCGCCCGCAAGATCATCATCCACCGTGACCCGCGAGACAGCGCCTACGGTTCAGTGTTTACGGCGCTCGTGGACGAGGCCGTTGCGCCCCTGGCCTTCCCTGATCTGCCGCTCCGCCTGTCCGATCTGCCGGTGATACGCTGACCTCAGCCGATCCCAGTCAGCCCGCTGTCCAGGCCAGCGTCTGGCCGGTCACACAGGCGCTCGCGTCGCTGATGAAGAACAGGCCAGGGCACGCCCGGAGACTAAGCCGACCGCTTCTGCAGGCGCGCGCGCAGCAGGCTGAGCAGGAACAGCACGACCAGGCCCACCGAGAGGATGAGCAACAGCGCAATCGCCTGGCCGCCGACCGGCAGGCTGGCGTTGACGATGGCGTAGCCCATGCCGTGCTTGAACAGGTCGCGGAAGTCGGAAACCCAGGCCGCGTAGACCAGGCCGCCGAAGATGATCGTCGCCAGCAGCCCCAGCCCCGTCCGACGTCGGCGCGGCCGGTGCAGCACCGAGTCCATGCCCTCAGGCACGCCGTGCCGCCCCTCGATGTCCTTCTGCATGGTCGTCGCGGCCATGAGGTGTCCCTGCCAGAGCACGTCGGCGATGTCGCCGACCACCGGCACGTCGGACAGCAGCATGTCGACGCCCAGCAGTCCGGCCATCTTGGCGAGCGTGCTCAAGGTGGCCCCGCTGCGCACGGCGCTCCACAGCAGGAATATCGACGCCCCGGCGCTGTAGACCAGGCCGGCGCCCGGGATCCAGGTCAGAAGGCCGTCCAGCCCGACTCCGAACGGGCCGAAGCCGATGACCCGATCGGACATCTTCTTCAGCGTCTCGGCGGACCGGTAGGCGCTGTGGGCGCGTTCCTTGCTCATGGGGCGGGAGCCTAGATCGGCGGTGGCAGGTTTCGCCAGAGAGAATCTAGACCTTCGGACTCTTGCCCAGGAAGACCACCCGGCGCTTCTCCTTGCCGGCGCGGACGCGGGCCATCAGGTCCCGGTACTCGGACGAGGCCTGGGCCTGCTCGCGGCTGCCCTCGAAGTAGATGGTCTCGTCCATGTGCCGCAGAAGCAGGTCGGCCGCCCATTTGTGGCCGGTGAACAGGGCGTCGAGGACGCCGCCCGCCTTGGGGATGTAGGGGGTCAGGGTGTCGATGGCCAGGATGAGCGTCATCTCCGCCAGGACCATGGGCGCGGCCCGGGCGCGAACGCCGTCGATGACCAGAACCAGGCCCGCCCCGGCGCTGTAGGCCGAGCCCAGCGGCGGCACGAAGCCGAGCAGCGCATCGAGACCCAGGCCGAACGGGCCAATCTTGATGACCCCGTCGGACATCTTCTTGGTCCGGTCGATGCTGTTGCGGATGTTGTGAAGGTCCAGGTGCGACCGCGCGAGGAACATCGAGACGCTTCTCCCAGGGCCGCATGGCCCCCTGACGGCGTTCACTCTGCCTCAGGCGGCGCAAACCTCAAAGACCGATGGCGCGCTTTTCCCCCGCGGCGCACCGCATTGGCGCGCGAGATTCGCCTCAAAGGAGAACGCTCGCCCCCGGCGACGTTTAGCCTTAATACTTGCCGGGTTGTTTCGGGAGCCGCCGATGCTGATCACGACCACCCCGTTCATCGAGGGTCGGCCCGTGCAGGAATACAAGGGCGCGATCTACGCGCAGTCGATCCTTGGCGCGAATGTCGTTTTCGACCTGATGAACGCCATCCGGGACTTCATCGGCGGACACTCGCGGTCCTACGAGCGCCTGCTGGCCAGGGCCAGGGACGACGCGATGAAGAACCTGATGAAGGAAGCCGAAAAGGTCGGCGCCAACGCGATTATCGCCGTCGACCTCGACTACAATACCGTCGGTCCGCAGGCCTCGATGCTGATGGTTTCTGTTTCCGGCACGGCGGTCGTCATCTAGACCGCTGCGGTGACCCGCATCCCCGACATCGCCGACCTCGAGGCCCGCATCCTGGCCGGAGACCGCGCGGCGCTGGCCCGCGCCATAACCCTGGTCGAGAGCCGCCGCATCGATCACCAGCATGCCGCCCGCGCCCTGCTCGAACGGCTGATGCCGCATACCGGCAAGGCGCAAAGGCTGGGGATCACCGGCGTGCCCGGCGCCGGCAAGTCGACGACCATCGAGGCGCTCGGCTGCAACCTGACAGCCGCCGGCCACAAGGTGGCGGTGCTGGCGGTCGATCCCTCGTCCAGCCGGACCGGCGGCTCGATCCTGGGCGACAAGACCCGCATGGAGCGGCTGTCAGTCGATCCGGACGCCTATATCCGCCCGTCACCGTCCGGCGGCACCCTCGGCGGGGTGGCGCGCAAGACGCGTGAGGCGATGCTGCTCTGCGAGGCTGCGGGCTTTGACGTGGTCATCGTCGAGACGGTCGGGGTCGGTCAGTCCGAGACCGTGGTGGCCGACATGGTCGACCTGTTCATCGCCGTGCTGATCCCGGGCGGCGGCGATGAACTGCAGGGCATCAAGAAGGGCCTGATCGAG
>JBEIDC010000156.1:0-5590 GCA_040383665.1 Caulobacter sp.
GCCGGGACCCATCTTCCTGCGCGCCGGCCTGGGGACCCCGGCCTTCGCCGGGGAGACGGAAACATGGGAAACGTCCCAGTCCGCCTTCCACCCCCGCCGTCATGGCCTGACTTGTTCGGGCCACCCATGCGTGGTGCGTCAAGGGGTTGTCCGGCGCGCTGTCGGCGCTCCCCTTCCGAAGGCCCGTGTTCATGGGTGGCCCGAACAAGTCGGACCATGACAGGGAGAGGGGTGGCGACCCGGGACTGGTTCCGGCGAAGCCGGTATCTGTCCCTCAACACTCCCTGACGCTGGTGAGGGACAGCTACGCGTCGCGAAGCCGTCCCCAATGCGAGACTCCCGAGACCGATACTCCGAAGACAAAGCGGGACATTCGACCCCTTTGCGAGACATTCCGCGGCCCGGGCCACCGCCCATCGGCGCCCCTGCCTGACGACGGGCGCAAACTGGTCGCATGAGACAATCCGCGACAGGGCGCCAGGGCGCGTCAAACCGTTGCCAGAAAGGGCCAGGCGCCCTCAAGGGCCGCCGCCCGCCGGCGCGCGTCCAGCCGCCGGACCGCGCATCCCACGCGTCTCTATCCCCCTATCGGACCGGGCGACCGCGCCGCGCGGACCCCATCAAACCGGCCATGAGGACTCGCGCGACACTTCAGCGTCGCCTCAAGCCCGCCGCAGGAAACCCGTTCCCCCGCTTCCAAACGCTTGTTAGAGTCCGCCGCATGTCCGACGATCTTACCGAAGCCCAGACGGGCGATATTCCGGCCGGGTTCAAGCCGCTCAACTGGACCCGGGGCTTTGGCCGCCAGATCGGGCCCCTCTACGAGAAGTTCGAGGGCTATGACTGCTCGCTCGGTTTCCGGGTCGAGGAGCACCACACCAACGGCATGAAGAACTGCCACGGCGGCATGCTGATGACCGTGGCCGACGTCGCCTGGGGCCGGGTGATCTCGGTGCACAAGTCGCACTTCTGGGTCACGGTCCGGCTGACCTGCGATTTCCTGTCCAGCGCCAAGCTGGGGGACTGGGTCGAGGGACGGTCGCGGATCGTGTCGGAGGAGGACGACCTCTACACCGTGCGCGGCGAGCTGTGGTCGGGCGACCGGCTGCTGATGACCGGCACCGCCGTCTACAAGGTGGTCGGGCCGCGCGAGCCGCGCCCCGGCGAGAAGGCTTTCGTGGAGGTGGCCCGTGGCTGACGGTCAGACCCTGCCCCCCGAGATCGCCGCGCCGCTGGCCCGCTTCAACGGCGAGAAGCCGGAAACGCCGGCCTGGTTCGACAAGGCCCTGGCCGACGCGCCGGAGCGGACCTTGTTCGAGTTCGAGGGCGCGGCCATCGAGCTGCTGACCTGGGGCGAGGTCGGCAAGCCCGGCCTGCTGCTGCTGCACGGCAACGGCGCCAGCGCCGACTGGTGGACCTTCATCGCGCCGTTCTTCGCGCAGGAGTACCGGGTCGCGGCCTTTAGCTGGAGCGGCATGGGCCGGTCCGACTGGCGGACGGCCTATACCGGCGACCTGTTCGCCCGCGAAAGCTTCGCGGCGGCCGAGGCGGCCGGCCTCTACGTCGCCGGCAAGCCGGTATTCGTGGCCCATTCGTTCGGCGGTTTCCCGACCATGCTGGCCGCCTCCAAGTACGGCGACCGGATGGGGGCGGCGATTCTGGTCGATTCGGTGGTCCGCCCGCCGGAGCGCGAGTGGCGCGGCCCGCCCAAACGGGTGTCGCCCAACCGGGTCTACGCCACCCTGCCCGAGGCCCTGGCCCGCTTCCGCCTCGCCCCGCCGCAGGGCTGCGACAACCTCTACATCGCCGACTGGATCGCCCGGAACGCGCTGAAGGAAGTCGAGGGCGGCTGGACCTGGCGGTTCGACCCCTTCATGTGGCAGGCCTTCCAGATGGAGGATCGCGGGCCGCTGCTCAGCGCCGCCACCTGTCCGATCGCCATGATGTGGGGCGACCGGTCGGGGCTCGTGGATGACGAGATCCTCGCCTACATGCAGGATCTGCTGCCGCCCGGCTCGCCGCAGATGGCCATCCCGGACGCCGACCATCATGTGATGATCGACCAGCCGTTGGCCTTCGTCGGCGCCCTGCGCGGTCTTCTGGCCGGCTGGCGGCTTGAGCCGTGACGCGGGTCGTTGTAAAGCGCCACCAACTCGATTGCAGGATCTGACGATGGCTTCCGAATATCAACGCGGTGAAATGGACATCTCCGAGCACACCGCGACCTATGCCGCGGTCATGGGCCTGACCAAGTGGGGCTCCCTGGCCATCGCCGTCTCGCTCGTCGTCCTGACCCTCTGGTTCTGCACCCCGGCGGGCTTCTTCGGCGGCCTGATCCCGGGCGTCGTCCTGACGGTCCTGGGCGTGATCTTCCTGCGCGACAAGAAGAGCGGCGGGCACTAGTTTCCGCCTCTGATGCTGCGTTGCGGGAATAGCTTTTCGCGTCGCGGCGCCACGGGCTCGACAAGGGGCAAGATCATCCCCTAAACAGGTCCCCAGGGACGCGACGTCAATCGGCGTCCGGAGGGGGAGCTTCATGGCCATCGTCGCCGTAACCCGGGAACGCCGGGCCGCCGAAACCCGGGTCGCCGCGACGCCGGAAACGGTCAAGAAGCTGATCGCTTCAGGCTTCTCGGTTACGGTCGAGGCCGGCGCGGGAACCGCCGCCTCCTACCTCGACGCCGACTACGCCGCCGCCGGCGCCACCATCGCCAAGACCCTCAAGGACGCGCTGGCCAAGGCCGACGTGCTGTTCAAGGTGCGCGGCCCGGACGCCGAGGAGATCGCGGCGCTGAAGCCCGGCGCCATGGTGCTGGCGACGCTCAACCCTTACCAGGACAGGGCTACGCTTGAGGGCCTCGCCAAGGCGAAGGCCAGCGCGTTCGCCATGGAGTTCGTCCCGCGGATCACCCGGGCCCAGGTGATGGACGTGCTGTCCTCCCAGGCCAACCTCGCCGGCTATCGCGCCGTGATCGAGGGCGCCGAGGCGTTCGGCAAGGCCATGCCGATGATGATGACCGCCGCCGGCACCGTCGCCGCGGCCAAGGTCTTCATCATGGGCGTCGGCGTCGCCGGCCTGCAGGCCATTGCCACGGCGAGGCGCCTCGGCGCCGTCGTCACCGCCACCGACGTGCGGCCGGCGACCAAGGAACAGGTCGAATCACTGGGCGCCAAGTTCCTCGCCGTCGAGGACGAGGAGTTCAGGAACGCCCAGACCGCCGGCGGCTACGCCAAAGAGATGAGCAAGGAGTACCAGGCCAAACAGGCCGAGCTGGTCTCCAGCCACATCGCCAAACAGGACATCGTCATCACCACGGCCCTGATCCCGGGCCGCCCGGCGCCGAAGCTGGTCAGCGCCGCCCAGGTCGCCTCGATGAAGGCCGGCTCGATCATCGTCGACCTGGCGGTGGAGCAGGGCGGCAACGTCGAGGGCGTGGAGCTGGGCAAGGTCGCCGTGACCAAGAACGGCGTGAAGATCCTGGGCATGCCCAACCTGCCCGGCCGCATCGCCGCGGACGCCTCGGCCCTTTACGCCCGCAACCTGACGGCCTTCGCCGGCCTGCTGCTCGACAAGGACGGCAAGCTGGCCCCCGACTTCGAGGACGAGATCCTCAAGGCCGCGCTGGTCACGAAGGACGGGGCGATTGTTCACGAGCAGCTGAAGACGGCGCCTGCGCCTGCGAAGACGGCGGCAGCCAAGCCCGCCGCCGCGAAAGCCGCGCCCAAGCCGGCCGCTGCGAAGCCCGCCCCGGCAAAGGCGCCTGCCCCGGCCAAGGCCGCCCCTGCGGCAAAGCCGGCGCCGAAGGCCAAGGCCGCCGCCGCGCCAAAGGCTCCCGCAAAGACCGCTGCGAAGCCGGCCGCCGCCCCGAAGGCGCCGGCCAAGCCCGCCCCCAAACCTGCCGCCGCCAAGGCCGCTCCCGCCAAAGCCAAGGCCCCGGCCAAGCCGGCCGCCAAGCCCGCTCCGAAGAAGAAGTAGAGGTCACTGACATGGACGCTGTCGATCCCACCGTCTTCCGTCTGGCCATCTTCGTGCTGGCCATCTTCGTCGGCTACTACGTGGTCTGGAGCGTCACGCCGGCGCTGCACACGCCGCTGATGGCCGTCACCAACGCCATCTCATCGGTGATCATCGTCGGCGCCCTGCTGGCCGCCGCCGCCAGCGGCGTGGGCGAAGCGGCCCCGACCACCAACGTCTGGATCTCCAAGGGCGCCGGCGCCCTCGCCGCCGCCTTCGCGGCCGTGAACATCTTCGGCGGCTTCCTGGTCACCCAGCGCATGCTGGCCATGTACAAGAAGAAGGACCCTGCGAAGGGCAAGAGCGAGCATTGAGCGCGCGTTCGGGGGAAATCAGATCATGAACGCCAACATCGCCGCCCTGCTCTACATCGCCTCGGGCGTTCTCTTCATCCTGGCGCTGCGCGGGCTTTCCAGCCCGGTGACCAGCCAGGCGGGCAACCGCAACGGCATGATCGGCATGGCCATCGCCGTGGGCGTCACGCTCGCGACCCTCTGGGGTGACGGCAAGCTCGACGTCATCACCCTCAGTCTCATCGCCGGCGGCGTCGCCATCGGCGGCATCGCCGGGGCGGTGATCGCCCGCAAGGTCGCCATGACCTCGATGCCGCAGCTGGTCGCCGCCTTCCACAGCCTGGTCGGCATGGCCGCCTGCCTCGTGGCCGTCGCCGCCATCTACACGCCCGCCGCCTACGGCATCGCCGACGAGGCGACCGGCCATATCCACCTGCAGTCGCTGATCGAGCTGGCCGTGGGTCTGGCCATCGGGGCGGTGACCTTCACCGGCTCGGTGATCGCCTTCGCCAAGCTGAACGGCAACATGAGCGGCGCGCCGATTCTGCTGCCCGCGCGCCACCTGCTGAACCTGGCCATCCTGGCCGGCATCGTGGTGCTGACCGTCATCCTGGTGATGAGCGGCGGCACGGCGATCTGGGCCTTCTGGGCCATCTTCGCCCTTAGCCTGCTGATCGGCGTGACCCTGATCATCCCGATCGGCGGCGCCGACATGCCTGTCGTGGTGTCGATGCTGAACAGCTACTCCGGCTGGGCGGCGGCGGCGCTGGGCTTCACGCTCGAGAACGTCACCCTGATCATCACCGGCGCCCTGGTCGGCAGCTCGGGCGCCATCCTCAGCTACATCATGTGCAAGGGGATGAACCGCAGCTTCATCTCGGTGATCCTCGGCGGCTTCGGCGCCGACGACAGCGCCGCGGCGGCCGGCGGCAAGGTCGAGACCCGCCCCGTGAAGACGGGCAGCGCCGAGGACGCGGCCTTCATCATGAAGAACGCCTCCAAGGTCATCATCGTCCCCGGCTACGGCATGGCCGTCAGCCAGGCCCAGCACGCCCTGCGCGAGATGGCCGACAAGCTGAAGGAAGAGGGCGTGGAGGTGAAGTACGCCATCCACCCCGTGGCCGGCCGCATGCCGGGCCACATGAACGTGCTGCTGGCCGAGGCGAACGTCCCCTACGACGAGGTCTTCGAGCTCGAGGACATCAACGCCGAGTTCCCGACCGCCGACGTCGCCTTCGTCATCGGCGCCAACGACGTCACCAACCCGGCCGCCAAGACCGAC
>JBEIDC010000157.1:0-5553 GCA_040383665.1 Caulobacter sp.
GAACAGGAGCGACGGTAGGCAGCCCTTGTCGGGCTTAGCCGTTCTGCCCCTGGCGGGCGGGCCGGAGATACGATGCTCCGGTCCCGGACCCGGTGAGTAACCCCCTCACCGCTTCACCGCTCGAACCTCATCCCCGTCGCCGCAAGGTCGCATGGCCATACGCCCTCCCCGTGCGACGGGAACGGCAGAAGCATAGGGGCGGGCGGACGGGTGGGGGATAAGTTCATTCCATCCCCCTATCTTCGTCTCCCCGGCGAAGGCCGGGGTCCATACGGGGCAAGGGCTGGAGCCTGTCCTTGGATCCCGGCCTTCGCCGGGAAGACGGGGGGAATGAAGGCCGGTAAACCGCTCAGGCCATCACCGCCCGCATTCCCTCCGTTCGCGCCCGCACCTGCGGGGTCGCGAGACACCCGGCCAGCGCCTCGTAACCCGGCGCGCCCGCAAGCGCCGCCACGATCACCGGCGGGCTGTGGTTGGCGGGGCAGAGGATCAGGGTCTCGCCGGGACCCACGGCCTCAAGGTCCAGCATCGCGCTGGAGCGGGTCATCAGAATCAGCGGCGCGGCGCCGACCGGACGACGGCGAAGCCAGGCACCCAGCGCCTCCTGCGCCGGCTGGTCGAGGCCCTGTTCGACCAGATCGACGATCGTGGGCGCGTCATGCGCAGCGAGATGGCTCATCAGGGCGACCAGCGCGTCCGAACGCGCCGCGCCCTCCCCGGCCAGCCAGTCGAGCGCGGCCTCGGCGCGCGGCGACAGGGCGGCCGGCGCCGCCCGATCCAGCCCCACGAACCGTGCGCCGGGGATCGCCTCGGCCAGCGCCATCGCCAGCCGGGTCTTGCCGCTGCCCAGCGGGCCGACCAGCCAGGTCAGGGGCTCCAGAACCGGCAGTTCGAACCGCTCCCCATCCCAGGGCCAGGGCAGATCCAGGGCGACAGCCGGCGCGCGGCGCGTGATGATCAGCGCCGCCAGTTCACCCGGCAAGGGCGCCTTTCCGGCGCGAAGATCAGCTCGCAGAGCCTTGATGCTGTAGATGGTTTCGGCAAGACGAGCGCCCTGCCCCTCAAGCGCCGCCTGGTGCGCGGCCAGCGCCGGCTCCAGATCCGCCGCGTCGCCGGCCAGCACCCGCGCCGTCTGCGAAAGGCTGAGCCCCAACGCCCGCAGCGCCGCGATCTCGCCGGCTCGCGCCATCTCCGCCGGTCCATAGGCGCGCCAGCCCGCGCCGGTGCGCGGCGGCGTCAGCAGCCCGCGCTCTTCGTACAGCCGCAGCGCCTTGGCCGAGACTCCCAGCCGCGCGGCGGCTTCCGATGCGTTCAGATAGTGCTCCACGACTCACCTCCCTGCTGTGAACCGCCCCATCCATGGGAGCGGCCGCAGGGGCCGGGTCAAGCCTCAGGGAGAGACACCTGCGGTGTCTGTCCCTACTTCGGCCGGAACCGCTTGCTGGCCGGGAAGCCCTTGGGGGCCAGCTTGCCGGCGCCGGAGCGCTTGCCGACCCAGCCTTGCCAGTCGGGCCATTCGCGGGTGCGGCCGGCGGCGTCGATCCAGCCGGCGCCTGTTGCGCTGCTGAACGCCACCGCGTCGCGCAGGCCGCCCTCGCGGTAGGACTGCAGCTTGACGCCCTTGCCGCGCGGCATTTCGGGGAGTTCGTCCATGGCGAAGATCAGGATCTTGCCGTTGTCGCCGACCACGGCCACGCGGTCGCCGACGGCCTCCAGCGACACCAGGGCCTCGCCGTTCAGCACCTGCTTTCCGGCCCGGCGGAAGGCCAGCGCCTCGTCCTCGGGCAGGATGAAGCCGTAGCCGGCCTTGCTGGCCAGGAACCGCTTGCGGCCCGGCTTGTGCGGGAAGACGTCGATCAGCTTCACCTTGTCGTCGATGTCGACCATCAGCCGCAGCGGCTCGCCGTGTCCGCGGGCGCTGGGAAGCTTGCTGCAGTCGACGGTGAAGAAGCGGCCGTCTGACGCGAAGATAAGCAGCTTGTCCGTTGTTTCCGCTGGCACAATGAAACCCAGCTTGTCGCCTTCCTTGAACTTCAGTTCGGACGGATCCTCGACCTTGCCCTTGGCGGCGCGGATCCAGCCCTTTTCCGAGAGGATGACGGTGATCGGCTCGCGGACCACGAAGGCCTCGACTGAAACGTCGGCGGAGACGGCCGGGGCGTCGGCGAAGTCGCTGCGGCGCTTGCCGACCGTGGTCGCCTGGCCCAGCACCTTCTGGACGTCCTTCAGCCCCTGCCCGACCAGCTTCCACTGCATGGCGTCCGACGCCAGCATGGCCTGGATGCCGTCGCGCTCCTCGGCCAGCTCGGCGTGCTCGCGGCGCAGCTCCATCTCTTCCAGCTTCGCCAGCTGGCGCAGGCGGGTGTTGAGGATGGCGTCGGCCTGGATGTCGCTCAGCGCGAAGGCGGCGATCAGCTTCTGCTTCGGCTCGTCCTCGTAGCGGACGATGCGGATGACCTCGTCGAGGTTCAGATAGGCGACCAGCAGGCCGTCGAGGATGTGCAGCCGGGCCTCGATCTTGCCCAGCCGGAACCGCGCCCGGCGGATCAGCACCTCGCGCCGGTGGGCCAGGAAGTGCTGGAGGCAGGCCTTCAGGCCCATGACGCCCGGCGTGCCGCGCGCGTCCAGCACGTTCATGTTGACCGAGAAGCGCACCTCCAGGTCGGAGAGCCGGAACAGGCTCTCCATCAGCATCTCGGGCTCGACCGTGCGGCTCCTGGGTTCCAGCACCAGCCGCACGTCCTCGGCGCTCTCGTCGCGCACGTCCCCCAGCAGCGGGGCCTTCTTGGTCTCGATCAGCTCGGCCAGCTGCTCGACCAGGTCGGACTTCTTCACCTGGTAGGGGATCTCGGTGACGACGATCTGCCAGCCGCCGCGGGACTGCTCCTCCTTGAACCAGCGCGAGCGGGTGCGAACCCCGCCGCGGCCGGTCTCGTAGGTCTCCAGCATCGAGGCCTGCGGCTCGACGATGATGCCGCCGGTCGGGAAGTCGGGGCCCTTCACATGCTCCATGAGGTCGGCGGTGGTCGCCGTCGGGGTCTTGAGCAGCAGCAGGCAGGCGTCGATCAGCTCGCCGGCGTTGTGCGGCGGGATCGAGGTGGCCATGCCCACGGCGATGCCGGAGCTGCCGTTGGCCAGCAGGTTGGGGAAGCCTGCGGGCAGGACGACCGGCTCTTCGTCCTGGCCGTCATAGGTGGGGCGGAAGTCGACCGCGTCCTCATCGATGCCGTCCAGCAGCAGCATCGCCGCCGCCGTCATCTTGCATTCGGTGTAGCGCATGGCGGCGGGGTTATCGCCGTCGATGTTGCCGAAGTTCCCCTGCCCCTCGATCAGCATGTAGCGCTGGGAAAAATCCTGGGCCAGGCGGACCAGGGCGTCATAGATCGACTGGTCGCCGTGCGGGTGGAAGTTACCCATCACCTCCCCGACCACCTTGGCGCATTTGCGCGCCGCGGCCTCGGGGTTCAGCCGCATGTTGCTCATGGCGTACATCAGCCGCCGGTGCACGGGCTTGAGCCCGTCCCGCACGTCGGGCAGCGCCCGCGAGCTGATCGTCGACAGGGCGTAGGCCAGATACCGCCGCGACAGCGCCTCGGTCAGCGGTTCATCCAGAATGCGGTCGCCGTCACCCGGCGGAGGGGTTTGCAGGGTCATGCTCGAATCGGGAGTGGTGGTTCGGGTCTTGTTCTAGCAAGGGCGAGAGCCAGTGTCGCCGCGAGCGGCTCGACAGGATCGTGGTTCCGCGACATGGTGAACGCCGAACATATCGGGGGGTATGGAAATGAAGACGGATGCTCTGCGCCTGCACCTCAGCGCCTATGGAACGGTTTGGCTGCTCGCCTTTCTGCTGGTCACCGCTGGAGCGCTGATCGCCAACCTGATTTTCCGGGTCCCTTTCAGCAGCGTGGCCGATGTCCTGCTGGCGATCGCATTCTTCGTTCTGATCGTGATTGCGGCGGGTTACCTGCTCGGCATGATCTTTGGCGAAGAGCCGATGGCGAACAAGATCGTGCTGTGTCTGGGCGCGGCGCTGCTGTTTCTGCCGCTGGTCTATGCGCCGGTGCTGGCGATGAAGATCTACGCGTTTTTCGGCAATCTCGACCTGACCGCCTCGTTCATCCACGAGGGCTTCGAACGGGTCGTGAAACAGACAACAACAGAACTCGTAGAGCGCGCTTTTGGAGGGCGCTACCTGGCGCCCATCCTGAAGGCTCTCCAGATCGGAGCCACTGTGGTTGGCGGTATCGCCGCAGCGGCGCAGCTGAATCAAATTCTTCGAAACCGCTCAGGCGGCGCCAAGGCGTGATGACAGGCATCTGCGACTAGCTAAAGCCGCCCCGCGTCGGCCAGCTTGTCCAGCAGCCAGACCCGGGCCGGCGGCAGGGGCCGGTTCAGCGGGCCGAACACGAACTGCTCGAGAAAGTGACCGGTCAGGTCGAAGCCGGCGCGGACGTCGCCCTCGCGCAGGCCGCCCTGCGACGACAGCAGAAACCCCGGCAGCGGCAGCAGGCGGTCGGCATAGGGCTCCCCCGCCGCGCGGCTGACCGCCCGGCCGGTGCGGGGGCTGACCCAGACCAGATCATCGACCGCGCCGGTCGAGGCGCACTTGGTCAGGTCCAGCCCGAAGCCCAGCTCCTCCAGCAGCCCGGCCTCGAAGCGCACGAAGACGGCCGGCCAGATGTCGGTCAGGGCGAAGGCATTGGTCAGCGCCTCAAAGGCCAGGAAGGCTCCCGGGTGCGGCTCGCGCTCGGGAAGCGCGCCGGCGGCCACGGCGGCGGCGGCGGCAAGACCGCTCAGCGCCAGCGGGTCGTCGAACAGGGCCGAAGGCCCCTCGCCTACCGGTTCGAGCAGCGCCGCGCCCAGCTGGCCTTCCACCCTCGCCCGGTACTGCGCCAGCACCCGCGCACCGGCCTGGAGGACGGCTTCATCCGCCGCGAGGCCCCGCCGGCCACGTGGGCGGCGAACCTTCCGTGGCGCTGCGTCAGCAGGTCGACGATGGCGCCGGTCTCCCCGTGCGCCCGCGCCGACAGCACATAGGCCTCGTCTTCCCATTCCATGGGGATCAGATAGCGTACCTGATCTGTTCCGGCGAGGCCCCCCCCCTGTGATCGCGTCCATCCTGCTGCCCGTCGCCCTCTTCCTGCCGCTGGCGCCAGTCGCCGAGCATGAGACCCTGGCGCGCCTGACCGCCGGGGCGAGGGTGACGGCGGTGACGCCGCTGGGCGACCGGCGCGCGACAATCGAGGCCTGGGGCGGCGAGGCCTGCCTGTCGCGCATCACGCTGCGCCTCGACGACGGCCGGACGCGGGCTCCGGAGGTGGACTGGAGCGATGCCGCCCTCGATTTCGCGGCCGGCAGCGCCGGCTCCACCCTGACCATGAGCGCCAGCTTCGCCGGCGAGGCGGGCGGCATCCAGGCCCTCAGCCTGCGCCTCGCCTCTGATGAGGACGCCACGGATGCGCTGCGGGCCCTGCGCAGCCTGCGCCTGGCCTGCGCGGCGGTGCGATAGTTCACTCTCGCAAACCGTCATGGCCCGACGTGTTCGGGCCATCC
>JBEIDC010000158.1:0-5490 GCA_040383665.1 Caulobacter sp.
AGATCCTGCGCCAGGTGGAGCCGGACGACCTGCTGCGCTTCGGCCTGATCCCCGAGTTCATCGGCCGTCTGCCGGTCATCGCCACCCTGGAGGACCTCGACGAGGTCGCCCTGGTGAAGATCCTGACCGAACCGAAGAACGCGCTGATCAAGCAGTACGCCCGTCTCTTCGAGATGGAGAATGTCGGCCTGAAGTTCACCGACGACGCGCTGAACGCGGTGGCCCGCAAGGCCATCCTGCGCCGCACCGGCGCCCGCGGCCTGCGCTCGATCCTCGAAGGCATCCTGCTGGAGACCATGTTCGAACTGCCCAGCTACGAGGGCGTCGAGGAAGTGGTGGTCAACGCCGAGGTCGTCGAAGGCCGCGCCCAGCCGCTGGTCATCTACGCGGAGAAGAAGGCGGGGTAGGGCGGCCCCGGCAAACTCGCCACTGGATTTTCAGTGGCGAGTTTGCTACTTTCGCGCTCATGGATCAGGCCATCATGACTGACACGGTCAAGGTGCAGGCGGAACTGCCTGTCGAGCTGTTCAACGCTCTCAAGGAGCTGGCGACCCGTCGGGGAGTCAGCGCCAACACCATCGTCCAGCAGGCGATCCGCACCGAAAAGCTGCTCGCTGACAATGTCGCGCCTGACGACAGGGTGTTGATCACCAAGAAGAACAACACCGTTCAGCAGATCCTGTTCGAGAAGCTGAAGTAGGCGCCGGCATGTCCGCGACCGACATCCAGGACCTCAGTCAGATCGACGGGACCCGGGGAAGCGGGCCGACCGACGCCGTCGGCAGCGTGTCGTCCTTCACCGAGCCCTACAATCCCGCCAAGGCGCAGGAACATGTGCGCGGGCGGGTAGCCGTCCTGCTCATCATCGCGCTGCTTGTCATGGTCGCGACACTGTCGCTCGTCGGGCTGGCGGGCGCCCAGGCCTGCTGGGCGCATCCGGGCCATTGCGCCGCGATCAGGGGATCGATGGAGTCCATCAAGCTGGTGCTCGACACCGGCCTGACCGCCATCGTCGGCCTGGTCGGGGCGGTGACCGGCTTCTACTTCGGCGCCAAGTCGGGTGGTGCTGCCGATCCGGCGAGCTGACCGAAACGAGGCCACCGGCAGGGGAGCGAAATTCGCCTCCGCTCGCGCTAACCTCCTCTTATGACCACGCGAAGGGGCCGGGGACGGCCCGCTCATCCTGACGTGCTGACCCCCGCCGAATGGACCGCGGTCGACGCGGCGCGGCACGGCATGAGCACGGGCCAGATCGCCCGCCGGCGCGGGGTCAGCCGCGACGCGGTCAAGCAGCAGCTCGAAGCCCCGCGCGACAAGCTCGGCCTCGACGGCCGCGCTGGCCTGCGTGACTTCACCGGCGTCCGCGCCGACAGCCCCCTCCACGGAACGGAGCCCGACATGACCACGCCCCTGAAGCTGGGCCCCATCGGCCAGATCGCCCGGTCGGTGACCGATATCGCCGCCGCCGAGGCCTGGTACCGCGACGTGCTCGGCCTGACGCACCTCTACACCTTCGGCAAGCTGGCCTTCTTCGACTGCGGCGGGGTGCGGCTGTTCCTGGAGGAGGGCGGGGGGACCGACGCGGCGGTGATCTATTTCCGCGTGCCGGACATCCGCGCCGCCCATGCCCAGCTGGAAGCGCGCGGCGTCGCTTTCGAGGGGGCGCCGCACCTGATCCACCGCCATGCCGACGGGACCGAGGAGTGGATGGCCTTCCTGCGCGACAACGAGGGCCGCCTGCTGGCGCTGATGTCCCAGGTCGCGCCGGCCTGACGCCCTTGCTGTCTCACGGCCGCTGACCGATCATCTGCGGGGTCAGCGTGCCGCGGAGGCGTTTGTGTCGATAATCAGAAGTCTTATTGTCGCCCTGCTGGCGCTGATAGCCACGCCCGCGCTCGCCGCAAAGGCGCCCGCCCAGTACGCCGGCGAGGACGGTGGCTATGTCGCCTACGCGGTGGGCACGATCGCCATCGGCATGCACTTCGACTTTCCCTACGGCCGCGTGGCGCTGCCGGACGGGACGGCCGTCAACGACTGGAGGGGAATGATCGAGCCGAAGCTGGGCGGCGCGATCTATCTGAAGATCAAGAACCCCGACTTCGAGGGCCGCGAGACCGGCCAGATCGTCGTGCGCCGCCTGCCGCCCGGCGACTACCTGATCGACAACTTCGCCTTCTATGGCTCCAGCCCGACCGGCGCGGCCTACGACTGGTCGTCGGCGAAACCGTTCGCGATCCGCTTCACCATCCAGCCCGGCAAGGCGACCTACATCGGCAGCTTCATGCGCGCCCCGTCGCTGGGGACGACGCTGCAGCCGACGCTGGGCGCTGCGGGGTTCTTCGTGGTGGCGGACCGCTCGGCCCGCGACCTGCCGCTCATCGGCCCGAAACTGCCGGCGGGGTGCGAGGTGGTGACGCAGGTGACCGACGTGACCGCGTTCGGCAGCGCCGCGTTGCGGAGCGCGGAGCCTTAGGCTTTTCCCACCGTCATGGCCCGACTTGTTCGGGCCACCCATGAACACCGCCGTCGCCGTGCGTCCCCCCGGGACCGGCCTATGGTCCGCCCGAGGGCAGGCTCCGACACGCCGCTCCGCGGCTGCTCAGGATGACCAGGTTGGAAGGTCCCAAATCATAGTCATGCTGAGCAGCGCTCGAAGAGCGCGTGTCGAAGCACGCAGGGAGCCTTCTCGCTCACCAGGCATGGGTGGCCCGGACGAGCCGGGCCATGACGGGGAATGGAGTCGTCCTGCTCGCCAGCCCCTAGGCCGCCTCCAGCTCGCACCCCGCCAGGGTGATCCTGTGCATCAGCCGGTAGTGGCCGTGGTAGTCGTTTTTGGCGAAGTGCCAGGTGGCGCGGTTGTCCCAGATGGCGACCGTGCCGGGCTCCCAGACCAGGGTGTGGACGTGGGCGGTGTTCATGGCGTTGGCGTAGAGCTTCATCAAGAGCGGCAGGCTCTCCTCGCGGGTCTGGCCCTCGAACCGCAGGGTGAAGCTGGGGTTCACGTAGAGCACGCTCTTGCCGCTGCCCGGGTGTTTGATCACCACCGGATGCACCGTCTCCGGCGTCTCGACGCCACCCTTGGCCAGTTCGGGCTGGTCGGTGTTCGCATAGACGCCTTTCTCGCCGAACACATGGTCGGAGCCGTGCACGGCGCGCAGGCCGCGCACCTGGGCCTTCAGGTCCTCGTCCAGGGTGTCGAAGGCCGCGTACATGTCGGCGAACAGGGTGTCGCCGCCGCCGGGCGGCAGGTCGCGGGCGACCAGCACCGAGCCCATGGCCGGGGCGATGTCGTAGCTGTGGTCGGTATGCCAGCCGCCGCCGATATTGGTGGTCTGCTCGGCGGTCTTCTCGACCTTGGCGATGACCGGATAGCCGGGCGCGGCGGGGAAGAAGCGGTTGACGTCGATCGGCGCGATGCGCTCGGCCAGGGCGATATGCTGCTCGGGCGTGATCGACTGGCCGCGGAAGAACAGGACGCCGTGGTCGAACAGCGCCCGGCGGATGGACGCCACGTCGGCGTCGCTGGCGCCCGCCAGGTCCACGCCGGACACATAGGCGCCGCAGCCGTCGGCCGGTTCGATCCTGAGGGCGGTGGCGAGCATGGCGGTCTCCCTTGTCATTGACCCGATCAGGCCACGGCGCTGGCGCGCTGACTGTCACTTTGGTTACATAGCGGCATGAGCGATGACAACCTCGCCAGGGTGGCGGCCATCCCCTGGTTCGCCCGCCAGCCCGCCGACCGGCGGGACGCCCTGCTGCGGGCCGGCCGCCTGTCCCGCCGGAGCGCGGGCGAATGGATGCACGGCGAGGGCGACGAGGAGACCGGGGTGCTGGCCGTGGTCGACGGGGCGCTGAAGGTCTACGGACAGGCGCCGGGCGGCCGCGAGGCGCTGATCAGCCTGCTGCCCGCCGGGACGGTGATCGGTCAGAGCGCGGCCTTCGGCGGCGGCCCGAGGATCGTCACCGCCATCGCCGCCACGCCCGCCACGGTGTTCACGCTCAGCGACCGGGCCCTGCGCCAGGTCGCCGCCGACCATTCGGGGCTGTGGGAAGCGCTGTCGGCGCTGGTCTATGGCCAGCTGCGCCTCAACGCCCAGGCGGTGGCCGAGTTCGTGGCGCTGAAGCCCCGCGAGCGGCTGATCTCCCGCCTGCTGCAGCTGTCCGCCCAGACCGGCGGCGAGATCGCCGTCTCCCAGGCCGACCTCGCCGAAATGATCGGCGTCACCCGCAAGGCGGTGAACGGCTGGCTGAGCGCGCTGGAAGCGCAGGGCCGGGTGGCGCGCGGCTACGGCGTGATCACGGTGCTCGACCGGGCGGGGCTGGAGCGAATGCTTCTCTGAAGCCCCTGGAATCGTCATGGCCCGACTTGTTCGGGCCACCCATGCGTGGTGAAGCGGACGCGCCTTGCGTGCTTCGACACGCGCCTGACGGCGCTGCTCAGCATGACTGCGTTGGAGAGCTTTCTAACCCAGTCATCCTGAGCAGCCGTGGAGCGGCGTGTCGGAGCCTGCCCTCGGGCCGGCCATAGGCCGGTCCCGGGGGGACGCACGATCAAGTCCGTGTTCATGGGTGGCCCGAACACGTCGGGCCATGACGAAGGGGGGGAGCAAGCTTGAGCAACCTGTACCAGCAGTTGACCGCCAACGCCGTCCCGTCCGCGCCCTTCCTGGAGCGCCCGGACGGCCGGATCGACAGCTACGCCGACCTCGAGGCCCATACGGCCCGCTACGCCCACGCCCTGCGCGCGCTGGGGGTGAAGACCGGCGACCGGGTGGCGGTGCAGGTCGAGAAGAGCCCGGAGAACCTCTACCTCTATCTGGCCACGATCCGGGCCGGGGCGGTCTTCCTGCCGCTCAACAGCGCCTACACGCTGGCCGAACTCGACTATTTCATCGGCGACGCCGAGCCGGCCCTGATCGTCTGCGATCCGGGCAAGCGCGAGGGGCTTGCCGCCATTGCGCGCGGCGCTGCTGTCGAGACGCTCGATGCGGCGGGCGAGGGCAGCTTGCTGCAGAAGGCGAGCGCTTCTGCCTCAGCCTTTGCGGATATCGACCGCGGCTCGGACGATCTTGCCGCCATCCTCTACACTTCCGGCACGACCGGACGCTCGAAGGGGGCCATGCTCAGCCATGACAACCTTGCCTCGAACGCCCGAACGCTGGTGGACTGCTGGCGCTTCATGCCGTCGGACGTGCTGCTGCACGCGCTGCCGATCTTTCATACGCATGGCCTGTTCGTCGCCACAAACGTGACGCTCATGGCCGGATCGTCGATGATCTTTCTGCCAAGGTTTGATCCGAACCAGATCATGGCGTTGATGCCGCGCGCAACCTGCATGATGGGCGTGCCGACGTTCTATGTGCGCCTGCTCGATCATCCCGGCCTGACCAAGGCTGCGACCGCCCACATGCGCCTGTTCGTATCAGGTTCGGCGCCATTGCTGGCCGATACGCACCGCGCCTGGTCCGACCGGACCGGCCACGCGATCCT
>JBEIDC010000159.1:0-5445 GCA_040383665.1 Caulobacter sp.
CGCTGCGCGGCTGCTCAGGATGACCAAGAAAGATAGCCACCCACCATAGTCATGCTGAGCAGCGCTCGAAGAGCGCGTGTCGAAGCACGCAGAGGACCGGCCGGCTCACCAGGCATGGGTGCCCCGAACAAGTCGGGCCATGACGGGACCATAGAGGAATGCGTCCTGAGACCTACGCCGTGGCCTTCACATAGGCGTCCCGCAGCTCCCGCTTCAGCACCTTGCCGATGTGGCTGCGGGGCAGGACGTCGATCAGGACGACATCGGCCAGGCGCTGGGTCTTGCCGACCTTGCCGTTGGTGAAGGCCTTCAGCGCGTCAGTGGTCGCCGTGGCGCCGTCCTTGAGCGCGACATAGGCCACCGGCGTCTCGCCCCACTGGTCGGACGGGGCGGCGATCACGGCGGCCTCGGCGACGGCCTCGTGCTGCATCAGCACCGCTTCCAGGTCGCTGGGATAGACGTTGAAGCCGCCGGTGATGATCATGTCCTTGCGGCGATCCATCAGGGTCAGGAAGCCATCCTCGTCCAACCGGCCGACATCGCCGGTGCGGATGTAGCGGTCGCCGGTCTTCGGACAGACCCACTGCGCCTCGGACGTCTTGCCCGGCTGGTTGTGATAGCCGCTCATGGTCGCGGGCGAGCGGCCGATGATCTCGCCGACCTCGCCGGGCCCGACCTCATTGCCCTCTTCGTCGATCAGCTTGATGACCGCGCCCGGGCTGGGCAGGCCGACGGTGTGCAGCTTGTCGGGGTAGAGGTGGGCCTGCAGCATGAAGCCGCCGCCGCCCTCGGTCATGCCGTAGTACTCGGTCAGCCCGCCCGGCCAGCGTTCGATGGCCTGCCTCTTCAGCTCAGCCGGGAAGGGCGCGCTTGTGGCGAACTTCATCTGGAAGCTGCTGAGGTCGTACTTGTCGAAGTCGGGGTGCTCGAGCAGGCGGCGGTACTGCACCGGCACCAGCATGGCGTGGGTGACGCGGTTGTCCTGCGCCGCCTGCAGTCACTTCAGCACGTCGAACTTCGGCAGCATGACCATGGTCCCGCCGCCCGCCAGGGTCGGGAAGAAACAGACCAGGGTGGTGTTCGAATAGAGCGGCGTGGAGATGAAGCCGACCGCGTCGGGGCCATAGCCGATGCCGTCGGGACGCGGGGCCAGGTGGCGCCAGCGCATGCCGTGACTCTGGACGATGCCTTTGGGCGTGCCGGTCGTGCCCGAGCTGTAGATGATGTTGAACGGGTCCTTCGGGCCGATGGTCACCGGCTTCGGCGCGATGCCTTCCGCCGGCAGCCACTGCGCGAAGGGCAGGCCGACGTCGGAGCCGTCCAGCGCGATCTGCCGGGTGACGACGTCGCTGAGCCTGTCGCCCATCTCCGCCGCCACCGTCCTGTCGAGGAAGAACAGGCCCGCGCCGCTGTCGTTGACCATGGCCACGATCTGGTCCGGCGTGGAGGAGGGCGCGATGGGCGCCACCGCCGCACCGGCTCGCAGGCCGCCGAGAAAGAGGGCGGCGTATTCGATGGAGGTCGTGGCGCAGACCGAAACCGCCTGGCCCTGCGTCAGACCGTCCCGCTGCAGGCCGGCGGCGATGCGGTCCATCAGCGCGTCGAGCTCGGCGTAGCTCAGCGACCGGCCGTCCTGGACCAGCGCCGGGTGCGTCGGCTTCTCCCGGGCGTACAGCCGGATGAGGTCGGGAACAGTCCCGAAGTCCCCGGCGATCATCTGGTCGAGGGAGAGGTTCACGCCGGGTCACTCCGTTGGCGCATTGCGTCCTTCGACACGCCGCTCCGCGGCTGCTCAGGATGACTATCGCTAGTCATGCTGAGCAGCGCTCGAAGAGCGCGTGTCGAAGCACGCAGTGACTCACTACAGGTCCTTGAAGCCCTTGCCTTCGGCGGCGAGCTTTTCGAGCAGGGCGGACGGCTTGAAGAAGTCGCCGTGCTTGTCCTGGTACTCTTTCAGCCGCGCCACGACATGGGCCAGGCCCAGGCTGTCGCCGTAGTGCATCGGGCCGCCGCGGTAGACCGGCCAGCCGTAGCCGTTGATCCAGACGGTATCGACGTCCGACGCGCGGATCGCCTTGCCCTCTTCGAGGATCTTCGCGCCCTCGTTGATCATCGGCAGGATGGTGCGCTCGAGGATCTCCTGGTCGTCGACCGTGCGGGCGTTGACGCCCGATTTGGCGGCGAAGTCCTTGATGATCTGCTCGGTGACCGGCGAGGGCTTGGCGTTGCGCTTCTCGTCGTAGTCATAGTAGCCGGCGCCGGTCTTCTGGCCGCGGCGATCCAGTTCGCAGAGCTTGTCGCGGATGGTCGCGCTCTTGTTGGTCTCCTTGCTCCAGCCGATGTCGAGGCCGGCCAGGTCGCTCATCGCGAACGGACCCATCGGGAAGCCGAAGTCGTAGAGGACGCGATCGACGTCCCAGGGCATGGCGCCCTCGGCGACCAGCGCCTGGGCCTGGCCCTGACGGGACGACAGCATGCGGTTGCCGACGAAGCCGGGGCAGACGCCGACCAGAACGCCGACCTTGCCGATGGTCTTGGCCAGCTTCATCGAGGTGGCGATGACCGGCTTGGACGTGGCGTCGCCGCGCACGATCTCCAGCAGGCGCATGACGTTGGCCGGCGAGAAGAAGTGCAGGCCGATCACGCTCTCGGGCCGCTTGGTGGCCGAGGCGATCTCGTTGACGTCGAGATAGGAGGTGTTGGAGGCCAGGATGGCGCCGGGCTTGGCGATGCCGTCCAGCCTGGCGAAGATGTCCTTCTTGATCTCCATGTTCTCGAACACGGCCTCGATGATCAGGTCGCAGTCGGCCAGATCGGACAGGTCGAGCGAACCGCTCAGCAGGCCCATGCGCTTTTCGACGTCGTCGGTCGTCAGGCGGCCCTTGGCGGCGGTGTTCTCGTAGTTCTTGCGGATGACGCCCAGGCCCCGGTCGAGGGCCTCCTGCTTCATCTCGACGATCTTCACCGGGATGCCGGCGTTGAGGAAGTTCATCGAAATGCCGCCGCCCATGGTGCCGGCGCCGATCACGCCGACCGTCTTGACCGGCAGGATCTCGGTGTCGTCCGGCACGTCGGGGATCTTGTTGGCGGCGCGTTCGGCGAAGAAGACATAGCGCTGGGCGGCCGACTGCGGGCCGGTCATCAGCTCCATGAACAGGGTGCGCTCGACCTTCAGGCCGTCCTCGAAGGGCAGGGTGGCGGCCGCCTCGATGCACTGGATGTTCGACTCGGGGGCCTTGAAGCCGCGGAACTTGCGGGCGTTGGCCTTGCGGAACTCGGCGAAGACTTCCGGCGTGCCGCCGGCCACTTCGCGGTCGCGGACCTTCTTCAGCGGCCAGTTCTCGGCGACGACCTTTTTGGCGAAGGCGATGGCGCCGGCCTTGAGGGCGCCCTCCTCGACCATCTCGTCGACCAGGCCCATGGCGCTGGCGGCCTTGGCGGGCACATGGCTGCCGCTGGTCATCATCTCCAGCGCCTTCTGGGCGCCGACGATGCGGGGCAGGCGCTGGGTGCCGCCGGCGCCGGGCAGCAGGCCCAGGTTCACTTCCGGCAGGCCGACCTTCGCCGACGGAACCGCCACGCGGTAGTGGGCGGTCAGCGCCACTTCCAGGCCGCCGCCGAGCGCGGTGCCGTGGATCGCGGCGACCACCGCCTTGGGCGAGTTTTCCATCATGTTCTGGACGTCGAACAGGCTGGCGCCCTTGGACGCGCCGCCGAACTCGCTGATGTCGGCGCCGGCGATGAAGGTGCGGCCGTCGCAGATCAGGACGATCGACTTCACCTGGTCATCGGCGATGGCGGCCTTGAAGCCCTCGTACAGGCCGTCGCGCACATTGGCCGACAGCGCGTTCACCGGCGGCGAGTTCAGGGTGATGACCGCGACGTCGCCGTCGTTGGTCAGGTCGGTGACGGAATTGATTGCGGCCATGGCGCGTCGCCCCTTATGTTCGTTGAAACACTTGTTTGAGCGCAAACTGCCGAGCCGGGCCGTCAGAGTCCAGTACGCAGCCATGGGAGAAGCACGATGGACCTCGATTTTCTGCCGGAGCACGCCGAGTTCCGTAAGGACGTCCGCGACTGGATTGAGGCGAACTTCCCGGCCGAGAACCGCCGGAAGATGGAGGCCGGCGAGCATCTGACCAAGGAGGACATCCTCTCCTGGCACCGGATCCTCAACAACAAGGGCTGGCTGACGCCGTCCTGGCCGGTCGAGTACGGCGGCACCGGCTGGGATTCGGTGCGCAAGTACATCTTCTCCGAGGAGCTGGCCCGGGCGCAGACCAGCCAGACCAGCTTCGGCATCGGTATGATCGGGCCGGTGCTCTACACCTTCGGCACGCCCGAGCAGAAAGCCAGGTTCCTGCCCGGGACCATGAACGGCGACATCTGGTGGTGCCAGGGCTACAGCGAGCCGGGCGCCGGCTCCGACCTTGCCGGCCTGTCGACCAGGGCCGAGCGGATCACCGAAGACGGCAAGGACTACTACGTCGTCACCGGCCAGAAGACCTGGACCACGCAAGGCCACTTCGCCGACTGGGGCTTCTTCCTGGTTCGCACCGACGCCACGGCCAAGAAGCAGGAGGGCATCTCCTTCCTGCTCATCGACATGACCAGCCCCGGCATCACCGTGCGCCCGATCATCACCATCGAGGGCGGCCACGAGGTCAACGACGTCTTCCTGGATAACGTGAAGGTCCCCGTCGAGAACCTGATCGGCCAGGAGAACAAGGGCTGGACGGTGGCCAAGTACCTGCTCGGCCACGAGCGGACCGGCATCGCCGGCGTCGCCCGCTCCAAGCGCGGCATCGAGAAGCTGCGCGAGCTCGCCGCGTCCGAGCCGGCCGATGACGCCGCCCCGCTGCTCAAGGACTCCGACTTCCGCCGCAAGATCGCCGAGCTGGAGATTGACCTGGCCGCGCTCGAGTACACCGAACTGCGCACCCTGGCCGGCGAAGCCTCCGGCAAGGGCCCCGGTCCGGAAGCATCGCTGCTCAAGGTGAAGGGCACCGAGGTCGGCCAGCGCCTGACCGAGCTGACCTTGGAGGCCGCCGCCCACTACGGCGCGCCGCACGCCAAGGGCCTCTCGGGCGACAACAGCCTGTCGATCCCGAGCTGGGCGGCCAAGTCGGCGCCGACCTATTTCAACATGCGCAAGACCTCGATCTTCGGCGGCTCCAACGAGATCCAGCGCAACATCATGGCCAAGGCCGTTCTGGGGCTGTGACGCCCCCAGCCGGGGACATGCACGTCAGTGCGTGTCCCCCGCCGCTTTCGAAGCTGACGGGAGTCGGGGACAGGTTAAGGTGTCCCAAGGGACATCTTAACCTGTCCCCTCAGCCTCTCAGCCGAACAGACCCCTGAACCAGGCGCCAATCCCCGCGAAGACGCCGGCCAGCCAGCCCAGCAGTCCGCCCCCCTTGGCCTCCGCTTCCGGCACGAACCAGC
>JBEIDC010000160.1:0-5354 GCA_040383665.1 Caulobacter sp.
TCGCCGTTCTCCAGCGGCTCGTCCATGCGGATGAACCACTGCGGCGTGTTGCGGAAGATGACCGGAGCCTTGGACCGCCAGCTGTGCGGATAGCTGTGCTCCAGCCGGCCGCGGGCCAGCAGGTTGCAGGCCTCGATCAGCCTGTCCATCACCGCGGCATTGGCCGGTCCGAACTTGCCCGACTTCTTGCCCTCGGTCTCCAGCACCTTGAGGCCCGCGAACAGCGGCACATGCGGATAGTAGGCGCCGTCGGGATCGACGGTCTCGGGGATGGTGGCGTCCACGCCCATGGCGTCGAGCTGCTGGCGGCTCTTCAGCCAGATCAGGTAGTCGTCGGCGCCGTGGCCCGGCGCGGTGTGGACAAAGCCGGTACCGGCGTCATCGGTGACGTGGTCGCCGGCGAGCATGGGAACCTTGAAGCCATAGCCGGCGTCGAGCTTCGCCAGCGGGTGCTCGAGCACCACGCCGTCGAGTTTTGCGGTTTCGACCCGCGTCCAGGCGGCGATCTTCGCGGCCTTGAAGACTTCTTCGGCCAGCTTGTCCGCCAGGATCAGCCGGTCGCCCGGCGCGGCCCAGGGCTGGAACTCCAGCCCCTCTTCCAGCGCGGTCACCTCATAGACGCCGTAGTCGATGCGTGGGCTGTAGCTGACCGCCCGGTTGGCCGGGATGGTCCAGGGGGTGGTGGTCCAGATCACGACACTGGCGCTGCCGCCGACAACCGGGAACTTCACCCAGACCGTCGGGCTGTTGTGATCGTGGTACTCGACCTCGGCGTCGGCCAGGGCGGTGCGTTCGACCGGGCTCCACATCACCGGCTTGGAGCCGCGATAGAGCTGGCCGCTCATCGCGAACCTGTGGAACTCGGCGACGATGGTCGCCTCGCTCCTGAAGTCCATCGTCGAGTAGCGGCGCTCCCAGTCGGCGAGGACGCCGAGGCGCTGGAAGCCCTCATCTGCTCGCCGATCCAGTGGCCGGCGTAGGCGCGGCACTCGGCGCGGAATTCGGCCGTCGGGACGTCGTCCTTGCGGCGGCCCTTCTTGCGGTACTCCTCCTCGATCTTCCACTCGATCGGCAGGCCGTGGCAGTCCCAGCCGGGGATGAAGTCGACGTCGTAGCCCAGCGCGAACCGGCTGCGGCAGGCGAAGTCCTTCAGCAGCTTGTTCAGCGCGTGGCCGATGTGGATGGCGCCGTTGGCATAGGGCGGGCCGTCATGGAACACGAACAGCGGGGCGCCGGCGTCCTGCCGGGCCTTGCGCATGGCCTTGTAGAGGTCCTGCTCGGCCCAGCCGGCCAGGATTTCAGGCTCCTTCTTCGGCAGGCCGGCCCGCATCGGGAACGGGGTGTCGGGAAGGAAGACGGTTTCGCGGTAGTCGCGCGGGGAAGCGGCGTCGTCGGCCATGGGGACTTTCTCGGGGTCAGGTCGGAAGGGTGCGGGTTCACGTCCCGGCATGCGCGGCCGTTCCCGGCGGCGTCACGCCGGGCGGATAATTCGCGGGGTCTTCCAGGCCATAGTCATGGGGCGGGGCTGTAGCAGAGCATCAGGCGTTTTGCACTATCTGCATCCACCAACTCCCGTCATCGTCGGACTTGTTCCGACGACCCATGAACACAAGAGGAGGCGGTTGAGCTCAGCCTGTAGACAGGCCAGCGCATCACGCATGGGGCGTCGGAACAAGTCTGACGATGACGAGCGATAGAGTTGGGAACGGTGAGATCCTAGCCCCGCTTCCGCATCTTCGGCGTCACGGTCACCGTCATCCGGCGGCCGGCGCGGACGACGTCGAAGGCGATGCTCTTGCCGATGCTGCCGGGGCCAAGGACGCGGAGCAGATCGTCCAGGCCCGTGACCGGCTTGCCGTCGGCGGCGACGATCAGGTCGCCCTGGGCCAGGCCCGCCTTGGCCGCGGGGCCGCCGGGCTCCACCGTCGCCACCCAGGCGGCGTAGGCCTGGTTGACGCCGGCCGACTTCTGGATCGAGGGCGGCACCGGCGTCTGCTGGGCGACCACGCCGATCGAGCCGCGCTGCACATAGCCGTGCTTGAGGATCTCGTTCATCACGAACGAGGCGGTGTTGGAGGCGACGGCGAAGCACAGGCCCTGGGCCCCGCTGATCACCGCCGTGGCCACGCCGATCACCTCGCCGGCCGAGTTGACCAGCGGCCCGCCGCTGTTGCCGGGGTTCAGGGCGGCGTCGGTCTGGATCAGGTCCTCGATCAGACGGCCGCGCTCGCCGCGGATCGATCGGCCGAGCGCGCTGACCACCCCGGTGGTGACCGTGGCCTCGAAGCCCAGCGGGGCGCCGATGGCGATGACCAGCTGGCCGCGGCGCAGGCTCTTGGAATCGCCGAGCTTGGCGCAGGGCGTGCGCATCGACTGTTCGAGCCGCAGGACGGCGATGTCGGTGTCGGCGTCCTCGCCGATCGGCCGGGCGGTCAGGCCGTGGCCGTCGGCGGTGATGATGGCGAAGCGGTTCACACCGGCGATGACGTGCCGGTTGGTGAGAATCAGCCCGTCGGTGCTGACGAAGAAGCCCGAGCCCTCGCCGGCGATATAGCCGTCGGGCACGATGGGGATGACCCGCACCACCGCCGGGCCCACCGCCTCGACGGCGTCGACGACGGCGTTGGAATAGGCGTCCAGCAGCCCCTGGTCGCGCACGAACAGCGGCGGGGCGTCGCCGGGATCGAAAACCAGCTGCGTTTCGGGCGGATAGTTGAAGGTGGCCGGCAGACGGCGGCGCGGGCGCCTGGCCTGCGCGAACAGATCGTACTTGCGCCCCTTGAGCATTCCGGCCCCCGCCTGACTAGGGTTAACGGAAGCATGGCGGAGCGGGCGTGGGAAGGGGTGATCGCCCCTACGGTGAATCCTCCCCAGCTCCCCCCACTGCCGTCATCGTCGGACTTGTTCCGACGATGACGGGGTAGGGGTTACGACAGAATGTCCCGCGCCTGTCGCTCGTCCAGCCGGATCTGCTCGACCATCGTCTCGATGGAATCGAACTTCTCCTCCGGCCGCAGGAAGGCGATCAGGCTGGTCTCGATGACCTGGCCGTAGAGGTCCTCGTCGAAGTCGAAGAGCCAGACTTCCAGCCGGGTCTCGACCTCGCCGGTGGTGGGGTTGTTGCCGATGTTGGCGACGCCGGGGACGATCCGGCCGTCCGGGAGGCGGGTGCGGGTGGCGTAGACGCCCTTCCGGGGCGCCACGTAGTCGGCCATGAAGACGTTGGCGGTCGGAAAGCCCAGAGTGCGGCCCAGTTGCTTCCCGCGGCGCACGACGCCTTCGATGGCGAACGGCTGGCCGAGGATGGCGGCGGCGTCCTGCGGCCGCCCCTCGCGCAGCGCCTCGCGCACGCCGGTGGAGCTGTACTTCTCGGCCCCCTCGCCCACTGCCTCGGCGACGGAGACGGAAAAGCCCATCGCCTCGCCATAGGCCGTCATCAGCGCCGGGCTGCCGGTGCGGCCCTTGCCGAAGGAGATGTCGAACCCGACGGCGACGTGGCGGACCCCCAGGCCCTCGTGGAGGACCTTCAGGGCGAAGTCGCGGTCGCTGAAGTTGGCCATCTCGAAGTCGAACGGCAGGACGTAGAAGCGGTCCACGCCCATGGTCTCCAGCACCCGGGCCTGCTGGTCGGTGGTCATCAGCCGGAAGGCCGGCTCGTCGGGCTGGAACAGCCGGCGCGGGTGCGGGTCGAAGCTGATCACCCCCACCGGAGCGCCCAGCCGGCGGCCGGCTTCGACCGCGCCGGCGATCACCTCGCGGTGGCCAAGGTGCACGCCGTCGAAATTGCCCAGCGCCACGGCCGCGCCGCGATCGGCGGCCGACAGGCCCTTCCAGCCATGGACGATCCGCAGACCCATCAGCCGCCCTTGCGCGGAACCATGATCAGGGCCTCGCCCTCGATCACGGCCTTGCCGTTCACGGTGCAAACGGTGGCCAGGGTGGCGCGGGCCTTCTCGGCGTCGAGGGCGGTGATCGTGGCGGTGACCACAACCTTGTCGCCGATCTTGACCGGGCGTTTGAAGCTGAGCGTCTGGCCCAGGTAGATGGCGCCGGGCCCCGGCAGCTTGCCGGCGATCAGGGCCGAGATGTAGGCGGCCGACAGCATGCCGTGGGCGATGCGCGTCTTGAACGGCGTGGTGGCGGCGAAGGCCTCGTCCAGGTGGACCGGATTGTGGTCGCCGCTGACGTCGGCGAAGCCCTGGATGGCCGCCTCGTCGACGGTGCGGGTCAGTTCGGCCGACTGGCCGACGCTGAGGTCTTCAAAGAACAGTGCCGTCATCGCGCGTTTCCCTCTTCTTGTTGTGTCGCGTCACCACTGCAGGTCGGCCATGGCGTAGCCGGCCTTCACGCCTTCCGCGGCCAGGAGGGCGTCGACGGCGGCGGGCGACAGCCGGCCGTCCGGGCCCATGGCCGCCTCGCCGTGAATGCCCCGGGCGATGAACAGGCAGTCCAGTCCCTGCTGCTGCGCGCCCTGGACGTCGGTGTGGACGCCGTCGCCGATGCAGAGCACCCGGCGCGGGTCGACCGGCCGGCCCAGCAGGCGCGAGGCCTCGGCGAGGCAGAGGTCGTAGATCGGCGCATAGGGCTTGCCGGCCATCAGCACCCGCCCGCCCATCTCGGCGTAGAGGTCCGCCAGGGCGCCGCCGCAGTAGATCAGCCTGTCGCCGCGCTGCACCACCCTGTCGGGGTTGGCGCAGATCATCGGCAGGCCGCGGGCGGCGGGGCCGGCGAAGCGGTCGCGGTAGTCCTCGGGCGTCTCGACCTCGTCGTCGAACGGGCCGGTGACGGTGATGAAGGCGGCCTCGTCGGGCTCGGCGAAGGCCAGACCGAGGCCCTCGTACAGCGGCATGTCGCGGTCCGGGCCGATGCGCCAGGCGGCGCCCAGGGCGGCCTTCTGGCCCAGCAGCACGCGCGTGGCGTCGCCGGAGGTGATGAAGGCCGTCCAGGCCTCGCGCGGCACCTTCAAAGCATCGAGCTGGGCTACGACGTCGCTGGCCGGACGCGGCGAGTTGGAGATCAGGACCACCGGCCCTTTCTCCGCCCGGAACCGCGCCAGGGCGGCGCAGGCGTCGGGGAAGCTCTCGAGGCCATTGTGGATGACGCCCCAGACGTCGCTCAGCAGCACGTCATAGCGGTCGGCGAGGTCGGCAAGGCCGGAAGGCAGCGCGGTCATGGAGTGAGGCGCTAACGGGTGGGAGGTGGGGCGTCAACGCCTTGCGTCCTTCGACACGCGCCTTCGGCGCTGCTCAGGATGACTGGAAGGGGGAGCCCTTTTGATCCTGTCATCCTGAGCAGCCCGCGCAGCGGGCGTGTCGAAGCAGGCAACGCCTGTCAGCGCGCTACTTCGCCGTCCA
>JBEIDC010000161.1:0-5302 GCA_040383665.1 Caulobacter sp.
CCTCAGGATGACGAAGGGAAGTGGGCTGCAACAAGGGTCGTCATGGTGAGGAGCGAGCTCTCGGGCGAGCGTCGCGAACCACGCAATGACCATCGGCGCGGTTACGCAGCGACCGTCAAGCCTTCGGCTTCAACCCGCGCAGGATCGTCGCGAACGCCTCGCGGCGCATGGCGGACGGGTCGACCCTGGGCGAAACCTTGCCGGCCATCTGCAGCACCAGGCCGCCGTGCAGCGAGGCCCAGAGGATGTGGGCGATCATCTCGGGGTCGCCCTCCGCCTCGCCGGTGGCCACCAGCCCCTCGGCATGCCGGATCAGCATGGCCCGCGCCCGGGTCGAGGCCGCGACCAGCTCGGGATAGTCGGCCTCGTTCGGCTGGGCGAAGTCGAACATCAGGCGGTAGGCGTCCTGGTTCTCCAGCGCGAAGCGGACATAGGCCCGGCCGGTGGTCTGCGAGCGGTCCAGGCCTTCGGCGCTGGCCGCCGTCGCCGCCTCCATCGCCGAGGCGAAGCGGGCGAAGCCGCTGGCCCGGACAGCAGCCAGGATGGCGTCCTTGTCCTTGAAGTAGCGGTAGGGGGTCATCGGCGAGACCCCCAGCGCAGAGGCCAGCTGGCGCATCGTCACCCCGTCCGGTCCGTGCTCGGCGAAAAGCCGCTCGGCGGCGGCGATAAGCCGCTCGCGGAACTCGGCGACATCGGACTCTGTAAGCAGACGGGGCATGGCCGGGAAAAACTGACGTTGGGACTTGCTATGTCGAGGTTGGGTTTACAGTGTACGCCCTTCGACGCCAAGGGAGAGCGCCATGACCACGCCAGCCTGGGACCTTCTGGTCGCCCGCAATGACCTTCACCGCACCGCGATTACGCCGGTGGCGATCGCCGATCCGGCCGAGGGCGAGGTGCTGTTCCGCGTCGAATCCTTCTCCCTGACGGCCAACAACATCACCTACGCGGTAGCCGGCGACCAGATCGGCTACTGGCAGTTCTTCCCCAGGCCCGACGGCTGGGGCTGTATCCCGACCTGGGGCTACGGCGTGGTCGAGAACACGGCCCATCCGGACTTCAAGGTCGGCGAGCGATTCTACGGCTACTGGCCCATGGGCAGCCACATGCTGGCCCGACCGAAACGCTCGCGCACCGGCTTCGTCGACACCGTCGACCACCGCGCCGCCCTGCCCCCGACCTACAACCAGTATGTCGAGGCGCCCGCTGACGCGCCGCACCAGGACGAGCGCTCGCTGCTCAATCCTCTGTTCATCACCTCGTTCCTGATCGACGACCTGCTGGTCGACAACGGCGACTTCGGGGCTTCCACGGTGCTGCTCTCCAGCGCCTCGAGCCGCACGGCCCTGGGCCTGGCCTGGCTGCTGAAGCGGACGGGGCGCACGCGGGTCGCGGGCCTGACCTCGCCGGGCAACAAGGCCTTCGTCGAGAGTCTCGGGATGTACGACGACGTCATCCTCTACGACGATCTGGCCGCCGCGCCAGTCGAGACGCCGGTGGTCTTCGTCGACTTTGCCGGCGACCCGAAGGTGCTGGCCGCCGTTCACAACCGCTTCGCCGACGGCCTTGCCTACAGCTGCCTGGTCGGCCTGACCCACTGGGAGGCCGGGCGCGAGGGCGGCGCGCTGCCGGGACCCAAGCCGATCTTCTTCTTCGCGCCCGACCGGGTGGTGAAGCGGCGCCAGGACTGGGGCCCGGGCGGGCTCGAGGCCCGCTACGGCGAGGCCTGGGACGCCTTCGTCGCCGACACGCCGCGCTGGCTGACGCTGCAGCACCACAGCGGCGCCGAGGGCGTGCAGACGGCGTTCCTGTCGGTGCTCGCCGGCAAGACGCCGTCGAGCGTGGGCGTGATCTGCCGGCCGTAGGGCGCATTCCCCCCTTCCCGTCATCGTCGGACGTGTTCCGACGACCCATGCGTGGTGCGCCATCGGAAGGGGGCGCGGCCGATACACCTCGCATCTGACCCTCCGTTCGTGTTCATGGGTCGTCGGAACACGTCCGACGATGACGAGTGAAGATGGGTTGACGCTCGTTTGATTTTACGTCGTAAATCTACACCGTTCAGATGAGCCCGCAGAGGCTCTCACGGAGGAACGGCCATGGACGGTGAAGTGCGCATCAGCCCCTACCTTTCGGGCAACTTCGCCCCGATCCGGAGCGAGGACGACTTCGACCTGGAGGTGAAGGGCGAAATCCCGCGCGACCTGCGCGGCGCCCTGTTCCGCAACGGGCCCAACCCGCAGTTCGAACCGCGCGACCCCAACTACCACTGGTTCACCGGCGACGGCATGTTCCACGGCTTCTACGTCGAGGACGGCAAGGTGCGGTACCGCAACCGCTACGTCCGGACCCACAAGTGGCAGGTCGAGAACGCCGCCGGCCGCTCGCTCTTCGGCACGTTCGGCAACCCGATGACCACGGACCCGGAGTACTTCGGCCAGGACAGCGGCGTGGCCAACACCGCCATCGTCTGGCACGCCGGCAAGCTGCTGGCGCTGGAGGAGGCCCATCCGCCGACCGCGATGGACCCGAAGACGCTTGAGACGCTCGGCTACCAGGAGTTCGGCGGCAAGGTCACGGCCCACCCCAAGATCGACCCGGTCACCGGCGAGATGATCTTCTTCGGCTATGCCGACAGCCCGATGCCGCTGTCGCCGATGGTCAGCTACGGCGTCGCCGACAGGAACGGCAAACTGGTCCGTCGCGAGACCTTCGAGGCGCCCTACAGCTCGATGATCCACGACTTCATGGTGACGGAGAACCATGTGCTGTTCCCGGTCCTGCCGCTGAGCGGCAGCCTGGAGCGGGCGATGAGCGGCCGGCCGCCCTTCGCCTGGGAACCCGAGAAGCCCGCCCTGGTCGGCGTCATGCGCCGCGACGCCGACACCTCGAAGATCCGCTGGTTCTCGACCGACGCCTGCTACGTCTTCCACGTCATGAACAGCTGGGAGGAAGGCGGCAAGATCGTCGCCGACGTGATGAAGTACGAGGCCGCGCCGCTGTTCCCGCTGGCTGACGGCAGCCGCGGCAAACAGTGCGGCGCCTATCTGGTGCGCTGGACCTTCGACCTGAACGACGCCAGCGACACCATCCGCGAGGAACAGCTCGACGACATGCCGGGCGAGTTTCCGCGCTACGACGAACGCTTCACCTTCCAGAAGAACCGCCACGGCTGGTTCGCGGGCCAGACCACAAAGCCCGGCGACATCCGCACCAACACCCTGGCCCACATCGACCTGAAGACCGGCAGGCGCAGCGACTGGTTCACCGGCGAGGGCGACGCCCTGTCAGAGCCGGTCTTCGTCCACCGGTCCGACGACGCGCCGGAAGGCGAGGGCTGGATCGTCGCGGTCGCCTATCGCGCCGCCGAGGATGTCAGCGAGTTCCTGGTCTTCGACGCCCAGGACGTGCCGGGCGGCCCCATCGCCTCGGCGAAGATGCCAAGGCGCATGCCGTTCGGCTTCCACGGGACGTGGGTGAACATGTAGGCCGTGCGTGCTTCGACACGCGCCCGGCGGGCGCTGCTCAGCATGACTTTAGGAAGTAGCCTTCCTTCTCAGTCATCCTGAGCAGCCGCGAAGCGGCGTGTCGAAGGACGCAACGCGCGTCGTTCGACTCCGCCGCCCCCTAGATCAACGCGCCGTGGCAGTGCTTGAACTTGCGGCCCGAGCCGCACGGGCAGGCGGCGTTGCGGCTGGTACGCTCCCAGCCGGCCGGCAGGGCGCTGATCGGCAGGGCCGCCCGCTGCTCGCCGGTCAGGTTCGCGCCTGAGCCGGCGAAGGCCAGGGCCCGCTCGTTCTCGCCGGTCATCGGGTCCATGTGGACTTCGGTGAACTGCAGCGGGTTGGGCTCGGGCTCGGGATCCATGAACTGGAACTCGATGGTCATCAGGTATTTGGTGACGTTGCTGCGCAGGTCGGTCAGCAGCTTCTCGAACAGGCTGAAGGCCTCGGTCTTGTACTCGTTCAGCGGGTCGCGCTGGCCGTAGCCGCGCAGGCCGATGACGTTGCGCAGGTGGTCCAGGTGGACCAGGTGCTCACGCCACTGCATGTCGATAGTCTGCAGCAGGATGTTCTTCTCGAACGACCGCATCTGCTCGGCGCCCAGCAGCGTCTCGCGCTCGACGGCGCGGGCGTTGGCCGCCTGGGTCAGGCGGTCGCGGATTTCCTCGTCGGCGATGCCTTCCTCGGCCGCCCACTCCTTGAGCGGCAGCTCCAGGCCCAGAACCGAGCGGACGCGCTCGTCCAGGCCCTCGATGTCCCACTGCTCGGCATAGGCCTTGGGCGGCAGGTGGCGGGTGATCAGGTCATCGATCAGGTCATCGCGCATCTCGGCGGCGAACTGCGACAGGTCACTGGACTCGAGGAACTCCTGCCGCTGCTCGAACACCGCCTTGCGCTGGTCGTTCACGACGTCGTCGTACTTGAGCAGGTTCTTGCGGATCTCGTAGTTGCGCTGCTCGACCCGCTTCTGGGCGGTGGCGATCGCCTTGTTCAGCCACTTGTGGGTGATGGCCTCGTCCTGCTGGACGCCGAAGTTGCGCATGATGGCGTCCAGGCGGTCGCCGGCGAAGATGCGCAGCAGATCGTCCTCGCAGCAGAGGAAGAACTTCGACTTGCCGGGGTCGCCCTGGCGGCCCGTCCGGCCGCGAAGCTGGTTGTCGATGCGGCGGCTTTCGTGGCGCTCGGTGCCCAGAACGTAAAGGCCGCCGGCGTCCAGCGCCTTCTGGCGCATGGCGATGATCTCGGCCTCGTAGCGCGCCTTCTCGGCCTTCTCGGCGTCGTGGTCGACCGGAATGCCGAGACCCGTCTGCCCCTGGCGCCACTTGGCCATATGCATGTCGACGTTGCCGCCGAGCTGGATGTCGGTGCCTCGGCCGGCCATGTTGGTGGCGATGGTCACCGCGCCGGGCACGCCGGCGTCGGCGACGATCAGGGCTTCCTGCTCGTGGTAGCGCGCGTTCAGCACGCTGTGCGGGATGCCCTTGATGGTCTTTCCGTCGATCTCGAAGCTGTGCTGGTTGAGGAGCTCCGAGAGCTGCTCTGACTTCTCGATCGAGACCGTACCGACCAGGATCGGCTGGCCGCGCCGGTGGCAGTCCTCGATCTGCTTGATGATCGCCCGGTTCTTCTCGTCGGCGGTCCGGTAGACCTCGTCGTCAACGTCGATCCGCTTGACCACGCGGTTGGTCGGGATCTCGCTGACATCCATCTTGTAGATGTCGCCGAACTCCTGGGCCTCGGTCGCGGCGGTGCCGGTCATGCCCGACAGCTTCTTGTAGAGGCGGAAGTAGTTCTGGATC
>JBEIDC010000162.1:0-5170 GCA_040383665.1 Caulobacter sp.
CCTTCCGGAATTCCCAGCGCATCCGCGAGGTGTTCATCGGTCCCCGAAATCTGGGCCGACTGGACTACACCGATGTGCGTGATCTGGAATGGCGCGGCAGCGTGAACGTGCGGGTGCGCAAGGCGCTGGGCGGCTAGATCAATCTACCCAGGGGCCCGCCAGGTTCACCGCCTCGCGGCCGTGGCGAAGCGGCACGTAGCCGCGCGCTGCCTGGAGCGGGAACAGGTCGCGATAATGCGGGCTCAACGGGTCTCCGAACTGGCCAGGTGTGTTGATGGCCATGGAGTTGTCCCAGGCGCCTACGTCCATGGCGAACAGCACAGACGCGCCAGCGGCCTGCCTGAAATCGGTCATTGAATAGATGGCGGTCGCCCCGGGGGTGATGTCGCCCGTCATGTCACGTCAAAGCCGCACCGGACTTTCGAAATCGGAGCGATGTTTGAACACGGGTAGCTTGAGCGCGCGAACCTTGGAAAGGTAGCGATCTGGGAGGAAACCCCGAAGATGGGTACTTGGCTTTTCATCGCCGCTGCGTTCGCACCGCAGGCGGCCGAGGCGCAAGCTGCGCCTCCGTCCACTCAGCAGGTGGCGCCGCTGGCGGCTGAGCGGGGCGTGATCGCCTATCCGCCAGCCTTCTTCGCCGATATCCGGCCCGTCAGCGCCTACGACATGGTGATCCGCGTGCCCGGCTTCACCTTCGACAAGGGCTCGACGGTCCGTGGCCTGGAAGGCTCGGGCGGCAACGTGCTGATCGACGGCCACCCGCCGCTGGCCAAGAACGACCCCCTGGACGACATTCTCAGGCGCATTCCAGCCGACTCGGTCGCGCACGTGGAGGTGATCCGTGGTGGCGCGCCCGGCATCGACATGGAAGGCCGCTCGGTGCTCGCCAACGTCGTGCGCAAGCAGGTGGCCGGCTTCCGGGGCTCGGTGCAGCCCTACTTCGACGCGGTCTACGACGGCCGGTTCCTGCCCGGCGTCCGCTTCGAGGGGCTGTGGACCCTGCCAGGCGGTCGCACGGCGGAACTCAGCCAGACGTTCAGCACCGGCCATTTCCCGAACGACGAGAACGGCGACGGCGACCGCATCCGGTATGCGCCCGACGGCCGGACCCGGCTGATCGATTCCGAAGTCGACGCCGACCAGCACGGCCACCGCATCCAGACGACGGGCGCCTTCACGGCCCCCTTCTTGGGTGGGCTGCTCAGCCTCAACGGCGCGCTCCAGTTCAACTACGGCGCACTGGAGCTCTATGACACCGACCGGATCTCAGGCGGGGTCGAGTACGAGAAGTCGCCGAACAATCGGGGTCAGCACGAGGCGGGCATGCGTTTCAGCCGCCGGCTGAGCGACATCGTCGGCCTCGAGGCCGTCCTGTTCCAGCAGGTGTTCATCCAGGACCAGCGCTCGCACTTCCAGGCGCCGACGCTGACACGCGACTTCGCCCTCGACCGCAAGAACTACGAGACCGTCGGGCGGATACAGTTCAACGTCACGCCCCGGCCGGGCATGAAGATCGAGATCGGGAGCGAGGGCGCCTACAACCGGCTGGACAGCCAGACGCGGCTTAGCGTCAACGGTCGGGCCGTGGCGCTGCCCGCGGGCGACGTCCTGGTGGAAGAGCTGCGCGCCAACGCGATCCTGCGCGGGACCTGGCAGGCGACGCCCCAGCTGACCCTCGAGGCTGGCGGGCGGCAGGAGGTGTCGAGGGTGACGTCCGAGGGCGACGTGACCCTGGAGAAGTCGCTGCATTTTTTGAAGCCTCGGGCGGCTGTGACCTGGAACCCGAACGCGCTGATGCAGGTGCGAATGCGCGTCGAGCGTGAGGTGGGCCAGCTCAACTTCGACGACTTCGTCGCCTCGCCGAACGTGGCCTCGACGGGCGTGGTCGTAGCCGGCAACCCCGACCTGACGCCGCAGCAGGCGTGGGTCTATGAAGCGACGCTTGAGCGGCGCTTCTGGAAGGACGGCTCGATTGTCCTGACGTATCGCCTGTTCGACCTGTCGGACGTGGTGGACCGCCTGCCCATCGTGAGTTCGGCCGGCGTGGTGCTGGCCGACGCGCCGGGTAACATCGACGCCGGGTCAAAGAATGAGATCGCCGTCGGCCTGACCGTGCCGCTGGATCGCCTGGGCCTCAAAGCGGCGCAGTTGAAGGGTCAGGTGACCTGGCGCGACACGAAGGTGCTGGACCCGCTGACCTCGTCGAACCGCCAGATCTCGACGCTGCATCCCGTCGATTGGGAGGTCCATTTCAGCCAGGCGCTGCCGGACTGGAAGATGACCTGGGGCCTCGACCTGCTGGGCGGGTTCCGGGAGCGGGTGTTCCGGCTGACCGAGATCGAGACCAAGAAGGTCTCGCCCTACCTGATCTTGTTCACCGAGCATCGCCTGGCGCCGGATCTGACCCTGCGCGTCGAGGCCAACGGCATCAACATGCGCGCCGCAAAACGCATCCGCGAGGTCTATGTGGGCCCGCGCAGCCAAGGCCGGCTGAACTACACCGACGTCCGCGACCTGGAGTGGGGCGGAAACCTGTTGGTGCGGCTGCGCAAGACACTCGGGCGTTGAGGCTCGACCGTCCACAGGCCTAACGCACTGGCTCGGCCGAGCCCCCGGTCTGGCGCGCGTCGTGGCCGCCGAACATCGTGGCGCCAGCCAGCGGACGGCCGCCCAGCGACAGCACCCGGCCGGTCGTCTGACCCGGCGTCTGGAGCGTCGGCGCGCCGGTGACGATGCCTTCGGCGATCCCCCACGGCCCCTCGTCGCTCAGTCGGTGGCCCCGGGCTTCCAGCAGGCGACGCGTATCGGGCGAGAGCCCGAACGGCTCGACGGAGATCACGTCGGGCAGCCACTGCGCGTGGATGCGGGGAGCATCGATCGCTGCCTGCACGTCCATCCCGTGGTCGATCATATTGAGGATCGCCTGGAGCGTGATCGTGATGATCCGCGACCCGCCCGGACTGCCGATGATCAGGGCAACCTTGCCGTCCTTGGTCAGGATCGTCGGGCTCATCGAGCTGAGCGGCGTCTTGCCCGGCGCCACGGCGTTGCTGGCCCCCTGGACAAGGCCAAACATGTTTGGTTGCCCGATCTTGGCCGTGAAGTCATCCATCTCGTTGTTCATGACGATACCGGTGCGGCCGGCGACACGGTGGGCTCCGAACCAGTCGTTCAGGGTGTAGGTCACCGACACAGCGTTCCCCTGGGCGTCGAGCACGCTGTAGTGGGTGGTGTTGCGCCCCTCACCGGGCTGGGCGGGCGGCCCCAAAGCCGATGACGGCGTGGCGCGCTCCAGGTCGATGCCGGCCCGCAGGCGCGCCGCATATGCCGGGTCCAGCAGCTGCGCGACCGGGTTGGCCACGAAGTCGGGGTCGCCCAGCTTGTTGTTGCGGTCGTAGAAGACCCGCCGCAGGGCCTCGACCAGCACATGCACCTCTGCGGCCGAGCGGAAACCCATGGCGCCCAGGTCGTAGCCTTGCAGGATGTTCAGCGTCTGGCAGATCGCCACGCCGCCTGAGCTGGGCGGGGGCGCCGAGATCACGTGATAGCCGCGGTAGTCGCACTCGATCGGCTTGAGCTCGCGCACCTTGTAGACGGCGAAATCCTCGCGCGTGATGATCCCGCCGCCCTCTTGAGTGGCCCTGGCGATCGCCGCCCCGATAGGCCCCTTGTAGAAGGCGTCCGGGCCCCGTGCCGAGACCTGCGACAGGGTCGCGGCGAGGTCGCGCTGCACCAGCCGGTCGCCCTTGGTGAGCGGCTTGCCGGCCGGCAGGAAGATGCGCCGCGCTGCCGGGTCCCGGCCCAACCCTTCGGCCTCCAGCGCCATGATCCCCGCGTCGCCCTGGCCCAGGACGAAGCCGTCGCGGGCCAGCTTGATCGCCGGCGCCATCAGCGCGCCACGCGACATTGTCCCGTAGCGGGCCCGTGCGGTCTCAAGGCCCATGACGGTGCCCGGGACGGCGACCGCCTTCCAGCTGTCGGTGGAAAGCTCAGGGATCAGGTCGTCCTTCGCGTCCTGGAACATGCCGGCTGTCGCGGCGAGCGGCGCCTTCTCGCGGAAGTCGAGGAAGGTGGTGCGGCCGTCGGCGAGGCGCACGGTCATGAAGCCGCCGCCGCCGATGTTGCCGGCCTGCGGATAGACCACCGCCAGTGCGTAGCCCACGGCGACCGCCGCATCGACGGCGTTGCCGCCGCGCCGCAGGACGTCGACGCCGACGTTGGTGGCCAGGTGCTGGGCGCTCACCACCATGCCGCCGCTGCCGGCGACGGGGGCGTGGGACGCGGCCTGCGCGACGCCGGCCAGGAGAGCGCCGACCGAGGCGACGAGGGTCGCCGCCCATCGGCAGAGGGATGACGCGTCGGGGACCAGGAATCGCATTTGAGTTCCTACTTCGCCGGCGCGAACCGCACCACCGTCTCGGCGTCCCGGTTCACCGCCTCGCGGCTGTAGCGCAGCGGCACGTAACCGCCCGCTGCCCAGAGCGGGAACAAATCCCGATAATGCGGGCTCAAAGGGTCTCCGGATTGGCCCGGCGTGTTGATGGCCACGGAGTTGTCCCAGGCGCCGACATCCATCACGAACCGCACCGAGGCGCCGGCCGTCTGGCTGAAATCGCTCATGGAATAGGTCGCGGCGCGAGGCGATGAGGCGGACCCCGGGATCTGCAAGGGGCCGAGGCTCATCTGGGCGGCGAGTTCCGGTCCCGCCAGGGCGGCGATGGCGGGTGTGAACCGCGCCACATGCAGCCGCCCCCAGGCCCACGTCGACATGTCCGGGCCGAGTCTGCTTTTCAGCTCGGCGATGGCACCGGCGAGGCTCGACAGGAGGATCGGATCGCGGACGGCGGGCGGCGCAGCCTCGAGCCAGGTCAGGATCGGGTCAGGCGAACTGTTACCGATCATCTCCCGCACGGCCTCTGGCGCAGCGACGGCGACGGTTGCCCGTCCCAAATGCTTGTTGGCCCAGACTTCATAGATGGCGGCGGCGGCGCTATCGACCGCGAGGTTGCTGTCCCAGGTCTTCAGGGTATCCAGCGCGCGGGCTACCTCGAGATCGGCCGAGGCCAATGTCCGGACAAGCGCGATCCCGCGGCGAGACTGGGCGCTGACAGCATCGGTCTGCAGGGCCATGGAGTCGGCGAGGGTGCCCTTTGGCGTGGCGGCCAGC
>JBEIDC010000163.1:0-5099 GCA_040383665.1 Caulobacter sp.
CCGCGCAGCGGCGTGTCGAACGACGCAACGACTCACTTCGCGTCCGCGTAGTCCTTCACCAGCAGGAACAGAAAGTCCCGGGCGTCGTAGAGCGACTTGACCCGGATGCGCTCGTTGAGGCCGTGGGTTCCACCGCCGGTGGCCTCGGCGAAGATGCCGGTCAGGCCGTAGGTCGGGATGCCGGCGGCGTTGGTGTACTTGCCGTCGGTGGCGCCGGTGGACTGGAAGGGGACGATCGGCACGCCCGGCCAGAACTGCGCGCCCCGCTTGCGCAGGGGCCGCATGACCGCCTCGGACAGCGGCGGCGGCGGCGGGGTGAGCAGGGTGGTGGCGTCGGCCACGATGGTGACCTTGTCGTCGCCGATGACCTGGGCCAGCCGGGCGGCGGTCTGGGCGGTTGTGGTCCCCGGGAACATGCGGCAGTTCACATTGGCCCAGGCCCGTTGCGGCAGGGCGTTTGGCGCATGGCCTGCCTTGGCCTGCGTCGGCACGCAGGTGGTGCGCAGCATGCTGTTCCACATCGGATTGCGCGAAATGACCGCCGCCGCCGCCGCATCGGACGGATCAGCGACCAGGGCCCGCATCGCCGCGCCGCTCTCGGCGTCGACCAGCGGGGCCATAGCGGTGAAATAGGCGCGGGTCGTCTCGTTGAGCTGCACCGGGAAGTCATCCTGGCCGACCTTGATCAGCGCCGCCGACAGCCGGGTGATGGCGTTGTCCTTGTAGGGACGGCTGGAGTGACCACCGGGGTTGGTCACCTCGAAATGGAAGTCCTGGTAGACCTTCTCGCCGGACTGGATCGACAGCGAGATCGGCTTTCCCGCCGCGTCCATCAGGCCGCCGGCGCCCTCGTTCAGCGCCAGCCCGGCGTCGATCAGGGCGCGATGCTTGGTGACCAGAAGGTTGGCGCCGTTCAGCGCGTCGTCGCTCTCCTCGCCACAGGTCAGGGCCATCTTGATGGTCCGGCGCGGCGTGTAGCCGGATGTCTTGTAGCGGATCAGCGCGTCGACCCAGATCGCCGCCTGGGCTTTGTCGTCGCTTGCGCCGCGGGCGTAGAACCAGCCGTCCTCCTCGATCAGGGTGAAGGGGTCGCGCGCCCAGTCGGCGCGGTTGGCCTCGACCACATCGATGTGGGCCAGAAGCAGGATCGCCGACGCCTTTGGATCCTTGCCGGGCAGGATGGCGACAAGGTTGCCTTCCTTCGGGTGGGTCGGTTCGACGATCAGGTGCAGGTCGCTGTCCGGGAAGCCGGCGGCCTTCAGCCGCGCCGCCATCCGCTGCGCGGCCAGGGTGCAATCGCCGACCGAGAGCGTGGTGTTTGTTTCGACCAGCTCCTCGTAGAGCTCACGGAAGGCGGCCTGATCGGGGCGGATCGTCGAGCCCTGGGCGCCGGCCAGACCCGGCAGCGCCGCCGCCATCACCGTCGCCGCCAGCACCTTGCGCAAGTTCCGCATCACTCAAACCCTCCAAACCTGCGACCAGTCTCGGACGGACACCGCGTGGCGGGCAAGTCGCAAACGTCGGTTCAGCCTTTCCGCTTCGTTCAGGATTCCCGGCATTCTATAGAACACATGATGAACACGCCGATTCGCATCCTCGGGCTCGACCCCGGCCTGCGCCGCACCGGCTGGGGCATGGTGGCGGCCCAGGGCTCGCGCCTGACCTGGATCGCGCACGGGGTGATCGCGCCACCCGACGCCGCGCCCCTGTCGGAGCGGCTGCTGGCGTTGTTCGAGGGCGTGTCCGCCGTCGTCGCCGAGCACGCCCCGCACGAGGCGGCGATCGAGGAAACCTTCGTCAACGCCAACGGCCAGTCGACCCTGAAGCTCGGCCAGGCCCGCGCCGCCGCCATGCTGGCCCCGGCCCGGGCGGGACTGGTGGTCGCCGAATACGCCGCCCGCGAGGTCAAGAAGGCCGTGGTGGGAACCGGCGGCGCCGACAAGGATCAGGTCGCCTTCATGATCGCCCGCCTGTTGCCGACCTCCGGCGCTCCGACCCGGGACGCTGCCGACGCCCTGGCCGTGGCCATCGCCCACGCCCACGCCCGCAAGGCCCCGCGCCAGCCGGGCGGAACCGCGGCCGCGACGGCCCTTGCCGCCCTGTTGGCCCGCGAAAGGAAGACCGCATGACCCTCCTTCGCCAGGGCTTCCTCCTTCGCCAAGGCTTCGGAGGACAAGCCGTCGGGGGACTTGTCCTGCGAAGCTCCGTCGGGAGCAAAGCAGGATGATCGGCCGGCTTCGCGGGATCGTCGCCGAGGTCGGCGAGGAGGAGATGCTGATCGACGTGGGCGGCGTCGGCTACGTCGTGCGCTGCGGCTCGCGCACGCTGGGCCGTCTGCCCGCCGTCGGCGACGAGACCCTGCTGCATATCGAGCACACCTGGAGCGAGGCCCAGGGGCCCCGCCTCTACGGCTTCGCCTCCCGCGATGAGCGTCGCGCCTTCGTGCTGCTGACCGCCATCCAGGGCGTCGGGCCCAAGGCGGCCATGGCGGTGCTGGACATCGCCTCGCCCGCCGAGCTGGCCGGCGCCGTGGCCCGCGACGACAAGGCCCTGGTCGGCCGCGCCAACGGCGTCGGCCCCAAGCTGGCCCAGCGCATCGTCACCGAGCTGAAGGACAAGCCGATCACCGAAGGCCCGGTGGCGGCTTTCCACGCCTCGATCCCGTCGCATGAGCCTGCGAAGCCGTCCGCCGCCGGCGAGGCCGTGGCCGGCCTGATGGGCCTTGGCATCGCCGAGCCCGTCGCCCGCCGCGCCGTCGAGCAGTCCGCGCTGCGGCTGGGCGAGGACGCCGATGTGTCCGCCCTGATCAAGGCGGCGCTGCAGGAGATCGGGCGTTGAGGGGACCTGTCGCCGTGCGTCCTTCGCGACGCCGCTTCGCGGCTCCTCAGGATGACGAAGGGGAGCGGATTGCAACAAAGTTCGTCATGGTGAGGAGCGAGCTCTTGGGCGAGCGTCGCGAACCACGCAATGAGCTCAGGCCATGACCGACCGCATCATCTCCGGCGACGCCCAGCCCTTCGAGCCCACCGACAAGGCGTTGCGCCCGCAGACCCTGGCCGAGTTCGTCGGACAGGCGCAGACCAAGGCCAACCTCAAGGTCTTCATCGACGCCGCCCGCGAGCGGAACGAGGCGCTGGACCATGTGCTGCTGTTCGGCCCGCCGGGGCTGGGCAAGACGACCCTGGCCCAGATCGTCGCCCGCGAGCTGGGCGTGAACTTCCGGGCCACCAGCGGGCCGGTGCTGGCCAAGGCCGGCGACCTGGCCGCCATCCTGACCAACCTCGAACCGCGCGATGTGCTGTTCATTGACGAGATCCACCGCCTGGCCGCCAACGTCGAGGAGATCCTCTATCCGGCGATGGAGGACCATGTTCTGGACCTCATCATCGGCGACGGCCCGTCGGCGCGATCGATCCGCATCGATCTGGCCCCCTTCACCCTGGTGGCGGCGACGACCCGCGCCGGCCTGCTGGCGACGCCGTTGCGCGACCGCTTCGGCATCCCGCTGCGGCTGCAATTCTACGATGTGGACGAACTGCTGCTGATTGCGCCGGCAACTTTTTCGCTGGTCGTTTCTTGGCTGGTGTTCGAGAGTACGACCCGCCCCGAGGAATCGAGAGGCGAAATGGGTTCTGAACCGGCCGCTTCTGCTTTTGAGCAATTATTGCATCGCTTTCCGGCAACTGTTTTCAAGCTACAGCACTCGCTGGGGCTGGTCTTACTACCGCTTTTGTTGCTGTTTGCGATTCGCGATCTCGGGAGTGGCCAAAATGGGTCGGCGGCCTCGACGCTGATGGCCGGCATCGCGGGGCTGGTCTGTGTCGTGCTGCTTTATCCGTTCTATCTTCGCTTTGTGCTCCCCTCGCGGCCGCTGCAGCCGGAGGGGGAGTTAAGCCAGTACACGGGCTGGCGAATCCGAAATTGGAACACTGGCGAAACGGTTTACAACGCGTTGGTCACCGGACTGCTGCCTGGTTTTCAGACGGTCTTCGTCTCGGATGGCTTGCTCAAGCATTTTCCATCGTCAGAGGTTGCCGCAATCGTTGGGCATGAAGTTGCCCACGCTCGCCGGGGTCATCTACTGTTGCGGGCGATTGCCATCCCCGGGCCGCTGCTGATTCTGCTTGGACTCTGGGTGTCTGGGCTGAATGCGGTCGAGCCGCTGATGAATTCGATCAACCGAATGGAACCGACCGGCTTGGTCGCCTTGGTGGCAATTGTCGCGGGATGGGCTTGGGGCGTGATCCGTCCGCTTTCTCACTGGATCGAGTTTGACGCCGACAGGGCCGCGATTCTTGACCCCGAAACTGGCAAACCGAACCCCGCACGTTTGAATGCCTTGAATTCGGCATTATTGAGATTGGGTTACGCTTTCCCGGATCAATTTACCCGCCGAACACTGTTGCATCCGAGCTTGGAGCAGCGACTCGGGAGGCTCAACGGAATCCGGGGTGAGATTCAAAGCTGAGCCCGCCGCGTTCCGGCTACCCCAAGTTGGCTTTAAAACCCTCAAAAACCTTATCCCGATCTCAGCAAACTGGGAAATCTTGAACGGGGCGTTGAGGAATATCACATCTTTTTTCCATCTGGGGCGATGTTAGAGGGTAATCCGTTGTCTCTCACTTACGGTGCCTCTCATGCTCGATACGTCCCTAAACCCAGCCCAATTGGCAAATCTTGCCAGCGAGGTCATCGTTCGCCATCCCCACCTCCATCAGAGGCAGGTTTTTCTACGGGCGGACGATGGGCATGTCGTCCTTAAGGGACGGGTGAAAAGCTTCTTCGAAAAGCAGATGGCGCAGGAAGCCCTGCGGACGATCGAAGGGATTCTGACGATCGATAACCAATTGGTTGTGAGCTGGCAGGATGAAGACCAGCTGGAAATGGTCTGATTGAATCCGGTTGGTTTTGGGGTGAAGTTTAATTGAGTTGCACCCCAACTAGCGGCTAAACGAAAAGAGCAACGGCCGTAGGTTGGGGGCAAAGCGAGGAGCTGAAAGCCGCTAACCATTTAGACTTTGAGCGCGGCTTTGAGGTAATCGCTCGCTGCTCGCAGGGCAGGGCGGATGTTTTCGGGTTGCTTTCCACCAGCTTGAGCA
>JBEIDC010000164.1:0-4962 GCA_040383665.1 Caulobacter sp.
CCACTGCGCATCGCTCAGTTCATACCGCTTCACGCCCATCACAGACCTCCGCCAAAGCGGAGACCTATGAATCACGCATCCCGCGGCCCGTGAATCCCTGAATGTCGATTGGACCTAGTTCGCTAGACCTTGATGTCCAGCAAGGACCCGGGCCGCAGGATCTTCTGCGGCGGGTCCTGGGGCGCGGTGAAGGTCGCGCGAACACGCTCCGCATGCGGTTGCGGCGTCGTCCCGGTGGGGACCGCGGGCGCCTGGACCGGCGGCGGGCCAGAGGCGGCCCTGCCGAGCGCCTGTTCGAAGAAGGCCCCGCGCGCGCTCTGCCGCGCATCGCCCGCGCCGCCGGCGGCGGGCTGCGGGACGGTCGGCCAGACGGGCGGTCGGACGGCGGTCAAGGGCGAGTCCCAAACATGGTTAACCGCCGGGAAACTATGACGCCGCCGATGAAGCGGGCGTTAACGCGCCTTCGTCAGCAGCGCTTCGGAATCGGCCCGGGTCAACGGTCCGCTGTGCTTGGCCAGGATCGTCCCGTCCGCGCCGATCAGATAGGTCTCCGGCACGCCGGTGACGCCGAACTCCAGGCCGGCCCGGCCATCGCGATCGATCAGCTTGACGCGGAACGGATCACCCAGCCGGCCGATGAAGGCCGTGCTGTTCTCCGGCGCGTCCTTGTAGGCGACGCCGACAATGGACACGCCGCCGGCCTGCAGCCGCATCAGCTCGGGGTGTTCGATCTCGCAGGGCGCGCACCAGGAGGCGAAGAAGTTGACCAGCACGGGACCCCGCGCCGCCTCGGCCATCGCCACCGGCCGGCCGGTGGTCAGGTCCGGCAGGCTGAGCGCCGGCATTGGCTTGCCGACCATGGCGCTCGGCTGGACCTGCGGGTTGCGCTTGAGGCTGTAGCCGATGAAGAGCGCCGCCAGCAGCGCCAGCGCGACCAGCGGCAGGAAGGCCAGCCAGCGCTTCACCGTCCGGACCTGTCCGACAGCCGCTCGACCTCGGCCTTCCAGCGGCGGGCGCGGGCCAGGCTGTCGGCGATCATCCAGACAAAGCCGGCCGCCGTAACCGCGAAGGCGGGCCAGACGAACAGGGCGTATTTGCCGGTGTCGAGATCGGGCATCAGGCCTCCGCCGCCTTGAGGGCCAGGACCATGGCCTTTCGCCGCCACACCTCGGCCCGGATGCGGACCAGCCACAGCGAGCCGAACGCGGCCATGTAGCCAAGACCCATGAGCAGCAGCGGGATCAGGTAGTCATTGGTCATGGCCGGGCCATCGGCCCGGAACACCGAGGCGCCCTGGTGCAGGCTGTTCCACCAGTCGACCGAAAACTTGACGATCGGCAGGTTGATCAGCCCGACCAGCGCCAGAATGGCGGCGGCCCGGCCGCCCTTTGTCTCGTCATCCATGGCCGCGCGCAGCGCGATGTAGCCGAGGTAGAACAGCAACAGCACCAGCACCGAGGTCAGGCGCGCGTCCCAGACCCACCAGGTTCCCCACCTCGGCTTGCCCCACAGCGAACCGGTGATCAGGGCCAGGGCGGTGAAGACGGCGCCCAGCGGCGCGGCCGCCTTGGCGGCGGCGTCGGCGAGCGCGTGACGGAACACCAGGCTCAGGAAGCTGGCGACGCCCAGGCAGAGATAGACGAACAGGGCGAGCCAGGAGGCCGGCACATGGATGAACATCATCCGCACCGTGTCGCCCTGCTGGTAGTCCTCGGGGGCGGCGAAGCCCAGCCACAGGCCGACCGTGATCAGCAGGCCGGCCAGAACGCCGAACATCGGCGCGGCCCAGCGCGAGAAGGCCATGAACCGGTCGGGATTGGCGAGAAACGACAGCATCCCGCGCGGCTTACGGCGGCGGGATCAACCGCGCAAGTCCATCGCCGCCGGCGCCCTGTCGCGGAGGCCGGCGCCGACGGAGGCCAGCGGGCCCGCGCGGGGGGCGCGGGTGATCACCTTCACCCGCCGCCCATGCCGCCGGGGCCATGCTTCATCCGGGGACCATGCCTCGTCGGCAGGGCGTCGAAGGCCTTTTTTTGCGACGGCGTGAGCTGGCCGTAGAAGGCGCGAGTTGCGGCGGCGCGGGCCTCGAAGGCCGCATGGTGTCTGGCCATCATCGCCGCCTGCATGTCCAGGCGCTCGGGCGTGGTCATCGGCTTCTGTTCGCGCCTGTCGCCGTCAGGACCCGGGTGGGCAGGATGAGCGGCCCGCTCCGGCGGCTTGGTCGCGGCGAGGAAGGCCTGCAGCGCCGGCTCCTGCGCGGCCGTCAGCTGCAGTACATCGCGCAGATGCTGGGCGTGCCTGGCCGGGTCGGGATGGTGCATGCGACGCATGCCGGGGCCGCCCGCCATCATCTCGCCGGGGCCGTCGCCGCCGCGCATGATGAGCAGGCGCCTCTCACCCTGGTCGCCCGGCGCGCCCGCTGGGGCGGCGAGGGCGATGGAAACGGCCCCGAGCGCCATCGCTCCGGCCAGAAGGAAGGATTTCGAGAACACAGAAGTCATGGGTTTCTCCCCTTGTCGTGTCGAGGGGAGATCCCTGCGCCCCGGCTGTGTCCGGCGTTTGTCCGTAGACCGTCGCTTTGTTGCAGGTCTGACTTGCAGACCGCGATCGGCACCGGATCAGTCGACGGCGTTGCGGCAGGCCGCCGCCATCGCCAGGGGACTGAGCGCCACGGCCGCCGCCGTCCAGCCGGCCAGCAGCGCCAACCCGGAGGTCCAGGGCAGACCGGCCGCCAGCTGGGTCAGGGCCCCGCCGCCGAAGATGACCGGCGGGGCGAACAGCGGCAGCACGATGATGGCGATCAGCAGCCCGCCGCGCCGGCTGCCCAGCGCCAGCGCCGCGCCAAGCCCGCCGACGAAGGCGAAGGCCAGGCCACCGATCAGGGCGCAGAGAAACGCCAGGGGCGCCAGCGCAACGGGCGCGCCCAGCGCGATAGCCGCCAGCGGCGCGGCGACGGCCAGGGGCAGTCCCGCAGCCAGCCACTGGGCCAGGCACTTGATCGCGCAAACCGCCTCGAGCGGCGCGGAGCCCAGGGCCAGCAGGTCCAGGGCCCCGTCCTCGTAGTCGCGCTCGAACAGCCGCTCCAGCGACAGCAGCGAGGCCAGGGCCAGCGTCAGCCAGGCGAAGCCCGGGGCGACGGCGGCCAGCCGATCAGGCTCGGGCCCGACGGCGAACGGCAGCAGGGTGGCCATGCCGGCGTAGAAGGCCAGCGCCGGCAGCGGTCCGCCGCCCCGGCTCCAGGCCAGGGCCAGCTCGCGGCCGAGCAGGGTGGCGAGCGGCCTCACGCCCCCACCTCCACGCCGCGCGACGGCAGGGGCAAGGGGTCATGGACGGCGGCCAGGATCATGCCGCCGCCGGCGACATGGGCGGCCATCAGCTCGCCCAGGCGCGCGCGCCACACGGAGTCGAGCGGCGCCAGCGGTTCGTCGAGCAGCCACACGGGCCTCGGCGCGGCCAGCAGGCGGGCCATGGCGAGGCGACGGCGCTGCCCGGCGGACAGCTTGCGGACCTCCAGCGTCAGCAGGCGGTCCAGCTCCAGAGTCGCCGCCGCCGCGCGGGCGCCGTCCTCGGTGCCGCCGCTCCAGAGGGCGGCGAATCGCAGCTCCTCCCAGGCCGTGCGCCCGCCCTTCAGGCCGTCGAGATGGCCGAGCAGATGCAGGGCGCCGGGCGCCGCGTCCGGCTCGATCCCCTCGAACACGACCCGGCCGGCGACCGGCCGAAGCAGCCCGGCCACCGCGCGCAGCAGGCTGGTCTTGCCCGCGCCGTTGCGACCGGTCAGGGCGACCGCGTCACCCGGCGCGACAGTAAAGGCCAGGTGCTCGAACAGCAGTCGCTCGCCCCGCCGCAGGGCGAGGTCTTCAACAAGGATGCGCGAAATCATGCCGCCACCTGCGAGCGGCTCGCAGAAGCCATGACGCCGACATGGACGTTTGGCGCGACGCGGAGTATGCAGCGCGGCAACGGCCCCGCGCGAACGCGCGCGGAGTAACGCCGCGCCGGGCGGGACGCTGTGTGTCCCTTCCGAGCGCGCGATCCCGGAAGTGGTTTTCGGGCGGCCGTGAACAGGAAAGGACTCCCCTCACATGGCGTCTATCGACAGCCTGCAAACCCGTCGGACCCTCGCGGTCGGCGGGACGTCCTACGTCTACTACAGCCTTCCGGCGGCGGAAGAAGCCGGCCTGACCGGAATTTCGAGGCTTCCGGCCTCGATGAAGGTCCTTCTCGAGAATCTGCTGCGTAACGAGAACGGCGGCGACACCAGCGAACGCGACCTGAAGGCCGTGGCCGCCTGGCTCGAGAACAAGGGCGCCACCGAGCACGAGATCAGCTTCCGCCCGGCCCGGGTGCTCATGCAGGACTTCACCGGCGTCCCCGCCGTCGTCGACCTGGCCGCCATGCGCGACGCGATGACCGCGCTGGGCGCCGATCCGACCAAGATCAACCCGCTGATCCCGGTCGACCTCGTGATCGACCACTCGGTGATGGTGGACTTCTTCGGCACCGCCAAGAGCTACGGCGAGAACGTCGACCGCGAGTACGAGCGCAACATCGAGCGTTACCGCTTCCTGCGCTGGGGCAGCTCGGCCTTCAACAATTTCCGCGTCGTGCCCCCGGGCACCGGCATCTGCCACCAGGTGAACCTGGAGTACCTGGCCCAGACCGTCTGGACCGCGACCGACGCGGGCCTGGAGGCCGAGGTCGCCTACCCCCGACACCGTGGTCGGCACCGATTCGCACACCACGATGGTCAATGGCCTGTCCGTCCTGGGCTGGGGCGTGGGCGGCATCGAGGCTGAAGCCGCCATGCTCGGCCAGGCCATCCCGATGCTGATCCCGGAAGTCATCGGCTTCCGCCTGACCGGCGCCCTGCCGGAAGGCGCGACCGCCACCGACCTGGTGCTCACCGTCACCCAAATGCTGCGCAAGAAGGGCGTGGTCGGCAAGTTCGTTGAGTTCTTCGGC
>JBEIDC010000165.1:0-4817 GCA_040383665.1 Caulobacter sp.
CGCGGCGGCCGCGGCCGTCGTGGCCGGCGCCTCCGGCGCCACGGCGGCGCGAGCGCTGGCCCGCGTCTTGTTGGCGGTGAATCGCTTGGCGAGGTTCTCGGTCAGGGCCTTGGACTCGGCGGGCGACATCTGGGCCAGGATGGCGGCCAGGGTCCGCTCCTTCATCTTGGCCGCGATGGGCAGACGCACGGATTCATCCAGCTGGTTGAAGCGCGCGGCGGCGTCCTTGGCCTTCATGGCCGAGAAGACGGCGACCAGGCGGCCGACCTCGGCCTCCTGCTGGGCGTCGGCCTGACCGAGCAGCGCCTGCACGTCGCCCTTGAGCGCGGCCAGGGCCTTCACCCGCGCATCCAGCTTGGCCTCGGCGGCGGCGATCAGCTGCAGCTGGGTGTCGATGCCCTGCTCCCGCTCATCGAGCTGGCCGCGCCGTTCGCCCAGGTTCTGCAGGATGCGCAGCTCGGCGGGCGACAGGTTGGCCTGCCGCGCCAGTTCGGCGGCGGTCGGCGCGCAGACAGCGGCGGGCTTGGCGGCGGCGGCCTTCGCAGCGGGCGCCGGCTCGGGCTTGGCGCCCGCCACTTCCTCGGCGAAGGCCTTGGCGCCGCTCATCATGTCGGGAAGCGTGCGGGCGCCCGACAGGAAGTTGACGGCCAGGACGCCGACGACCGCGACACCGGCCAGCGGCAGGATGCGGGGCATGGATTTCATCGGCGGCCTCCGGAGATCGCGCGAAGCCGGCCGGCTTCGGGATCGGGCTCGAAAAGGTCATCGTCGACCCGCGCCCTCGAGCGCGGGGTGACAGCGGGTTCGGGTCGCGCAAACACCATGCGCTCGCGCACCGGCGCGGACGCGGGCGCGGGCGCGGGCGCAGGCTGAGCAACCCGCTCGGCATCATCGGCCAGTCGGGTTGATGAAGCGGTAACTCCCTGGTCGAGCCGCTCGGCCAGGATCCTGGCCGTCTCGATTCGTCCGGCAAGGCTGTCGGCGGCCTCGTCGGTGGCGGCGCGCAGGTCGGCCAGGCCCTGTTCGGCCCGGGCCGCGGCGGCGTCCAGATCGGCGACCGCGCGGGCGAAGCCGTCGTGACTGTCACGCAGCGCCTTGAGGCGGCGCTCCAGACGCCAGCCGAAGGCCAGGGCGGCGATGAGCAAGGCGACCAGAAGAAGGTTCAGTCCGATGACGGCGACGCTCATTTCAGCCTCTTCTGGACAGCCTTCTTCGCGGCGGGCGAAAGCGGGGCCTCACAGCGGATGGCGATATTGTGATTCCGGCGCCCCATGCGGCCCCGGGTCAGCGGGATGGTGCCGGCGCGCAGCTCGACGAGACTGTCGGGCGTGGCGTTGAGGGTGATGGTGTCGCCGACCTTCAGGTTCAGGACCTTGGAGAGGCCGACCTGCTGCTCGTCGAGCACGGCGCGGACCTCCATCTGCGTGGTCCAGAGCTCGGTGGCCAGGTGGCCTTCCCAGATGTTGTCGCGGCCGAACTTCTCGCCCATGAACTGCTGCAGCAGCATCTTCCGGATCGGCTCGAGCGTGGCGTAGGGCAGCAGCAGCTCGATGCGCCCCCCGCGGTCTTCCATGTCGATGCGCAGCTTGACCAGGATGGCGGCGTTGGCCGGACGGGCGATGGCGGCGAACCGCGGGTTGGTCTCCAGCCGGTCCAGCGTGAAGCTGACGGGGGTCAAGGGCTCGAACGCCGCCTGGGCGTCCTGCAGCACGACCTCGACCATGCGCTGGACCAGCACCCGCTCGATGGTGGTGTAGGGCCGCCCCTCGATCCGCATCGCCGCCGTGCCGCGGCGTCCGCCCAGCAGCACGTCGACGATCGAGTAGATCAGGTTGGAGTCGACCGTCAGCAGGCCATAGTTGTCCAGCTCCTCGGCGCGGAACACCGACAGGATCGCGGGCAGCGGGATCGAGTTCAGGTAGTCGCCGAAACGGATCGAGGAAATGTTGTCGAGGCTGACCTCGACGTTGTCGCTGGTGAAGTTGCGCAGGCTCGTGGTCATCAACCGGACCAGCCGGTCAAAGACGATCTCGAGCATCGGCAGACGCTCGTAGGAGACCAGCGCCGAGTTGATGATCGCACGGATGCCGTTGCGATCAGCCGCATCGTCCTCGCTGAGGTCGAAGCCCAGCAGGCTGTCGATCTCGTCCTGGTTCAGGATGCGCTCGGCGCCGAGCAGGCCTTCGGCTCCGCCGTCGCCCCAGTCCGGCGCGCCGGCGTCGCCTTCGCCGTTCTCCTGGGCCCACTGGGCCATCGCCGCCTGGTCGTCGGTGTCCTGGGTCATGCCATACGCGCCGCCAGCCCCCTTTCGGGCGCTAGTTGATCAGCATCTCCTCGATCAGGACGGCCTTCACCTTGGTGGGGGCGACGACCAGGTTCACACGACGCAGGATCTCGACCCGCAGCTGGTAGCTGCCCTGGCTGCCGGTCAGGTCTTCCGGGCGCAGCTCGCGCAGGAAGTTCTGAAACATGTCCATGAGCCGCGGCATGTTGGGATTGAGCACCTCGACCGCCTCGGCGTCGGCGAGCTCGAAGGTCAGCTTCAGCTTGAGGAAGGTCGGACGGCCATCCGCCGTCTGCATGTTCACGACGATGGCCGGCATCGTGTAAAAGACCACGCCGTCGGGCCCCTCGCGAACGACGGCCGCGCCGGCTTCGCCGCCCTTTCCGCCGTGGGCGTCCTTCTTGGGCTTCTTGGGCTTCTTTTCCGGCTTGGCGCCGTGCTCCCCCGCCGCATCGGGCTTGGGCTTCATCAGGAAAAACGCCCCGGCCCCGCCGCCGCCCAGCACGAGAACCGCCGCGACGCCGGCGATGATGACAAGTTTCAGCGGCAGCTTCTTGCGGGCCGGCGCTTCGCCTTCCGCGCCTTCGGGGGCGTCGGCGTTTTCGGCCTCCCCGCCCTCTTTGCCCTTGTCTGCGGCCACGCGCGCGACTCCTTGAAATCTCTACCCCTCCCTCATGCGTTCACGTTGGTTAAGGATCGGTTCCAAACGTGGTTAACGGGGCGGGGTGCGGCGATGTGCGCACGGTCCGCCACGCTCTCGACGGCCAGGCCTGAAAGCCGGACCCGCCAGCCGTGGCCCGAAGCGGGAAACCCCTTGCCCGGCAAGCGCCGCGCCGCGCCGGCCATACGGACCGCGACCGCTCGAGGCGCAGGCGCCCGACAGGTCGGCGACCAGCAGAATCCGCCCCGGCAGCTTTGACCGGGCGGCGGCCGTTAACCGTCTTGTTTACTGATTTTGTTGGTGTTTTCGGCTGGCCCGAACCTTGCACCGCCGGGGGTGGACGCAGATCGCGTCGCCGCAGCTGCAGAGGAGGCCCGCCATGGACAACACGATGTACGTCGCCCTGTCGCGCCAGATGACGCTGCGGCGCGAGATGGACATCATCGCCAACAACATCGCCAACAGCGATACGACCGGCTTCAAGGTCGAGATGGCGATGGTGAGGACCGACCCGGCCGACGGCGCACGCATGCTCGACGGGCCCAAGTCCCTGAAGTTCGTGATCGACGATGGCGTCATCCGCGATTTCTCGCAGGGCGCCCTTCGCCGCACCGGCGGCACGTTCGACCTGGCCATCGAGGGTCAGGGATTCTTCAAGGTCGAAACCGCCGGCGGCGAGCGCTTCACCCGTGACGGGCGGTTCACCCTGGGCGCCGACGGCCGATTGACCACCCAGGCCGGCGACGCCGTGCTGGGCGCCGGCGGCGAGATCGTGGTCAATCCCGAGGAGGGCGAGGTCGCCATCTCCGCCGACGGCGTGGTCAGCCAGAACGGCGAACAGATCGGCAAGATCGACGTCTTCGCCTTCGACGACCTGTCGAGCCTGGCCAAGGACGGCGACAACCTTCTGCGCAACACATCCAACGTCGAACCCCAGGTCTCCACCGCCGCCAGCATGCGGCAGGGGATGCTGGAGGGCAGCAACGTCAATCCGATCATGCAGATCACCCGCATGATCGAAGTCAGCCGGGCCTACGAGAGCATGGCCCGGACCATTGAAGGGTCCGGCGAACTGTCCCGCCGCTCGGTCGAGCGGCTCGGGCGGGTCGGGTAAGGGAGCTTAGAAAACGATGCAGGCGCTTCGCACCGCGGCGACGGGCATGTCGGCCCAGCAGATGAACGTCGAGGTCATCTCGAACAACATCGCCAACATGAACACCGTCGGCTTCAAGCGACAGCGGGCCGAGTTCCAGGATCTGCTGTACCAGACCATCGAGCGGGCGGGCGCGCAGTCGTCCGACCAGGGCACGGTGGTTCCGACCGGCGTCCAGATCGGCGGCGGCGTGAAGGCCGGCAGCACCTACCGGATCACCACCCAGGGCATCCTCACCCCGACCAGCAACCGCTACGACCTCGCCATCGAGGGCCGCGGCTTCCTGCAGGTGCTGATGCCGTCGGGCGAGACCGCCTACACCCGCGCCGGCAACCTGTCGGTCAACGATCAGGGCCAGCTGGTCACCGACGACGGCTACCAGATCCAGCCGGCGATCACGATCCCGCAGGACGCCGTCGACGTCTCGATCTCCAAGGCCGGCCAGGTGCAGGTGGTCAAGGCCGACTCGCCGACGCCGGAAATCGCCGGCACGATCGAGCTGGCCGCCTTCGTGAACGAGGCGGGCCTCGAGGCGATCGGCGACAACCTCTACATGGAAAGCGGCGCCTCGGGCCCGGCGACGACCGGCACGCCCGGCTCGGTCGGCTTCGGCCAGCTCATGCAGGGCTACATCGAAGCCTCGAACGTCGACGCCGTCAGCGAGATCACCGCGCTGATCGTGGCCCAGCGGGCCTATGAAATGAACTCCAAGGTGATCA
>JBEIDC010000166.1:0-4800 GCA_040383665.1 Caulobacter sp.
CCGATGCGGCGGCGGGGAGTGGTCGAGCGGGACCAGGCGGAGGGGACGTAAGCCTCCGTTCCGGGCGTGCGCTGGTGTGCCGTCCGCCCGTTCGTGGGCAGCAGTTCGAGCCGTCCGGAGAGGCCGGGCGGGGAGAGTCCTGGACAAAAGGGTGAACAGCCCTGCGCGTCCGGGGCCTGCGGGAGAACGACCACGCGGAGCGCTGACCTTCGTCGAAACGGCCCAACACTACCCCTTATGCCGGGCGAAGGCCCGGCGCTCCGCCCCCTCCCCAACCTCTCCATGCGAAGAGGCCGCGTCGCCTTGCCCGCCACAAAGCCGCCACCCGTGGGAGAACATGAATATCCGGTAACAACAGGTCTCCAGAGCCGTTCAGGAAGCGGGGCGCAGTCTCCTCCTCAGCGAAATCCTTCGCGCTAGGGAGAACCCAGATGTTCAGGACCACTGTTTCAGTCGCCAGCGTCATCGCCACGGTTTCCATCGCGGCGTCCGCCTTCGCCGGGCCGATCACGCCCCAATCGCTCAAGCCGCTGCCCTACCGCCCCGGCCCGACGCTGCCTGGCCCGGTGCTTCCGGGACCGACGCTGCCGGCCATCTGCGATGTCGATCCGGCTGTCGCCAGCATCACCCTGACCAAGGGCGCCCGCCAGGGCGAGGTGCGGGTCAGCTACGAGGTCGTCAATCGTGGCCGTTCGGCCTGGCGCTCCGGCGCCGGCCAGCAGCTGGTGAACCTCAAGACCGTCAACGGCAACACCGGCGAGACCTACGATCTCAGCAGCACCCTGACCGCCTCTGCGGCCGGCGGGGCCACCATGTTGCGCGCCTCCACGCCGATGCTGTCCTACCCGTTCGACACCTTCGAGTTCGGCGGCTCGGTCGATGTCTCGATCGCCTACGATCCGGACATCCTCATCGACGCCAACAGCTGCAACGATGATCGGCGGAGCGGCAACAACACCGCTTCGATCGACGCCGGCAGCGTCTTCGCCTTCCTCTCGGGGTCGGCGACGAGCCGGACCTTCCGCTTCTGACGGCGGCCTGGTGATCGGAGCAGGAGGCATGCGCCCATGCGGGCGCGTGCCTCTTGCCGTTTTCAGGCCGCCGCGGCGCCGGGCCTCTTGCCCAAACCTGACGCCCGCGTCACTAATCCCTGAACAACGATAATCTACCGGGAGAGACGGGCTGTGGCCGATCGCTACGACTACATCATCATCGGCGCCGGCTCGGCGGGCTGCGTGCTGGCCAACCGCCTGACCGAGGACGGGACCACCAAGGTCCTGCTGCTGGAAGCCGGCGGCAAGGACAACTCCATCCTGGTGAAGATGCCGGCCGGGGTCGGCAGCCTGATCAAGGCCAAGGGCGCCTACAACTGGGGCTTCTGGACGGAAGAAGAGCCCCACCTCGACAACCGCAAGCTCTGGTGGCCGCGCGGCAAGGGCTGGGGCGGCTCGTCCTCGATCAACGGCATGATCTACATTCGCGGCCACGCCCGCGACTATGACCAGTGGCGCCAGATGGGCCTGGCCGGCTGGGGCTATGCCGATGTCCTGCCCTACTTCAAGCGCTCGGAAGGACTCGATACCGGGGCCGATCCCTGGCACGGCGGCGATGGTCCGCTGCACGTCAGCCACGCCTCGACCCCCAACCCGATCTACAAGGCCGCGATCGATGCGGGCGCTCAGGCGGGCTATCTGACCACCAAGGATTTCAACGGCTTCCAGCAGGAAGGTTGGGGCCCGTATCAGATGACCATCAAGGACGGCGAACGCTGGAGCGCCTCCAAGGCCTACCTCTACCCGGCCCTGAACCGTCCGAACCTGACCTGCGTCACCGGCGCCCGCACCAGCCGCATCCTGCTTGAGAAGGGCAGGGCCATCGGCGTCGAGTACATCGTCGGGACCGAGGTGAAGACCGCCCACGCCGACGGCGAGGTGCTGGTCAGCGCCGGCGCCGTGCAGTCGCCGCAGATCCTGCAGCTGTCGGGCATCGGGGCGTCGGACGACCTTACGCCGCACGGCATCAAGGTGCAGCACGAGCTGAAGGGCGTCGGCGCCAACCTGCAGGACCACCTGGACGTCTGCCTGTCCTGGGAGTGCCCGCAGCCGATCACCGCCTACTCGCTGACCAAGGGGCCGCGCCAGCTGCTGACCGGCCTCAGCTACATGCTGTTCAAGCAGGGCACGGGCCGTCAGCAGATGCTGGAATCGGGCGCCTTCCTGCGTTCGCGCCCGGACCTCGACCGGCCCGACCTGCAGTTCCACACCGTCCTGGCGATCATGCAGGACCACGGCAAGGTGAGCGTCGGCAAGGACGGGTTCACCTTCCACGTCTGCCAGCTGCGGCCCGAGAGCCGTGGCCGCACCGGGCTGCGCTCGGCCGATCCGACCGATGATCCCACCATCTTCGCCAACTATCTGGCCACCGACGAGGACCGTCGCGCGGTTCGCGAGGGCGTGAAGATCGCCCGGGATGTCGCCAGCCAGTCGGCGCTCGATCCCTACCGCACCAGCGAGTACTCGCCGGGCAAGGACGTGCAGTCCGACGCGGAGATCGACGCCTGGATCCGCGCCAAGGCCGAGACCATCTACCACCCGGTCGGCACATGCCGCATGGGCGTGGCGGGAGACGCCATGGCCGTGGTTGACGGCGACCTGCGGGTCCAGGGTATCGAGGGTCTGCGCGTCGTCGACGCCTCGGTCATGCCGACCCTGATCGGCGGCAACACCAACGCCCCGACCATCATGATCGCCGAGAAGATCAGCGACCTTCTGCGCGGCAAGCCCTATCTGGCCCCGCAGGACGCCCCTGTGTTCGACGGCGAGGCGGTGCGGGCGGCGTAAGTCCCAGGGGACAGGTCAAGATGTCCCTTGGGACACCTTAACCTGTCCCCGATCCGATCTCGCGACGCGGCCTTGCGGCCGCTCCTCACCATGACGAAGGTGGGGGCGACCCGCCAACCTTCGTCATCCTGAGGAGCGCGAAGCGCGTCGCGAAGGACGCACGGCCTGCATGCAAGGAGCCTCGACAATGACCCACCGTCCCCTTGGCCGCAGCGGCCTGTCCATCGCCCCGCTCATGCTGGGCGGCAACGTCTTCGGCTGGACGGCGGACGAGGCGACGTCTCACGCCATCCTCGACGCCTTCGTGGCCGGCGGCTTCAACGCCATCGACACGGCGGATGTCTATTCAGGCTGGGTTCCCGGCCACAAGGGCGGTGAGTCGGAGACCGTGATCGGGACCTGGCTCAAGGCGCGAGGCCGCCGCGACGACGTGATCATCGCCACCAAGGTCGGCATGTGGCCGGCTCAGCCGGGCCTGTCGGCGGCCAACATCGTCGCCGCCTGCGAGGGCTCGCTGAAGCGGCTGCAAACCGACTACATCGATCTCTACCAGTCGCACCGCGACGATGCCGACACGCCTCAGGACGAGACGGCCGAGGCCTTCGGCCGGCTGGTGAAGGCGGGGAAGGCGCGGGCTATCGGCGCCAGCAACTTCGACGCCTCGCGCCTCTCCGCGTCGCTGGCGATCTCGGCGGAACAGGGCCTGCCGCGCTACGACACGCTGCAGCCGGCCTACAACCTCGTCGACCGCGCCATCGAAGGGCCGTTGCAACAGCTCTGCGTCGACCAGGACGTGGCGATCATCAGCTACTACGGCCTGGCCAGCGGCTTCCTGACCGGCAAGTACCGCTCAGTCGCCGACCTCGGAAAAAGCCCGCGCGGGGCAGGGGCGAAGAAGCATCTGGAAAGCGAACGCGGCCAGCAGGTCCTCGCCGCGCTGGACGCGGTGTCCGCCGAGCTGGGCGCCACGCCGGCCCAGGTCGCGCTGGCCTGGGTCATGGCCCGCCCCGCCGTGGCAGCCCCGATCGCCAGCGCCACCAGCCTTGACCAGCTCGAGGAGCTGATGGGCGCGGCGCGGCTGACGCTGGACGCCGGCCAGATGGCGCGGCTGGACGCGGCGAGCGGGTAGGGGGTCGCCGTCAGGCGATCCGGCGGCCGTTGACGGCGGCCAGCTTCAGCGACGGGGCCTCGGCGCCGTCGTCGGAGCGGGCGATGGCGGCGATGGCCAGGGCCCGCGCCGGCCGGCCGAGCAGGCGCATCAGCGGCGCGGCCGGCTGCATGTGGCCCAGGAACCGGTCGACCTCTCCGTTCGGGCCGGCGAGCGGCGCGATCAGTATCTCCAGGCCCAGCAGCGGTACGCCGTCGGCCATAACGTCGGCGTTGACGACCATGGGCTCGGGACGGCGGCGGGCGAACTCCAGCGCCGACTTCAGCTGCCAGCGATCGCTTGTCCGCCAGAGCTCCAGCAGGCACCGGCCGCGCAGGTCGCTCTGATGCAGGTCGGCGATCATCCCGCCGACCAGGCGCAACGGATACCGGCCCTGGGCCGTCCGTCCGGCGATGAAGGTCTGGGGCAGAAGCTGGTGGAACGCCATCGGGTCAATATCGGCGCGGGCGGGCAGTCCGGCCGCGCCCCGGCGCGACCGCCAATACTCCGTCAATCGTTCCGTGTTGGGATGGACCATGGTCCCGCCCTCCGTGTCGCGACCCCCGATGGTCGCATGGGGGTTGCAAGGAAGGTTCGGGCCAGGTCCGCAATGTCCCCTTTCGGGACGCAGGCGCCCGCCTCGGCGTGCTTCTTGCATGCGGGTGAGCGCGGATTTTGTTGAGGATTTGGATCATGGCGCCTCGAAACTGGTGGCTCGGACTGGCCGGCGGCGCGGTTCTGTGGCTGGCTTCGTCGGCGATGCCTGGCCAGGATGCGGCCGCGCAGTGCTGCGCCCCGCCCCCGCCGCCGCCG
>JBEIDC010000167.1:0-4759 GCA_040383665.1 Caulobacter sp.
GTCTTCAGGCTGGGCGGCCGGTCAGGCGGTTTAGCGGTCGCATGTCGGGGACAGGGTAAGGTGTGCCGCCGGGGACACCTTAACCGGTCCCCGTAGGCCTCAAGAAAGCCCCGGATCGCTCCGGGGCCTCTTTGGGGACATGCAATTCAGTGAGTGTCCCCGGCAGCTTCAAAGGGGGACACGTACCGAAGTCCATGTCCCCGGCGGCTCAGCCGCGCTTGTCGATGGCCAGGTAGTCGCGCTCGGTGGCGCCGGTGTAGAGCTGACGCGGACGGCCGATCTTGCGGGCGGGGTCCTCGAACATTTCCTTCCACTGGCTGATCCAGCCGACGGTGCGGGCTAGCGCGAACAGCACGGTGAACATGTTGGTCGGGAAGCCCATCGCCCGCAGGGTGATGCCCGAATAGAAGTCGATGTTCGGGTACAGCTTGCGCTCGATGAAGAACGGATCGCTCAGCGCGATCTTCTCCAGCTCCATGGCGACCTCGAGCAGCGGGTCGTTGATGCCCAGCTCGCCCAGCACCTCGTGGCAGGTCTTCTGCATCACCTTCGCCCGGGGGTCGAAGTTCTTGTACACGCGGTGGCCGAAGCCCATCAGCTTGTACTTGCGCGCCTTAACGCCCTCGATGAACTCGGGGATCTTGTCGACCGTCCCGATCTGCTCGAGCATTTCCAGGGCTTCCTGGTTGGCGCCGCCGTGCGAGGGGCCCCACAGGCAGGCGATGCCGGCCGCGATACAGGCGAAGGGATGGGCGCCCGAGGAACCGGCCAGGCGCACCGTCGAGGTCGAGGCGTTCTGCTCGTGGTCGGCATGCAGGATGAAGATCCGGTCCATGGCCCGGGTCAGCACCGGGTTGGGCTTCCAGTCCTCGGCCGGCACGGCGAAGCACATGCGCAGGAAGTTCTCGGAGTAGGAGAGGTCGTTGCGCGGCGATACGAACGGCTGGCCGACCGTGTACTTGAAGGCGCGGGCCGCGATGGTCGGCATCTTGGCGATCAGGCGATGGGCGCTGATCTCGCGCTCGCGGGCGTCATCGACGTTGATGCTGTCCGAATAGAAGGCCGACAGGGCGCCGACCGCGCCGGTCATCACCGCCATCGGGTGGGCGTCGCGGCGGAAGCCCTCGAAGAAGCGGTCGAACTGGGCGTGCAACATCGTGTGGTAGGTGATGTTGTGGTCGAACGTGCTGAACTCGGCCGCCGTCGGCAGCTCGCCATGCAGCAGCAGGTAGCAGACCTCCAGGAAGCTCGACTTCTCGGCCAGCTGGTCGATCGGATAGCCGCGATGCAGCAGCACGCCGGCGTCACCGTCGATGAAGGTGATCTTGCTCTCGCACGAGGCGGTGGAGGTGAACCCCGGGTCGAAGGTGAAGGTGTCGGAGTCCGCGTACCACTTGCGCACGTCGACAACGTCCGGCCCCGTTGATCCCTTGAGGATCGGAAGGTCGAAGGTCTTGTCGCCGATCGTGAGCACCGCCTTGTCGGTCATGCCTGATCCCTTTTCGTGAGAAACACACAGATCGCCCAAACGGGCGTTTGAGCGTGGTTATAGCGTCTTACGCGAGCGGTGAAAGCGCATCATTAAGACGCGCCATCGCCTCGTCGCGACCAAGCGACGCAAGCGTGCGATGCAGGTCAGGCGATGCGTTCCCGCCGGTCAGAATCGCGCGCAGGGCAGGCCCGAACTTGCCGAATCCGACACTTTCGGCCTCGGCAAAGGCCTTCAGCAGCGTCTCCAGGCCCTCGGCGCTCCAGTCGTTGGTCGCGGCAAGTTGATCGGACAGACGCCGAAGGCGGTCGCGGGTCTCGTCGGTCAACAGGCCCAGCGCCTTCTCCGACAGCGCTATCGGCCTCGCCTGAAACACGAAAACCAGCTGGTCGGCCAGTTCGACGATGGTCTTCGCCCGCTCCTTGACCAGCGGGATGGTGCGCAGCGCCTGGGCCCGTCGGGCGTCGTCGAGCGGCTCGCCCCGGGCCGCGAACGCGTCGGCGACCAGATCGGTGAGCCGCGAATCATCGGCCAGGCGGATGTAGTGGGCGTTGACGTGGGCCAGCTTGGCCCAGTCCAGCTGGGCGGCGCCCTTGTTGGCGTGCGCGATGTCGAACCAGGCGATGGCGTCCGCGTCGCTGAACAGCTCGTCGTCGCCGTGGCTCCAGCCCAGGCGCGCCAGGTAGTTGCGCATGGCCTCGGGCAGGTAGCCGAGCGTGGCGAAGTCGGTCACCGCCGTGGCGCCGTGGCGCTTGCTCAGCTTGGCGCCGTCCTCGCCGTGGATCAGCGGGATATGGGCCAGGGCCGGGACCTCCCAGTCCATCGCCTGGTAGATCAGGGTCTGGCGGGCGGCGTTGTTGAGGTGGTCGTCGCCCCGGATGATGTGGGTGACGCCCATGTCGTGGTCATCGACCACCACGGCCAGGTTGTAGGTCGGCGCGCCGTCGCCTCGCAGCAGGACCAGATCGTCCAGATCGCGGTTGCGGAAGGTGACCTCGCCCTGGACCAGGTCCCTGACCACGGTGTCGCCGTTCAGCGGCCCGCGGAAACGGATGGCGTGCGGCTTTGACAGATCCTCGGGACGGGGCTCGCGGTCGCGCCAGGGCGAGCGCAGGGCGTGCCCGGCCGCTTTGGCCTTGTCGCGGGCGTCGGTCAGGGCGTCGCCGGACAGCCAGCACCGGTAGGCCTTGCCGGCCGCCAGAAGCTGCAGGACCACCTCACGGTGACGCTCCGCGCGCGCGAACTGGAACACCGGCTCGCCATCGAAGGGCAGGCCGAGCCAGGCAAGGCCGTCGAAGATCACCTGCACCGCGGATTCGGTGGACCGCTCGCGATCGGTGTCCTCGATGCGCAGCAGGAATTGTCCCCCGCAGTGTTTCGCGTATAGGTAGTTGAACAGCGCCGTTCGCGCGGTGCCGATGTGCATCGAACCGGTGGGCGAGGGAGCGATACGGGTGACGACGGGCTTTGAGTCGGACATCTCGATGGGGCCGGGGGATGAGGCGGCGGCTCTTAGCATGGGTCGCCGGGCGGCGCACCGCCTCGCCGTTCTGCGCGCCGAGATCGCCGACCAGGTTGATCGCTGGACGCTGTGGGCGCCAGTGGCTTTCGGGCTCGGATGCGCCGGCTACATGACGCTGAATGTTGAACCCGCCACCCCTGTGGCGGCGGGGCTGATGCTGGCCGCCCTGGCGGCGGTGGCCGCGGCCAGGCGACTGGGCCGGGCGGGCGTGCTGGTGGTCGCGGCGCTGCTGGCCTTCACCGCGGCCGGTTTCCTGTCAGGACGTATCCGGACGCTGCAGGTCGCCGCGCCGGTCGCGCCGGTCGAGCAGCGAGCGCGAATCATCGAGGGCTGGGTCGTCGACGTGGCCAGCCCCGGCGCCTCGGGTCTGCGCCTGCTGATCGCGCCGACGGCCATCCAGGGCCTGGCGCCGGACGCGACGCCGGTCCGGGTGCGGGTCACCTTGCGCGACCAGCCCCCCGTGGCGCCGGGAACCGCGATTCGGCTCCGCGCCATGATCGGGCCACCTCCGGCCCCGGCCAGCCCCGGCGCCTATGATTTCGCCCGCGACGCCTGGTTCAATCGCGTCGGCGGAGTGGGTTTCACGCTGGGGGAGGCCTCCGAGGCCGCCCTGCCGAGGGCGCCCTGGCGTCTGAGGCTCGTCATGGCCGTCAACGCGGTGCGCTGGCGGCTGGCCGAACAGATCGTCGCCCGGATGGGCCCGGCCAGCGGCGGCATCGGCGCGGCCATGGTCACCGGGCACGAGGCCTGGATCCCGCCGGAGCAGACCGAGGCGATGCGCGCGTCCGGCCTCGCCCACATCCTGTCGATCAGCGGGCTGCACATGGCCATTGTCGGCGGCTTCGTGTTCGCCGGCGTGCGGCTGCTGGCCGCCGTCTGGCCCTGGCTGGCCCTGCGGGTCAGCGGCAAGAAGGTCGCGGCCCTGGCCGGACTGGTCGCGGTCGGCGGCTATCTGGTCATCTCCGGCGCGCCGCCGCCGGCCGAGCGGGCGGCGGTAACGGCCGCGGCGGCCTTTCTGGCCATCCTCGTCGACCGCCAGGCTATCAGCCTGCGCACCCTGGCGATCGCCGCCCTGGTCATTCTCGCCGCCCAGCCCGAAGCGGCCTGCGCGCCGGGGTTCCAGATGTCGTTCGCGGCGACGGCGGCGCTGGTCGCGCTGGCCGAGGCCTGGCCCCGGGCAGCGAAGGAGATCGACATCCCCTGGTGGATCCGCGCGCCCCAGGCCGCCGCCGTCTGGCTGGGCGCCGCCATCGCCGCCAGCTTCGTCGCCGGCCTGGCGACCGGGCCCTTCGCCATGCACCACTTCAACCGCGTGGCCAGCTATGGCCTGATCGCCAACCTGCTGGTCGCGCCGCTGTCCAGCTTCGTCATCATGCCCTTCCTCGCCATCGGCGCGGTGCTGGAGCCGCTGGGGCTGGGCGGACCCTTCCTGGCGGTGGCGGGCTGGGGGATCGAGGCCATGGTCGGCGTGGGGCAGGCGACGGCGAGCCGGCCGGGCGCCCTGGTGACCGTCGCCAGCGCGCCGGGCGCGGCCCTGCCCATCGCCTTTCTCGGCGTCATGCTGCTCTGCCTGTGGAAGGGGCCTCTGCGCTGGCTGGGCGCGCCGCCTGCGTACTACGCGTCTTCGAAGATCGCGCGGCGCGGCTTCTGCGGCCGCTGCGGCACGCCGCTGAGCTTCGAGTTCCTGGACGGCGAGCGCATGGACCTGTCGGTCGGCAGCCTGGACGAACCCGGGCAGCTGCGACCCA
>JBEIDC010000168.1:0-4678 GCA_040383665.1 Caulobacter sp.
CAGGCCACCAAGGACGCCGGCAAGATCGCCGGCCTTGAAGTGCTGCGCATCATCAACGAGCCGACCGCGGCGGCCCTGGCCTATGGCCTGGACAAGAACGACGGCAAGAAGATCGCGGTCTACGATCTCGGCGGCGGCACCTTCGACGTCTCGATCCTGGAGATCGGCGACGGCGTGTTCGAGGTGAAGGCCACCAACGGCGACACCTTCCTGGGCGGCGAGGACTTCGACCTTCGCGTGGTCGACTACCTGGCCGACGAGTTCAAGAAGGAAACCGGCACCGACCTGCGCAAGGACAAGCTGGCCCTTCAGCGTCTCAAGGAAGAGGCCGAGAAGGCCAAGAAGGAACTGAGCTCGACCGCGCAGTACGAGGTCAACCTGCCGTTCATCAGCATGAACGCCAACGGCCCGCTGCACCTGAACATCAAGCTGTCGCGCGCCAAGCTGGAAGCCCTGGTCGAGGACCTGATCGCCCGTACGATCGCCCCCTGCGAACAGGCGCTGAAGGACGCGGGCCTGAAGAAGTCCGACATCGACGAAGTGATCCTGGTCGGCGGCATGACCCGCATGCCCAAGGTCGTGGACGCGGTGAAGGAATTCTTCGGCCGTGACCCGCACAAGGGCGTCAACCCCGACGAGGTCGTGGCGCTGGGCGCCGCGGTCCAGGCCGGGGTTCTGCAGGGCGACGTCAAGGACGTGCTGCTGCTGGACGTCACGCCGCTGACCCTGGGCATCGAGACCCTGGGCGGGGTGTTCACGCCGCTGATCGAGCGCAACACCACCATCCCGACCAAGAAGAGCCAGACCTTCTCGACCGCCGACGACAACCAGTCGGCCGTGACGATCCGGGTCTTCCAGGGCGAGCGCCCGCTGGCGTCCGATAACAAGATGCTGGGCCAGTTCGACCTGGTCGGCATCCCGCCCGCCCCGCGCGGCATGCCGCAGATCGAGGTCATCTTCGACATCGACGCCAACGGCATCGTCCACGTCACGGCCAAGGACAAGGCGACCAACAAGGAGCAGTCGATCCGCATCCAGGCCAACGGCGGCCTCAGCGACGCGGACATCGAGCGCATGGTCCGGGAAGCGGAGTCCAACAAGGCCGAGGACGAGAAGCGCAAGGCCGGCGTGGAAGCGCGCAACCAGGCCGACGCGGTCATCCACTCGACCGAGAAGGCCATGGCCGAACACGGCGACAAGGTCGGCCCTGACGAGAAGGCCGCCATCGAGACCGCCCTGGCCGACCTCAAGGCCGTGATCGAGGGCGGGGACGGCGAAGATATCGCCGCCAAGACCCAGACCCTGATCCAGGCGTCGATGAAGCTCGGCGAGGCGATGTACAAGTCCCAGCAGGGCGACGGCGCCGACGGACAGGCCTCCCGGGCCGCCGACGACGGCGTCGTCGACGCCGAGTTCGAGGAAGTCAGCGACGACGACAAGAAGTCGGCGTGACATCCAGCCTCAAGGCGGCGGAGCCCCGGATATGATCAGGACCTGTCCGGGGACCGTCGCCGCCGCCTTCGCCAAGGCAGACGTCCCGTCCTTCCCGTTCCTGTCGGCCGACGGATCGGCGCGGGACTTGCGCAGGGCCGGGCGCTCCACCACTTCAGAAGACAAGCAACTGCGAATGTCCGCCCATGCGTGACTACTATGACATTCTCGGCGTCCAGCGCGGCTGCGATGAGGCCGCTCTGAAGAGCGCCTTCCGCAAGAAGGCGATGGAGCACCATCCCGACCAGAACGGCGGCTGCACCGAGGCCGAGACGCGCTTCAAGGAGGTCAACGAGGCCTACTCGGTCCTGTCCGACGCCCAGAAGCGCGCGGCCTACGACCGCTATGGCCACGCCGGCGTCAATGGCGGCAACGGCGGGGGCGGGGGTCAGGGCTTCAACGACGTCCACGACATCTTCAACGAGGTGTTCGGCGACGCTTTCGGCGAGATGTTCGGCGGCGGTCGCCGTCGCCAGAACAACGGCCCGGCCCGCGGCGCGGACCTGCGTTACGACCTCGAGATCACCCTGGAGCAGGCCTATGCCGGTTCCGACGTGGAGATCACGGTCCCGGCCTCGATCACCTGCGAGCCGTGCGACGGCTCCGGCGCCAAGCCGGGCACCAGCCCCACGGTCTGCAGCGGCTGCGGCGGCGCCGGCCGCGTGCGCGCCACCCAGGGCTTCTTCGCCATCGAGCGCACCTGCCCCCGCTGCGGCGGGGCCGGCAAGCTGGTGCTCGACCCCTGCAAGGCCTGCCATGGCCACGGCCAGGTGCGGCGCGACCGCACCCTGTCCGTGCGCATCCCCTCCGGCGTCGATGACGGCGCCCGCATCCGGCTCGCCGGCGAGGGCGACGCGGGCCAGCGGGGCGGCCCGCGCGGCGACCTCTACATCTTCCTGTCGGTGGCGCCGCACGACCTGTTCGAGCGCGACGGCCTGGACCTGCTCTGCACCGTGCCGGTGGCCATGTGCACCGCGGCCTTGGGCGGCGAAATCGAGGCCCCCTGCCTCACCGGCGGCGAGGACTGCGACGGCGCCTGCCGGATTCCGGTGAAGATCCCCGAGGGGGTCCAGACCGGCAAGACCATCCGGCTGAAGGGTCGGGGCATGCCCTCCCTGCGCACCCGCGAGCGCGGCGATCTTATCGTCGAGCTGTTCGTCGAGACGCCGACCCATCTCAGCGCCCGCCAGAAGGAACTGCTGCGCGAGTTGGCCGACCTGTGCGGCGACGCGCAGCATCCGCAGGCGTCCGGCTTCGTGGGCAAGGCCAAGAAGTTCTGGGACGGCGTCACCGGCCAGGCCTGAGCATCACCCGAACCGCCTGGCGGGAGGCTCCGGACGTCACGTCCGAGGCCTTTTTTGCGTTCCCAGTCGTGACACGGGCGTCATTTTCTGGCCTCATGTTAACAACGACAAGATAAGGGAGGCGGCCATGGCCGACGGTGGGTTTGATCTGGGCCAGTCCCGGCGCGAAAAGGCTGAACGGGACGCGGCCGCTCGGGCGCGCGCCTACTCGATGCCCATCGAGCAGATCGACGTGACCGATCCCGAACTGTGGATCACCGACACCCACTGGCCCTACTTCGAACGCCTGCGGAAGGAAGCGCCGATCCATCGGTGCGAGACCAACGAGGAGGTCGGGCCCTACTGGTCGGTGACCCGCTTCGACGACATCATGGCCATCGACACCAACCACCAGGTGTTCAGCTCCGACGCCCACCTGGGCGGCATCACCCTGCGCGACTTCGACGATGACTTCATCCTGCCGATGTTCATCGCCATGGATCCGCCCAAGCACGACGTGCAGCGCAAGACGGTCAGCCCGGTGGTCAGCCCGGCCAGCCTGATGCAGCTGGAGCCGATCATCCGCGAGCGGGCTGCCGGCCTGCTGGACAGCCTGCCGGTCGGGGAGACCTTCGACTGGGTCGACCGTATCTCGATCGAACTGACGACCCAGATGCTGGCCACCCTGTTCGACTTCCCGTTCCATGACCGCCGCAAGCTGACCCGCTGGTCGGATGTCGCCACCGCGCCTCTGGGCATGGGCATCATCGACACCGAGGACCAGCGCCGCGCGGAGCTGCTGGAGTGCCTGGAGTATTTCACCGGCCTGTGGAACGAGCGGGTCAACGCCCCGCCGACCAACAACCTGATCTCGCTGCTGGCTCACGGCGAGTCGACGAAGGACATGTCCCCGATGGAGTACCTCGGGAACCTGGTCCTGCTGATCGTCGGCGGCAACGACACCACCCGCAACACCATGACCGGCAGCGTCCTGGCCCTGAACCAGAACCCCGAACAGTACGACAAGCTGCGCGCCAATCCGGCCCTGATCCCCAGCATGGTCTCCGAGACCATCCGCTGGCAGACGCCGCTGGCCCACATGCGCCGCACCGCCCTCGTCGACCACGAGATCGGCGGCCAGACCATCCGCAAGGGCGACAAGGTGGCCATGTGGTACGTCTCGGGCAACCGCGACGAGACCGCCATCGAGAACCCCGACGCCTACATCATCGACCGTGAGCGGCCCCGCCACCACATGTCGTTCGGCTTCGGCATCCACCGCTGCGTCGGCAACCGTCTGGCCGAGATGCAGCTGCGCGTGGTCTGGGAAGAGATCCTCAAGCGCTTCCCGACCATCGAGGTGGTCAGTGAACCCAAGCGGGTGCCGTCGTCCTTCGTGAAGGGCTACGAGAGCCTGATGGTGCGGATCCCGGCGAAAAATCCGGCGTGAATCCGGGCGACGCCGGGAAGATCACCGAAAGTCTCGAACAGGCGGCAAAGGTCTGTGACGACCTGACGCCGCTGGTCTACGCGCGCCTGTTCGCGGCCCATCCGGAGATGGAGCCGCTGTTCTTCGCCGACCGCAACGGCCAGGTGCGCGGCGAGATGCTGGCGCGGGTCATCGAGGCCATCCTCGATTTCTCCGGCGAGCGGAAGTACGCCGCCACCCTGATCCAGACCGAGGTGGTGACCCACGCCGGCTATGACGTGCCGCCCGATGTGTTCGGGGTGTTCTTCGGCACGGTGGCCGGGACGCTGCGGGACCTGATCGGCGAGGCCTGGACGGTCGACATCGACGCCGCCTGGACCCGCCTGCTGGCCGAGTTGGACTACTACGTCACCCACCCGGACCAGTCGCAGACGGCCTCGGGGGCGGGGACAGGTTAAGGTGTCCCCGGGGGGAC
>JBEIDC010000169.1:0-4628 GCA_040383665.1 Caulobacter sp.
AGCTGCAGGGGACACGTACCGAAGACGGTACATGTCCCCGGCGGGCGCCTACCCCCCCGCGATCTTCTCGATGCGCCGGGCCGCGCTCTCCAGCGCCGCCACGGCCTTGACCTCCACCTTGGCCTGGTCGGTCTGCAGGCGGGCGACCTCGCCCTGCAGGTGGGTCAGGCGAAGCTTGAGGTCGGTCATCTCGTCGGCCAGCAGCAGGGCGCCCATCAGGAACAGCCGGGTCTCGCCCAGCTGGCCGACGTCCTGGCTGACCTGGCGGACCTGCTGGTCGAACAGCCGGGCGATCTCTGTCAGGTGGCGTTCCTGGCCGTCCTCGCAGCCGACGCTGTAGGGCTTGCCGTTGATGTTGACGGTGACCTGGGCCATCGGTCAGGCCTCCGCTTCGACGGGTTCGCCAAGCGCGGCGCGGATTTCCTCGATGGCGCGGCCGAGCGCTTCGGAGGCCTGGGCTCCCGCCTCTTCCAGCGCGCGCTCGCGGGCGCGGGCGGCGTCCAGTTCGGCGGCCAGCCTGGCGCGGTCCTGGTCGAACAGGCCGCCCGCCTCGGCGCCGGCCACGGCCATCTTCTCGGCCATGCGGCTCTCGAGCATGGCGACCGCGCGCTCCAGCCGGCGCGCGGCCAGGTCGAGGGCGCTTCCTTCAGCCTCTCCCGTCATTCCGGCGGCTCCTTGATCTGCTGAATCTCTATAGCCTGCGCCGGGACGCGACAGGAAGGCGGGTTGAAAGAAACGCCCTCCCGTGCGAACGGGCGCCATCCGCGCAACACAGACTCAGTCCGAAGGCCCCGCCATGACCGTCAGCCCCGTGAAGATGGCCGACGCCATCCGCGTCCTCTCGATGGACGCCGTCCACGCCGCCAAGTCCGGCCACCAGGGCGCCCCGATGGGCCTCGCCGACGTCGCCACCGTGCTGTGGACAAAGTTCCTGCGCTACGACGCGAACAAGCCGGACTGGGCCGACCGCGACCGCTTCGTGCTGTCGGCCGGCCACGCCTCGATGCTGATCTACAGTCTGCTGCACCTGTCCGGCTTCAAGGCCGTGACGATGGACCAGATCCGCAACTTCCGTCAGTGGGGCAGCAACACCGCCGGCCACCCGGAGTACGGCCACCCGCCGGGCGTCGAGGTGACCACCGGCCCGCTGGGCCAGGGCATCGCCACCGCCGTGGGCCTGGCCATGGCCGAGCGCTCGATGAACGCCCGCTACGGCGACGAACTGGTCGATCACCGCACCTGGGTCATCGCCGGCGACGGCTGCCTGATGGAGGGCGTCAGCCAGGAGGCGATCAGCCTCGCAGGCCGTCTGAAGCTCAGCAAGCTGACCGTGCTGTTCGACGACAACAACACCACCATCGACGGCGCGGCGACCATCTCCGAGACCGGCGATCAGATGCTGCGCTTCAAGGCGGCCGGCTGGGCCGTGAAGGCCGTCGACGGCCACGACCACGGCAAGATCGCCGCCGCCATGCGCTGGGCGACGAAGCAGTCGGTCCCGACCATGATCGCCTGCCGCACCAAGATCTCGAAGGGCGCAGGCCCCAAGGAAGGCGACGTGCACGGCCACGGCTATTCGCTGTTCGACGCCGAGGCGATCGAGGCGCGCAAGGCCATGGACTGGACCTCGCCGCCCTTCGAGATTCCGGCGGACATCGAGGCCGCCTGGCGCAAGGCTGGCCGCAAGGGCGGCTCGCAGCGCCGCAAGTGGGACGCCCGCCTCAAGGCCAGCGACAAGGGCGCCGACTTCACCCGGGCCATGAAGGGCGAGCTGCCCAAGGGCGCGTTCGAGGCGCTTGAGGCCCATATCGCCGCCAACATCGACAGCCCCGCCGCCAACGCCACCCGCATCCACAGCGGCGCGGCCCTGACCGCCCTGACCCCGGCCATCCCGGAGATGATCGGCGGCTCGGCCGACCTGACCGGCTCCAACAACACCTTCGTCAAGGGCATGGCCGCCTTCGACGCGCCGGACTACGCCGGCCGCTACGTGCACTACGGCGTGCGCGAGCACGGCATGGCGGCGGCGATGAACGGCATGGCGCTGCACGGCGGCGTCATCCCCTACAGCGGCACCTTCATGTGCTTCGCCGACTACAGCCGAGCGGCGATCCGGCTGGGCGCCCTGATGGGCGTGCGGGTGATCCATGTGATGACCCATGACTCCATCGGCCTCGGCGAAGACGGCCCGACCCACCAGCCGGTCGAGCACCTGGCCTCCCTGCGCGCCATGCCGAACCTGAACGTCTATCGCCCGGCCGACGCGGTCGAGGCGGCCGAGTGCTGGCAGATGGCGCTGAAGACGAAGACGACGCCGTCGATCATGGCCCTGTCGCGCCAGAAGACGCCGGTGGCCCGCACGGTCGCCTCGACGGAGAACCTGTCGGCGAAGGGCGCCTATGAGCTGGCGGCGGCCGAGGGCGGCGCGGCCCAGGTGACGATCTTCGCCTCCGGCACGGAAGTCGGCATCGCCATGGCCGCCCGCCAGCTGCTGCAGGCCGGCGGCGTCCCGACCCGCGTGGTCTCGACCCCCTGCTGGGAGCTCTTCGAGGCCCAGCCGGCCAAGTACCGCGCCGAAGTCATCGGCAAGGCGAAGGTCCGCGTGGCGGTCGAGGCGGCGGTGAAGTTCGGCTGGGAACGCTTCATCGGCGAGGACGGCGTCTTCGTCGGCATGACCGGCTTTGGCGCCAGCGCGCCCTTCGAGCGGCTCTACAAGGAGTTCGGCATCACGGCGGAAGCCGTGGCCGAGGCGGCGAAGGCGAAGCTCTGATTCACTGCGTCCTTCGCGACGCGGACCGTAGGGGTCCGCTCCTCAGGATGACGAAGGGGAGTGGGCTGCAACAAACTTCGTCATGGTGAGGAGCGAGCTCTTCAGCGAGCGTCGCGAACCACGCAACACGGATGAAGCGATGAAACTCGGCACCCCGCTCTCCCCCAACGCCACCCGCGTGATGCTGCTGGGCTGCGGCGAGCTCGGCAAGGAAGTGGCCATCGCGCTGCAGCGGCTGGGGGTCGAGGTGATCGGCGTCGACCGCTACGCCGACGCCCCGGCCATGCAGGTGGCGCACCGCAGCCACGTCGTGACCATGACCGACGCGGCGGCGTTGAAGGCCGTCATCGCGCTGGAGCGCCCGCACCTGATCGTGCCGGAGATCGAGGCCATCGCCACCGAGGTGCTGGCCGAGGTGGAAGCGGCCGGCGACGCCGTCTGCATCCCGACCGCCCGCGCCGCCCAGCTGACCATGAACCGCGAGGGCATCCGCCGGCTGGCCGCCGAGGACCTCGGCCTGCCGACCAGCCCCTATGCGTTCGCGGGCAGCCGCGAGGCGCTGGAGGCCGGCGCGGCGGCGGTCGGCTACCCCTGCTTCGTCAAGCCGGTGATGAGCTCGTCGGGAAAGGGCCAGTCCTATATCGAGACGCCGGCCGACATCGGCGCGGCCTGGGATTACGCCCTCTCCGCTGGTCGCGTGGAGACGGCGCTGGTCATCGTCGAGGGCCGCATCGACTTCGACTTCGAGATCACCCTGCTGACCGTCCGCGCCGTCGGCCCGTCGGGCGAGATCGAGACCAACTTCTGCGCCCCGGTCGGCCACCGGCAGGTGAAGGGAGACTATGTCGAGAGCTGGCAGCCGCAGCCGATGAGCGCCGCCGCCCTGGCCCGGGCCCAGGACATCGCCGGCAAGGTCACCGCCGCGCTGGGCGGCCGCGGCCTGTTCGGCGTCGAGCTGTTCGTGAAGGGCGACGACGTCTGGTTCAGCGAAGTCAGCCCGCGTCCGCACGACACGGGCCTGGTCACCCTCGCCACCCAGGTCCAGAGCGAGTTCGCGCTGCACGCCCGCGCCATCCTGGGCCTGCCGGTCGACGCGTCCCTGCGCGAGCCGGGCGCCAGCGCGGTGATCTACGGCGGCATGGACGCCGTGGGCGTCGCCTATGAGGGCGTGGCCGAGGCGCTCAGCGTCCCCGGCAGCGACCTGCGCCTGTTCGGCAAGCCCGAGGCCTTCGAACGCCGCCGCATGGGCGTGGCCCTGGCGCGGCATGCGGATGTCGATGTCGCGCGGGCGAACGCGCGCGAGGCGGCCAGCCGGGTGCGGGTGGTGAAGGTCTGAGGAGCCCGATTCTAAGCCAACTCACCCATCCGCCGTCATGGCCCGACTTGTTCGGGCCACCCATGAACACGGCGCGTTGAATGCAGTCTAAGATTGCACTTCTCCTTTACACCTCTAAAACGGTGTCGGAGAGGCAGTTATGGTCGGACGCGACAGCTTCATCGCCGTCTACATGATGTCCAACAAGCGGCATGGGACGCTCTACGTCGGGGTCACGGCCAGTCTGATTACGCGGGCGGGCCAGCACAGGTCGGGCCAGTGTGGCGGCTTCGCCGCGCGACACGGGCTGACGAGGCTGGTCTGGTATGAACCCTTTGAGCGGATGACAAATGCCATCCGCCGAGAAACCCGACTGAAGAAGTACCCTCGCGCCTGGAAGGTCAATCTGATCGAGCGGGGAAACCCGTTCTGGGACGATCTCTATCCCGGCCTGCTTGGCTGGCGGCCTGACAACCCTTGGGGACAGCCTCGACCTTGACCGCATCCCGGACCTCGTCATGGCCCGACGTGTTCGGGCCAGCC
>JBEIDC010000170.1:0-4544 GCA_040383665.1 Caulobacter sp.
ACGGCCTTGGTGGTGTTGCCGACGGCGTCGAGGGCGTCGGTGGTGACGCGGACTTCCGGCGGAAGACCGGCCATCTCGGCGATGCCGCCGGCGTTGTCCGTCACCGGGCCGAAGGCGTCGAGGGCGACGATGAAGCCGGCCAGAGACAGCATGGCGGTCACGGCGATGGCGATGCCGAACAGGCCGGCCAGACCGTAGGCGACGATGATGCCGCCGATGATCACGATGGCCGGAGCCGCGCAGGCTTCCAGCGACATGGCCAGACCCTGGATCACGTTGGTGCCGTGACCGGAGACCGAGGCCTGGGCCACCGACTTCACCGGACGGAAGCCGGTGCCGGTGTAGTACTCGGTGATGACGACGATCAGGGCCGTGATGACCAGGCCGACAATCGAGCACCAGAACAGTTCCATGGCGCCGTAGGCCTTGGCTTCGAGCGCGCCGTAGGGCGTGAACTCGATCTGGCCGCTGACCAGCATCGGGAACAGGAAGTAGAGGGCGACGGCCGACAGGACGCCGGTGACGATGAGGCCCTTGTAGAGGGCGCCCATGATGTTCTGGCTCTTGCCGAGGCGGACGAAGAAGGCCCCGATGATCGAGGTGACGATGCCGACGGCGCAGATCGCGAGCGGCAGGACCATCATGTTGGCGGTGAGCGCCGCATCGGCGCGGAAGAAGATGGCGGCCAGGACCATGGTGGCGACCGTGGTCACCGCATAGGTCTCGAACAGGTCGGCTGCCATGCCGGCGCAGTCGCCGACGTTGTCGCCGACGTTGTCGGCGATGGTCGCGGCGTTGCGGGGGTCATCTTCCGGAATGCCGGCTTCGACCTTGCCCACCATGTCGCCGCCGACGTCGGCGCCCTTGGTGAAGATGCCGCCGCCCAGACGGGCGAAGATGGAGATCAGCGAGGCGCCGAAGCCCAGGGCCACCAGCGAGTCGATGACGACGCGGCTGGTCAGCTCATTGCCCATCGGGCCGGTGAGCACCCAGTAGTAGCCGGCGACGCCGATCAGGGCGAGGCCCGCCACCAGCATGCCGGTGATGGCGCCGGAGGTGAAGGCGATGTTCAGGCCCTTGGCCAGGCTCTCGGACGAGGCCTGGGCGGTGCGGACGTTGGCGCGGACCGAGATCAGCATGCCGACGAAGCCGGCGGCGCCCGACAGGATCGCGCCGACCGCGAAGCCGACCGGTTGCTCCCAGCTCCTGAAGAACACCGCGAGCACGGCGATGACCAGGACACCGACGATGCCGATCGTGGTGTACTGCCGGTTCAGATATGCCTGAGCGCCTTCCTGGATCGCCGCGGAGATCTCCTGCATGCGCGCGTTGCCAGGCGATTTCTTGAGCAGCCCCATGGTCTGCACGACGCCGTAGGCGACGGCGAGCAGACCGGCGAGGATCGCCAGCCAGAGAAAGTCGATGTCCATAGTTTCCAAGCGCCCCTTTGTTTCTCGGGAGTTCGCGGCTCGCGGCCAGTCTTTCGACAGACGCCGGTCGAACCCCGTAGCACCCGATGACGGGACGCCTGTTCCGGCGCCCCCTGTTGTTAATGCAGCCGTGTTTGCCAGTAGAGCCGCGAGGGCGCAACCGGTTGGGGCGCTGCGATGCGTTTGGGGTCAGCGTCCGGGAGGCGTCGGAAGGCGGCTGCGCTGCTTGGGCGTCTGACTCATAAGGTGCGCGGAGGTGAAGTTCTTCGCCCCCGCGATGGCCCTGGCCTCGCGCAGCAGGGTCGCCACAAGGCGCTTCTCGTCGACCTTCGTGTAGTCGGTGTCGACCGTGAACGGCGTTCGGTGGCCGGCGCGGACGACGGCGTCGCGGAACCACGGCTCTCGCGTTCGCATCGCCGCCCCGTCCGCACCGGGAGCCAGGGTCAGGCGAAGGTGCACGAAGACATAGTTGATCAGCCTGCCGTTCACCGCGATCGGCAAGGCCAGGGGCGCGATTTTGACGTAGGGCTCTTCCTTGGGCTTCTCCCCGCCCCCCGCCGCCTGGGCGGAGGTCGCGGCGAGGGCGAAGGGAAAGGCGGCGAGAAGCTGGCGGCGGCGCATGTCGAAGACATCGCACGCCGTGGTTAAGGCCGGGTTAGATCAGCCGTGGGTCCAGCCCAGACGCGGAACCTCGATCTCGCCGCCATTGACGCAGGCGATGACCCCCTGCCCTTCAACGAAGCGGCCGATGACCGTCAGGCCGGCGGGAGCCTCGGTCGCGGCGTCCAGCGCACAGACGATCTGATAGTCGTCCCCGCCCGTCGCCAGAGCGGTCAGCGCCTCTGCTCCGGCGGGCTGCCGCCCGAGCCAGGCCTGCGCTTCCGGCGAAAGCGGCATGGCGTCCAGGTCAATCCGCACGCCGCAGCCGCTGGCTCTGGCGATATGGCCGGCGTCGGCCAACAGACCGTCGGACACATCGGCTGCCGCACGGGCGTGGGCGCGCAGGACTGGGATCAGGTCGACGCGCGGCTCAGGCAGGCGATACCGGTCAGCCAGGGCCGGGCTGTCGAGCTCGCCGCGCGCCGCCTTCAGGCCCAACCAGCCGTCGCCGATCACGCCGCTGACCGCCAGACGGTCCCCGGGCCGGGCCCCCTTGCGCGGGATCGCGCCGCCCTGCGGGACCCAGCCCAGCAGCGTCGCGGTCAGGGTCAGCGGGCCCGGGGTCGAGACGGTGTCCCCGCCCAGAAGGCTGATGTCGAAGGCCTGGCCGTCGGCCGCCAGGCCACTGGCGAACAGCGCCCTGTCGGCCCAGGGCGTCCCCGTGGGCCAGGCCGTGGTCAGGAAATAGCCCCATGGCTCCGCGCCCTTGGCCGCCAGATCCGACAGGTTCACCCGCAGCAGCTTGCGCGCCACCAGGTCCAGTGGATCGTCTGTGAGAAAGTGGACGCCGGCGACCAGGGCGTCCTTGGTGACCACCAGGTCGAAGCCTGGCCTTGACGGGATCACCGCCGCATCGTCGAGCAGATCGAGCGCTTCCGGCGCGCCCCGTGTCAGAGGCCGCAGAAGCTGCGCGATCCAGTCGAACTCACCCCCGGGCATCGCGGGCGATGCCATCGAGGGCGGCGTTGACGAAGCCCGGCTCCGGGCCCTCGAAGAAGGATTTGGCGATCTCGACATATTCGTCGATGGCCACCTCGACCGGCACGTCCGGACGGCGGACCAGCTCCCAGGCCCCGGCCCGCAGGATCGCGCGAAGGGTTGCGTCGATGCGCTCCAGACGCCAGCCCGTGGCCAGGCGACCCTTGACGGCGCCGTCTATGGAAGCCTGCTCGGCGACCACGCCCTTCACCAGGTCCCCGAAGAAGGTTTCGTCGGCCTCGGCGAGGGTTTCACCCTCCATGTCTCGGTCGAAGCGGTGCTCGGTGAACTCGGCGATCACGTCCTCGGCGCCCGCGCCGCTCATTTCCATCTGGTAGAGGGCCTGGATGGCGGCCAGGCGCGCGACGGTGCGGACGCGGCGCTGGCGGGTGCTCAGGGTGACCTTTTCCTCGGTCGCGGCGACCAGCCTGTCATAGGCGGCCTTCAGCGAGGCGGGCTTGCCCTCGCCGCTCATCAGAACCGTCCCGACAGGCGCTGACGGATGCTCACGACCTCCAGGCAGGCCCGCGCGGCGCCGCCGCCCTTGTCGCCCTCGGAGATGCGGGCGCGGGCCCAGGCCTGCTCCTCGTCCTCGACGGTCAGGATGCCGTTGCCGATGGCCAGGCCCTGGCGAACGGCCAGGTCCATCAGCCCGCGCGAGCTTTCATTGGACACGATCTCGAAGTGATAGGTCTCGCCGCGGATGACCGTGCCCAGCGCGACATAGCCGTCATAGCGCACGCCCTTGCCGCCGGCGTCCTCGGCGATGGCGATCACGGCCGGAATCTCCAGCGCGCCCGGCACGGTGATGACGTCGTACTCGGCGCCGAAGGCAGTGATGGCGTCAGCCGCGCCGGCGAGCAGGGCGTCCGCCAGGTCGGAATAGAACCGCCCTTCCACGATAAGGATGCGGATCTTCTCTTCGGACATGATCGATTACTCCTGCCCCTCTCCGGGGGTCTGGATGGGCTGGCGGCCGACGATCTTCAGGCCATAGCCTTCCAGCGCCGCCGGCTTGAACGTGCTGGAGGTCAGCAAGACCATTTCCCGCACCCCGAGGTCCAGCAGGATTTGCGCGCCCACGCCGTAGTCGCGGATGGCGTTGGTCCGGTACTGCGCCCCGGCGTCGCCGCCGTAGCGATCCGACAGCCAGGTCGGGCTGGGGTCGCGGATGAACACCGCCACGCCCGGGCCGTCGTTGTCGCCGATGGCCCGCAGGGCGGCGGCCACATAGTCGCGGCGGCCGCCGCTGAAGCCCAGCATGTCCACCGCGAAGTCGACCTGGTGCATACGCACCAGCGTCGGCCTGTCGCCCTCGATCCGCCCCTTGACCATGGCCACGTGCTCGGACCGGTCAATGAGGTTGCGGTAGATCATCATCCGGAAGTCGCCGCCGTGGACGCTGTTGAACGGCGTCTCAAGCACACGGTCGACCTGGCGCTCGGTGCGGCGGCGATAGGCGATGAGGTCGGCGAT
>JBEIDC010000171.1:0-4528 GCA_040383665.1 Caulobacter sp.
CCCATGATCCTCGTCATCGATAACTACGACAGCTTTACCTACAACCTCGTTCACTACCTGAACGAGCTGGGGGCGGAGACCGTCGTGCATCGCAACGACGCGCTGACCGTCCAGGAGGCCCTCGGCCTGCATCCGGAAGCGGTGCTGCTGTCGCCCGGGCCCTGCGCCCCGGACCAGGCGGGGATCTGCCTGCCGCTGCTGCGCGGCGCGCCGGAAGGCCTGGCCATCCTGGGCGTGTGCCTGGGCCACCAGGCCATCGGTCAGGCCTACGGCGGCGATGTGGTCCGGGCCAAGTCGATCATGCACGGCAAGACCAGCCAGATTCACCACGCCGACAAGGGCCTGTTCAAGGGCCTGCCCAACCCGTTCACCGCCACCCGCTATCACAGCCTGGCCGTCGACCGCGTCACCCTGCCGGACGACCTGGAGGTCACGGCCTGGACCGAGGACGGCGAGATCATGGGCTTTCAGCACAGGACCCGGCCGGTGTTCGGCGTGCAGTTCCACCCCGAGTCCATCGCCACCGAGGGCGGGCACCAGCTGCTCGACAACTTCCTGGACCTGGCCGGCGTCAAGCGCCTGACGGCCGTCTGAGCCCATGAGCGACGCCTTCAAGCCGCTGCTGGGCCGTCTCGCCGACGGCGCCACTCTCTCGGAAGACGACGCCGAGGCCTTCTTCAGCGCCTGTCTGCGCGGCGAGCCGACCCCGGCCCAGGTCGCCGCCGCCGTCACCGCCATCCGCCTGCGCGGCGAGACGGTCGGCGAGATCACCGCCTGCGCCCGGGCCATGCGCCGCGCCGCCGTGCATCTGGACCTGCCCTACGAGACCATCGACGTCTGCGGCACCGGCGGCGACGGGCTGCATACGCTGAACATCTCCACGGCGACGGCCTTCGTGGTCGCCGGCGGCGGCTTGAAGGTCGCCAAGCACGGCAACCGGGCGATCACCAGCAAGTCCGGCACCGCCGACGTCCTGGCCGCCCTGGGCGTCAACATCGACCCTGGACTGGAGAGGCAACGCCGGGCGCTGGACGAGGCGAACATCTGCTTCCTATTCGCCCAGGCCCATCACGGCGCCATGCGTCACGTGTCGCCGATCCGTCAGGAGCTTGGTTTCAGAACCATCTTCAACCTGTTGGGACCGTTGACCAATCCGGCCGGCGCGCGCCGTCAGGTGATGGGCGTTCCCGCCCCGCGCTATGTCGAGCCGATCTGCCAGGCCCTGGGCGCCCTCGGCGCGGTCCGGGCCTGGTCGGTGCATGGTCAGGGCATGGACGAACTGACCACCACCGGCGAGACCGAGGTCGCCGAATGGCGCGACGGCGCCGGCATGCGGCGCTTCACCATCACCCCGGAAGCCGTTGGATTGCCTCGTGCTTCCCTAGCTGACCTCACAGGCGGCGCCCCCGACTACAACGCCGGCGCTCTGCGCCGGATGCTGGAAGGCCAGACCGGCGCCTATCGCGACATCGTGCTGCTGAACGCCGCGGCAGCCTTCCTGGTCGGCGAGGCGGTCGAAACCCTGCGCGAGGGCGTCGAACTGGCGGGCGCCGTGGTCGACGACGGACGGGCCCTGACGGCGCTGGACCAGCTGATCGCCATCACGAACGCCGCATGACCGACATTCTCGCGAAGATCGCCACCTACAAACGCGAGGAGGTCGCCGCGCGAAAGGCCGTGCGGACGCCGGCCCAGGTGGAAGCCGCCGCGCAGGCCGCCGACGCGCCCCGAGGCTTCAAGGCCGCGCTGGAGCGCCGCCATGGCCCGGGACGACTGGCCCTTATCGCCGAGATCAAGAAGGCCTCGCCGTCCAAGGGGATCATCCGCGAGGACTTCGATCCGCCGGCGCTGGCCCGGGCCTACGAGCGCGGCGGCGCGGCCTGCCTGTCGGTGCTGACCGACGGACCCAGTTTCATGGGCGCCGACAGCTATCTGGAGGCCGCCCGCAACGCGACCGCCCTGCCCTGCATCCGCAAGGACTTCCTGGTCGACCCCTGGCAGGTGGCCGAGAGCCGCGCCCTGGGCGCCGACGCCATCCTGGTCATCCTGGCGATGATCGACGACGCCCTGGCCGCCGTGCTGATGAGCGAAGCCGCGCGCCTAGGCATGGACGCCCTGGTCGAGGTGCATGACGAGGCCGAGATGGACCGCGCAGGCGCCCTGGGCGCCACGCTGGTCGGGGTCAACAACCGCGACCTGAAGACCTTCACCGTCGATCTGGCCATCACCGAGCGGCTTGCCGCCCGGGCGCCCAAGAACGCGCTGCTGGTCACCGAAAGCGGCCTGTTCACCGCCGCCGACGCCGCGCGGCTCGAGGCTTCAGGTGCCCGGGCCATGCTGGTCGGCGAGAGTCTCATGCGCCAGGCCGACGTCGAGGCGGCGACAAGGGCGCTGCTGGCCTGAAGGCCCCTTTCAGCGGCCGTAGAGCCCGGGCGCGCGCCGTTGCAGGACCACGCCCGGACCCGGTAGCCTCCGACCATGCAAAGTGATGCCGTGGTCGAACTCTACGAGGCGCTGGCGCGCGCCGGCGTCGACATCTGGATCGACGGTGGCTGGGCGGTGGACGCGCTGATCGGTCGTCAGACCCGCCCTCACGATGATCTCGACATCGCGGTAGAGGCCAGGCGTGTCGGCGCGCTGCGCGAATGTCTGGCCGAACGCGACTTCGTCGAGTCGCCGTCGCCGGAATCCTCCAGGTGGAACTTTGTCCTTTCCGATCCAGGCGGGCGCAGGATCGACGTGCACGTTGTCGAGCTCGACGAGGAGCTGGGCGTACTCGGCGATCCGCTGGACGGAATCGCCTACCCGGCCGGCGCCCTGACCGGCCGGGGCCGCGTCCGGGGCCTGCCGGTGAACTGCGTCCGCGCAGACGTCCTGCTTCAGTTCAAGACAGGCTACCCGCCGCGACCCGTCGATCGTCACGACGTCGCCGTCCTTTGCGCCCTGCTAGGCAGGCCGGTTCCGGACACACACCTGCCGATCCGGGACCAATAGCCCGCTTCGGCGCGTTCCGGGCCCGATCAGGACGCCGGCACGCAGCATCCATGACCCTGGATCGCCGGCTTCAAGCGGAACTGCCGTTAACTTGACAGAAACGAAGAACACCTAGAGAACATCCCGTGAAGTTGGCGGTTTGTTCCGCGACAGATTCGGCAGCGAGGCCCCGGGATGCTCACCCGCAAGCAGCACGAACTCCTGATGTTCATCCATGAACGGATCAAGGAGACCGGCGTGTCGCCTTCCTTCGACGAGATGAAGGAAGCGCTTGACCTGGCGTCCAAGTCGGGCATCCACCGGCTGATCACCGCCCTGGAGGAGCGCGGCTTCCTGCGCCGCCTGCCGCACCGGGCCCGGGCGCTGGAGGTCACCAAGCTGCCGCAGCAGGCCACGACGGCCGCGCCGGCCGGCGGGCGCCAGTCCTTCAAGCCCCAGGTGATCAAGGGCGACGGCCGAGGCCCCGCCTCCGCGCCGCCGATCGCCAACGACGTCCGCGAGGTCCCGCTGCTGGGCCGCATCGCCGCCGGCTCGCCGATCGAGGCGCTGCAGGTCGAGCGCGATCGCATGCTGGTCTCCGAGAGCATGCTCGGCGCCGGCGAACACTATGTGCTCGAGGTGCAGGGCGACTCGATGATCGACGCCGGCATCCTGGACGGCGACTTCGTGTTGATCCGCAAGACCGACACCGCCCACAGCGGCGAGATCGTCGTGGCCCTGGTCGAGGGCGAGGAAGCCACTCTGAAGCGCCTGCGCAAGAAAGGCGTCAGCATCGCGCTGGAGGCGGCCAACCCGAAGTACCCGACCCGCGTCTATGGCCCCGACCAGATCGAGGTCCAGGGCAAGCTGGTCGGCCTGATCCGGAAGTATCACTAGGCGTCAGGGGCGGCTGAATTCGGAAGGGGCGCGGCGCAGGTCGCGCCCTTCGTCGTTGCGAGGCCCTGCGTGGTTCGTGACTCCGGACCGAGAGAAGGCTCCTCACCATGACGAAGGTTGTTGCAATCTACTGAGTTCGTCATCCTGAGGAGCGAGCTCTTGGCGAGCGTCGCGAAGGACGCACACCCGCTCCCCTCACCGCGTCCACGGCCGATCCCCGCGCAGGTCATTGGCCCAGATCACCGCCCAGCCCTCCCCGCGCCGCCAGAGTTCGGCCGAGCCGCCCTGCGCGAAGTCATCCGCGGCCAGTAGAAAGCTCCCGTCGCAGCCTTGGCCGGCGTACCCCGACCGCAGCACCACCAGCCGCCCCGGGGCGCAGAGCTCGGCCAGTTCAGAGGGGCGCGGCGGCTTTCGGCCGGCCCAGACGGCGATGGCGACGTCGCCGGTGGGCAGGCAGGCGAAGCGGTCGCAGGCGAAGCGGGCGTCGCGGACAGCCTCGGCCTCCTCGGCGACGGCGAGGCCGCGTCGGCGCGCCCAGAGATCGGCGGCGAAGCGGCGGGCGTCGGGCCGCAGCAGGATGGCCTCGCCGCCGTCGCGGATCGCCACGGCCGCGCCGTCGGCGGCGATCCAGACATCGGGCGGCGCCGGGCGCGGCCAG
>JBEIDC010000172.1:0-4471 GCA_040383665.1 Caulobacter sp.
CAGCGTCCTGTTCCAGCAGTGGCGGGCCAGCGACCATCCCGACCTGGCGTCGCGCGTCATGTCGCTGATCCGCCAGACGCGCGGCGGCAAGGACTATGTTTCGCAGTGGGGCGAGCGCCAGCGCGGGGCCGGCCCGGTCGCCGACCTGATCGCCCGCCGGTTCGCCGCCGCCCGAGCCCGGTACGGACTGGAGGCGCCCCGCCTGAAGCTGGACGTCGAGCAGTTCCGCCCGCCGCCAAAGGCGGGAGACCAGATGGAGCTGCTGCTGGAGTGACGTCCGCCCCATCGGAGCTGAGCGATCATCCGCCCGTGGTGGAAGCGGGCGATTCCGCACGCGTCCCCTCGCGACCGCGCGGGTCCTTGCGTTTCGAAGCCCGCGCGCTACCAATGGGTCATGTCAGAGATTGTGGAAACCCGCTGAGCGTCTCGAACGGCCGAGACATGTCGCCATAGCTGCGAGGGGCGCACGGATCGTGGCCGCTCGGTCAGCTGCACGCCCAGGTTTTCTACAGGTTCGTCAAGATGAAGATTCGACTCGAGCGTCCCCGCGACGCGGCCACCATCCACGCGCTCACCGACGCCGCGTTCAAGGGCATGCCCTTCAGCGATCAAACCGAAGCCAAGGTTATCGACGGCTTGCGAGAGGCCGGGGCCTTGACCCTCTCGTTCGTGGCGACAGAGGGGGACGACATCATCGGCCACGTCGCCTTTTCGCCGGTCAGGATCAACGGAGAGGCCGGCGACTGGTACGGCCTTGGACCCGTGTCCGTCTGGCCCGATCGCCAGCGAACGGGAATAGGTCAGGCCCTGATCCGCGAGGGACTGCAACAGCTCCGATCCCTCGGCGCGGGCGGGTGTGTCCTCCTCGGCGACCCGGCCTATTACTGTCGGTTTGGTTTTGAGCACGACCCGGACCTCTACGACGTCCATGCGCCGCGGTGGGCCTTCCAGCGCCTCAGCTTCGACGGCTCGCGGCCCAAGGGCGTGGTGACCTTCCACCCCGCCTTCGACGCTTCCTAGAGCATGCCCGGGTCAGATGGAATCATCTGACCCGAATCAGCATGCTCTGGATTCAAACACTTAGAGCGCGTTCGGGCGGCGGAACCGCGTACACTTCCGCCTAACGCGCTCTAGAAGCCGGGAGAGTGGCGCCGTCGTCCGGGGCCGCTCTCCCGCCTGAGACAGGACACAGAGGGCCAGCATCCCCGCGCATGCCAGGGACTCTACCGCTCGAACACCCCGACCAGTTCAACATGAGGCGACCAGAGGAACTGGTCGATCGGCCGCACGGACTTCAGCGTGAATCCCGCGTCGATCAGCACCCGGGCGTCCCGGGCGAAGGTCTGCGGGTTGCAGGAGATGCCGACCACCCTTGAGACCTTGCTCAGCGCGATTTCGCGCGACTGTTCCAGGGCGCCGGCCCTGGGCGGGTCGAAGACCACGGCGTCGACCCTGGACAACTCGGACGCCAGCATCGGCCGACGGGCCAGGTCCCGGGCCTCGGCGGTGATGGGCTTGAGGCCCGGGGCGGTGGCGATGCCGGCCTTCAGGGCGGTGATGGCGGGGCCCGAGGAGTCCGCGGCCAGCACCGGCGCGATCCGGGCCAGATTGAAGGTGAAGGTGCCGACCCCGCAATAGAGGTCGGCGACGCGGTTCGCCCCGGCGACGGCCTCGCAGGCGAGCTGGGCCATGGCCGCCTCGGCGACCGGCACGGCCTGCAGGAAGGCGCCGGCCGGCAGGGTGACGATGGCCTCGCCCAGCTTCACCACCGGCAGCCGCGCGCCGTAGACAGTCTCGCCGGCCAGGCTGACGCGGGCCATGTCGCCGGCCGAGGCGGCCTCCGCGGCGCGCATGCGGGCGTCGGCCGACAGTCCGCCGCTCTTGCGTTCGACGCCGGTGACGTCGACGTCCAGACCCGCGCCGGTCCAGGTGACGTGCAGGGTGGGCGCCGACTTGGGATGCTCCAGGAAGGAGTCGGCCAACCGGCGCAGCGCCGGCAGGGCGGCGACCAGCCGGGGATCGGCAATGGTGCAGACGTCAATGTCGACCAGAGTCCAGCTTCGCCGCTCCTTGAACCCCAGCAGGATGACGCCCTTGCCGCCCCGTCGGGCGTGGAGGGCCAGCCGTCGGCGCGTGCCTGGGGGCGAGGCGAAGATCGGCAGGATCTCGGTCTCGATCCGCTCCCTGGACAGGGCCAGCCGCACCTGGTCGGTCTTCCAGGCAAGGTATGGCGCGTCGGCCCAGTGCTGCAGAGCGCAGCCGCCGCAGACGCCGAAATGGGGACAGGGCGGCGCGACGCGCTCGGGGCTGGACGTCAGCCGCTCGACGACCTCGGCCCGCTGGCCCTCGACACGCACCCGCGCCCGTTCACCGCCAAGCGTCATCGGGACGTAGAGCAGCCCGCCGCCGGGGGCCTCGGCCAGGCCGTCGCCCTGGCCGCCGACCTGTGTCACATCGATGTCGACTGTGCCGGCCAACAGACTCTCCGAACGGAACTGAAGCCGCTCCCTAACATTATCCGGCGGCAAACCCGGCGTCGTTTTACGCCACATGAACGAAGATGAACGGCGCGCTCAACGCGCGTTCAGGAAACAACGGCCATCTTCGCACCATAGACCTCGGGCAGGGTTTCGCCCGACGGCCGAAGGAGTCGCCCATGCGTACGATCCTCTCCCTGACCGCGGCGATCGCCATCGCCGCCCCGAGCTTCATGGTCCCCGCCGTGGCGCAGGCGCAGACCTCGCGCTCCTATGGGCGTGGCGACGTCTGCAAGTACGAGCGCAAACAGGCCGGCAACCGCGGCACGATCACCGGCGGCCTGGTCGGCGGCACGCTCGGCGCGGCCGTCGCCGGCGACGGGGCCAAGACCGAGGGCGCGGTCCTCGGCGGCATCGTCGGCGCCGTGGCCGGCAACCAGATCGCCAAGAAGAATTTCCGCTGCACCAGCTATCCCGAGCGTATCTCCCACCGCCGCGACAACTGTCGCTGGGTGCAGGAGTACTATCGTGGCGGCTGGCACGGCTTCGAAGTCTGTCGTAACCGCAACGGCGAGTGGCGTCCCAGCGGCCGGGGTTGATCCCGGTCGCCGTTGACCCCGCCCGCGCTTCATCGAGCTCAAGGAGAGCAAGCTCATGACCCGTAAGTTCCTGTCCCGTGGCGCCGCCGGCCTGGCCCTGGCCTCGCTCGTCGCCGGCGCCCTGACGATCCCCACGGCCGTTTCGGCCCAGCCGGCCGCCGCCTACAGCCAGGGCGGCTACTACGACCCCTGCCGTCGGGACCAGGTTCAGCGCGGTACGGGCGGCGCCCTGGTCGGCGGCAGCCTCGGCGCGCTGGCCGGCTCGAGCATCGCCGGGCGCGGCGCCAAGACCGAAGGCGCGGTCCTGGGCGGCATCCTGGGCGCGGTGATCGGGGCCAACGTCGGCAAGTCCGGCGCGGCCTGCCAGACCCCTTATGACCCGGCCAGCCAGGCCGGCGGACAGGCCTACTACGGCGAGCCCGGCGGCTATGACAGCTATGGCGGCTATGGCGCCGACCAGGGCTTCGCCGGCGGCGGTTCGGGCAACGGCTACTACGGCTACGATCAGCGTGCCTTCGACGAATCGTACCGCGACTCCGGCTACGGCTACCGCACCATGCCGGTCGCCGATGCGCCCACGGCCGACAACTGCTCGCTGGCCGAAAGCCCGATCTACCTGCCCGACGGCCGTGTCCAGAAGCGCTTCGTTCGTGTCTGCCGCGACGCCCGCGGCGAGTATCAGATCGTCGACTGAACCTCGACGCCCTGCCCTGTGAGGAAAGGCCGTCCACCGGAAGGTGGGCGGCCTTTTCCTTGGCTGAAACGGGACCGTTTAAGGTGTCCTCGACCTCACCCCCCGCAGCAGGAACTCGCGGTTGCCGTCGCCGCCGGTGACGGGGCTGTCGGCTGTGGCCAGCACCCGCCAGCCGATGGCTTCAAGCCAGGCGACCACGTCCGCCAGCGTACCCGCCCTGGCCGCCTCGTCCTTGACCAGTCCGCCCTTGCCCACCCGTTCGCGGCCGACCTCGAACTGCGGCTTGACCAGAGCGACCAGCTCGGCGCCCTCGCCGGCCAGTGCCAGGGCGGCGGGCAAGGCCTTGGCAAGCGCGATGAAGCCGACGTCGGTGACGATCACGTCCGGCGCCGTGGGGATAAGGTTCGCGTCCAGCAAACGGGCGTCGGTCCCCGACAGCTCGACCACGCGCGGGTCGCTCGCCAGCGTAGGATGCAGCTGCCCACGCCCGACGTCGACCGCATAGACCCGGGCCGCGCCGCGCGACAGGCAGACCTGGGTGAACCCGCCCGTGGAGGCGCCGACGTCGAGGACGGTCCGCCCCTCGACGGCGACGGGCCAAAGGGTCAGGGCATGGTCGAGCTTGAGCCCGCCGCGCCCGACCCAGGGATGGGCCGGCGTCGCGATGATGTCGGCGTCATCGTCCATCATGTCCGAGGGCC
>JBEIDC010000173.1:0-4466 GCA_040383665.1 Caulobacter sp.
ATGGCGGCTGATTCCGACCCTCGCCCCCCTGTCGCCGCTGTTTCACCAGGCGATCAACCGCCTGCGTTGGGGCGAGCACCGGGGCGGCATGTTCGTGGCCGCCGCCGGCGAGGACGCGGATCGCCGCCCGATCCGCCGATCCTGGCATCTGGTCGCCGAAGGCGACGATGGTCCCTTCATCCCCTCCATGGCGGCCGAGGCGTTGATCCGGCGGATGATCGACGGCCGACGGCCCGAGCCGGGCGCCCGCCCGTCGGTCGCCGACCTGGAACTCGCCGACTTCGAGGCCGCCTTCGCCCGCCGGGCCATCCGCTGCGGCGTCCGCGAGGAGATCGAAGCGTCCGAGCCGGTCTATCGTCAGGTGATGGCCGGCGCCTTCGACGCCATGCCGGACGCCTGGCGGGCGGTGCACGACCTGCGCGCCGGGGTGCTGAGGGTCGAGGGCCAGGCGGTGGTCAGGCGCGGCAAGGGCCTTCTCGCGCGACTGGTCAGCATCGTGATGGGCTTTCCAGCGGAGGGCGACGATGTGCCGGTCGGCGTGTGTTTCGAACGGCTGGGCAATGCCGAGCTCTGGACCCGCACCTTCGGCGGCAGGACCTTTTCAAGCCTGCAGGAGCCCGGCCAGGGTCGGTCGGCGCATCTGGTCGTCGAGCGCTTCGGGCCACTGGCTGTCGCCATGGCGCCCACCACAGGAGACGGTCGCCTGAGCCTGGTCATCCGGCGTTTCAGCCTGTTCGGCGTCGCGCTGCCGCTGTGGCTTTCACCGACAACGACCGCCCGGGAAGAGATCGTGGACGACCGCTTTCACTTCGACGTGGAGATCGGCCACCCGCTGACCGGCATGATCGTCCGCTATCGCGGGTGGCTGGCGCCGAAGCCGAGTCGATAGACCCAATTTCAGCCGTCATGGCCCGGCTCGTCCGGGCCACCCATGCGTGGTGAGTAAAAACGAAGGGCGCCGCCCCGCAGGACCGCGCCCTCCCTTCAGTTCAGGTGTTCGTGGGTGGCCCGGACAAGCCGGGCCATGACGACCTTGGGTGGCGAGCGCGCTCTCTACAGAACCCCGAGCATCTCCGCGACCAGCGGGTGGCGGACGATGTCCTGCTCAGCCAGCCGCACCACGGCGATGTTGGGCACCGCCTCGAAGCGGTCGGCGACGTCGCCCAGGCCGGACAGCCCCGGCAGCAGGTCCGACTGGTGGGGGTCGCCCGTCACCACCATGGTCGAGTGCCAGCCCAGCCGGGTCAGCAGCATTTTCAGCTGGCCGTAGGTGCAGTTCTGGGCCTCGTCGATGACCACGAAGGCGTTGTTCAGCGTGCGGCCGCGCATGTAGCCGACCGGGGCGATCTCGATGGCGCCCTCGGCGATCAGCGCCCGCACCCGCTTCATCGACAGACGGTCCGACAGGGCGTCGTAGAGCGGCCGCAGGTAGGGGGCGAGCTTGTCCTCCATGTCGCCCGGCAGGTAGCCGATCGATTCGCCGGCCTCGACCGCCGGACGCGACAGCACGATCTTGGCCACCTTGCCGGCCTCCAGCGCCTCGACGGCCTTGGCGATGGCCAGGTAGGTCTTGCCCGTCCCTGCCGGGCCGAGCGCCATGACCAGGTTCTTGGCGTCGATGGCCTTGATCAGCTCGGCCTGGCCGTCGGATTTCGGCTTGATTGTCTTCAGATACCCCTGCTCGCGATCTTCCTCCCGTCCGAGTGGCGACCAGCCGTTGCCGACCGGCAGGCGGCGCACCTTGCCGCCGTCGTCCTGGAACTGGGCGTTGTCGAACGCGCCTTCGCGCACGGTCCGCTTCAGGGCTCGCTTGGTCATCGTGAGGCCTCCAATGGGGCATGAAAAAAGGGCGTCGCCGGTACGGCGCGCCCTTGGGACAGGAAAGCGGAGCGGATGACGCGCGAGCGGCCGGGAGGCTCGCTTGCGCTTCGCGGGACTGGAGACGTCCATGGACGCCTGGACACCAAACGCGACACCCGGTTCTCCATCGTCAGGAGACCACGGACGGAAAGTCGTCCGTGCAGGATTTGAGAGGGTCGAGACCCGCTCGAATCGCCTGACAACATTGATGCTAACTTGGTTTCTGACTCGTTAAGCAAGCCGTCACGACAAATATACGAGGCGAGGGTATGACTGTTTATGCTTTGGGCGCCTTAAGCCCCGTGCTGCCTCCAGAAGGCGAATACTGGATCGCGCCGAACGCGGCCGTGATGGGAAACGTGATTCTGAAGAAGAACGCGAGCATCTGGTGGGCCGCCACGGCTAGAGGCGACACCGAAACCATAACCGTGGGCGAGAACAGCAACGTTCAGGACGGATCTGTGCTTCACGCCGACATAGGCATGCCGCTGGTCATCGGCGCGAATGTGACCGTCGGGCATATGGTTATGCTTCACGGCTGCACCATCGGAGACGGCAGCCTGATCGGCATCGGCTCCATCGTCCTCAACGGCGCGAAGATCGGTCGCGGCTGCCTGATCGGGGCCGGCGCGCTGATTCCCGAGGGCAAGGAGATCCCCGACAACAGCCTGGTCATGGGCGCCCCCGGCAAGGTGGTCCGCGAGCTCGGCGAGGCCCAGGCCGCGGCCCTGATCGGGTCGGCCATGCACTATGTCGAGAACTGGAAGCGCTACCGCCGCGAGATGACGGTGGTGGAGTAGGGGTTGCGTGCTTCGCGACGCGGCTGCGCCGCTCCTCAGCATGACGAAGGTGGTTTGCGTTCCACAGAATTCGTCATCCTGAGGAGCGAGCTCTCTGCGAGCGTCGCGAAGGACGCATGGCGTTGACGGACGGAGGGGAAGGACGCTTCCCCTGTCTCAAACAGAGGAGACGCTTCCATGGCCTACGAGTTCATCACGGTCGACCGCGAGGGGCCGGTCACCATCTTCACCCTGAACCGGCCGGAGGTGATGAACGCCCTCCATTCGCCGATGCATTTCGAGCTGGACGAGGCGTTCAACGCCTTCGCCGCCGACCCGGACCAGTGGGTCGGCATCGTAACCGGGGCCGGCGACCGCGCCTTTTCGGCCGGCAACGACCTCAAGCACCAGGCCATGGGCGGCAAGATGGGCAGCCCGCCGTCGGGCTTCGCCGGCCTGACCAGCCGCTTCGACCTCGACAAGCCGCTGATCGCGGCGGTGAACGGCGTGGCCATGGGCGGCGGCTTCGAGATCGCGCTGGCCTGCGACCTGATCATCGCGTCGGAAGCGGCGGTGTTCGCCCTGCCCGAGCCGAAGGTCGGCCTCGCCGCGCTCGCGGGCGGCCTGCACCGGCTGCCGCGCCAGATCGGCCTGAAGCAGGCGATGGGCATGATCCTCACCGCCCGCCGCGTCAGCGCCGCCGAGGGCAAGGAGCTGGGCTTCGTCAATGCGGTGGTCCCGGCCGCCGACCTGATGGCCGAAGCCAAGAAATGGGCCGGCCTGATCGGTGAATGCAGCCCGATGTCGATCCGCGCCTCCAAACAGGCGGTGCTGCAGGGCCTCGAAATGCCGCTCGCCGACGCCATAGGCGGCCAGTTCAAGATGCCCGCCGTCGCCGCGCTGTTCCAGTCGGAGGACTTCCGCGAAGGCCCCATGGCCTTCGCCCAGAAGCGCGCGCCGCAGTGGAAGGGTAGATAATCTTCCTCCCCCGTTGGGGGGAGGGGGACCATGCGGAGCATGGTGGAGAGGGAATAGCCGCCGTCGGTTGGCTGGCCGCCGCGCTTCCCTCTCCGACCCGGCTCCGCCGGGCCACCTCTCCCACGGGGAGAGGATGTCAGGAAAAAGGGCGGCTCCTTTGCCGGGGCCGCCCTTTGTCGTTCCTACGAGGCGCTGGCCGCCTGGCCGCCGCCGCCGCCGCCGCCGCCCTTGCCGCGGTTGCGGCTGCGGGTCTTCTTGCGCTTGGGCGCGGCCTCGCCGGCGGCGCCGATCAGGCTGGTGACGGCCGCCAGAGGATCATAGCCGGCCGGACGGTGAGGGGCGCGCTGGCCGCGGTCGGGCTGGGTCTTGCCGCTGGCGTCGAGGGCCTGGGGCTTCTTGTTGCGGCCGTTGTTCTGGCCGTTGCGGCCGCCGCCGTTGTTGGCCGCGCGCGGGTCGCGGTGGGGCTTTTCGGGTTCGATGGAGGCCATGGCCGCCTGGGCCTGGCCCAGCACCTTGTCGTTGCGACGGTCCCAGCTGGGGATGGTCTGGCGCGTCACCTTCTGGATGTCGCGCAGCAGGTTGCGCTCGTCGTCGGCGACCAGCGACACGGCCGAGCCGTTAGCGCCGGCCCGGGCCGTGCGGCCGATGCGGTGGACATAGGCTTCCGGCACGTTGGGCAGTTCGTACTGGATGACGTGGCTCACCCCGTCGACGTCGATGCCGCGGGCGGCGATGTCGGTGGCCACCAGGGCCCGCATCTCACCGGCCTTGAACTGCGCCAGGGCGCGCTCGCGCTGGCCCTGGCTCGTGTCGCCGTGGATCGAGGCGGCCTCGATGCCGATGGCGGTC
>JBEIDC010000174.1:0-4435 GCA_040383665.1 Caulobacter sp.
GACGAACTCTGTGGGCCGCAATCCACCGTCGTCATGGTGAGGAGCCGGCTCTCGGGCCGGCGTCGCGAACCACGCAATGCCTTCCGGCGGCCTTGCCCCACAACGCACCCGCGCCATCTCCCCGGTCATGGCCCGCAAGCACGTCAACCTCGGCCGCGCCCCGGCCAAGGCCGATCTGCCGAACAAGCTATGCGAGGTCTGCCGCCGCCCGTTCACCTGGCGGCGCAAATGGGCGCGTGACTGGGAGCAGGTCCGCTACTGCTCAGACCGATGCCGGGGGGCGGGGCGTTAACCCGGCCTATTCGCCCTTCAGGTCCGGCCGCGAGGCCAGGAACGCCGCCCGTTCGGCGGGGGTCAGCACCTTGGCCTTCTTAATCCGCGTCACCTTCGGCGTCGGCGGGGCGTAGGTCGGCGGCTTGGGGGGCGTCTTCATGGGCGACTCCGAGGATCCGCCGCAGGTGGCCGGATGTCGGGCCCGAGCGCAAGGGGGCTGGCGGACACGGAAATCCACAGCCTCGACTCCCCATTCCCGCCCCGGCATGGTTAAGGTCCGCCGGGGTGGAGGCATCGATGTTCAATCTGGAACTGCTGAATACGCGGCTGAGCCAGTATGGCGCTGCCTGGCTGATCGCCTTCCTGGTCTGCGGCGTAGTGCTGGTCGGAGGACCCTGGCTGGCGGGCCTGGACGTCATCGACCTGGCCGACATGGTGCTGCCGGCGGCGTTCACCCTAATTGGCCTGGGACTGATCGTCTTCCTGGCCCTGGCGCTGATCTCGGGCGAGACCCTGGGCACCAAGCTGGCGCTTCTGCTGCTGACCGTGCTGCTGGCGTTGCCGCTGCTGTGGTCGCCGGTGCTGGCGGCGGTCGGCGCGGCCTGGCTGGCCGAGCGGTCGATCGAGTACTCCGCCGCCTATGCCCGCTTCCGCATCGTGGTGGGCGACCTGGTCTATCCGCTGGTGCAGACGGTGTTCAGCGGAGCGCTGTTCGAGACCGTCTGGCAGCTGATGCAGATCTTCGCCGGCTTTGTCGGCTTCCTGTCCGCCGTGGGCCGCGCCTGGCCGTGGATCAAGCGCCTGCTGGGCCGGGAAGAGGCCGCGGCCTGAACCCGGGCCTCCTAGGCGAGCATGTCCAGCACCGTCCCGGTCATGCGGTCGGCGGCGCGGATGACGGCGGCGTTGGCCTTCACCTCCTGCTCGGCCTGAATGCGGGCGACCGTCTCGCGTTCGAGGTTGTCCAGCGGCGCGGCGACCGTGCGGCGGGCGCTGGCGTCGAAACGGCCGGCGGCGTCCAGAAGGCCGGCGGCGGCGGTGGGCAGGACCTGCATGGCGGCATCCTCGCGGGGTGACTGCGATTACCCTGCCACGGCGCGCTTAACCGGCCGTCTGCGAACGTGGCGAATGTTGGCTCAGGCCGCCATTTTCTGGCGCAGCCAGGCGGCGGCGTCGTCGCTGGCGACGTGCAGATGGCCGCTGCCCATGCAGACGCGAAGCTCGGTCGACGCCTTCAGCGGAGCCGGAAGATCGGCATAGAGGGTGCGGGCCGCCTCGGGGTCGGTGAGCTCGAAAACCCAGACTCCCATGATGCGGCGTTCGGTGATGGCCTGGCCCATGCGGATAATTCCTTTCACGCGCCATCCTGGCCCGGCAAGTCTGAACCCCTGCTGAGCGAGTTGTTGGGTTTCGATGCAGGCCCCGCTAGGGTTTCGCTCAATCATCAAAGGGGAAGACCATCATGAGCACCGACCTGTTCTCGCTGAAGGGCCGCACGGCGCTGATCACTGGCGGCTCGCGCGGCATCGGCAAGATGATCGCCGCGGGCTTCATCGCCGCCGGGGCGAAGGTCTACATCTCCTCGCGCAAGCCCGGGGCCTGCGACGCCACGGCGGCCGAGCTGTCGGCGGGCGGCGGGACCTGCATCTCGCTGCCGCAGGACGTCTCGACGATCGAGGGCTGCAAGGCGCTGGCGGAGGCCTATGGCCGGCACGAAAGCGGCCTGGACATCCTGGTCAACAACGCCGGCGCGGCCTGGCTGGCCGAGTTCGATACGTTCCCGGAGAACGGCTGGGACAAGGTCATGGACCTGAACCTCAAGTCGCCCTTCTTCCTGACCCAGGCCATGGCGCCGGCCCTTCGCGCCAGCGCCAGCCATGAGCAGCCGGCCAAGGTGATCAACATCGCCTCGATCGACGGCATGCGGCCCAATCCGCAGGAGACCTACAGCTACCAGGCCAGCAAGGCGGGGCTCATCCACCTGACGCGCCGAATGGCCGCCCAGCTGATCGCCGACAACATCGTGGTCACCGCCATCTCGCCCGGCGCCTTCGCCTCGGACATGAACATCACCGCCCGTGACCAGGCCGAATTCGTGGCTTCGCGCATCCCCTCGCGGCGGATCGGCACGGACGAGGACATGCAGGGCGTGGCCATCTACCTGGCCTCGCGGGCCGGCGACTACGCGGTCGGCATCACCGTCGCGGTCGACGGCGGGGTGACGTTCGCTAGCCTGGGGGTCTGACCCTGGCGCCGGGGCGCGCACCGATGCAGGAGGCCGTCTGGCGTGAGCCGACGGCCCTGTCGACCACCGTGTTCGCGGCGAAGATGGCCGTGTTCCAGGTCCGACGCGGGCTGGTCGATCTGGTCGCCGCCCCGCCCCGGCTGGAGCGGGCCGTCGTCGACTTTCCCGAGACCGTCGCCGAGGCCCGCAGTCCGCTGGTCAGTCCCGACTACAGCGGACGACCCGAGCACCAGGCCGGCAAGATCGCCAACCTGCGCGTGGCCTGCGCGGCGCTCGACGGCTTGCGGCTGCCCCCCGGCGCGGTGTTCAGCTTCTGGCGGCATGTGGGGCGACCGACCCGGGCGCGGGGCTATGTCGAGGGCCGGATGCTGCAGGGCGGGTCGCTGTCCCCGGCGGTCGGCGGGGGGCTGTGCCAGCTGTCGACGGCGCTCTACGAGATCGCCCTGCAGGCGAACCTGACCATCCTCGAACGGCATGCCCACTCGCGGATCGTCCCCGGGCCGAACGCGGCCAGGGCGGGGCGGGACGCGACCGTGGCCTGGAACTATGTCGACCTGCGGTTCGCCAGCCCGGACCGGGCGCTTCGCCTTGGGGCCGTCGTGACCGCAGACGACCTGGTGGTGAGCTTCCGCGCCACGCTCCCGCCGCCATTGGAGTGCTAGGGTGGGTCAGGAGGACTATCCCATGCGCAGCCTCGTCATTGGTCTCGCCGTTTCCGCCGCGGCCTTGCTGACGGCCGGTGCGGGCGAACCCGGCGCCTCGGCGACCCGTCCCGCCACGCGAACCCTGTGCATCGACCTGGGCGGCCAAAGCCGGCCGGCGATCTGCACATATCCCGCCAGCCGGCTCGACAACCGGGAGGACTTCTGCCGGTGCGGCGACGCCCAGCGGGTCGAGGCGCCGGTCTGCGGGGCCGGCGAACGCCCGCAGGCCGAATCCCGCGCCTTCGAACGCGCCCGCAAGGCCGCTGCGAAGGACGGCTCCCTGGTCGGCGACCTCTACGCTGATCGCCCCATGTGCGTGTCGCCGCGCAACCGCTAGGGGTCTTGCGTTGACGCCGCGGCGGCCGCGCGCGAGCGTTGCGTCAACGACATAAGAAAGGGGAAGCGATGCGTCCCGCATCACTACTGCTCAAGCTCGGGGTTCTTGTTCCGGTTGTCTACTACGGCGTCCTGCTCATCGGCGGTTACCTGACGCCGGGCTATAATCACTTCACCCAGTACGCGAGTGAACTGGGGATGGCGGGCAAACCCGCCGCCCAGCTCTTCAACTACGGGATCATCGCCGCGGGCGGCCTGGCGATCGCCGCGGCCCCGGGCGTGCTCTTCGGCCTGAAGAGCCTCGGGGCGAACATCCTGTGGGCGGTGCTCGCGGCGGTCTGCCTGGCGGCCTGGGGCGTCTCGTTCGTCTATGCCGGCCTCTATCCGATGCCCAATCCGCTCCACGCCGGACCCGTGACGGTCATGGGCCTGGGGCTCGGCCTGATGGCCATCCCGGCGGCGCTGTTCATGTTCCTGGGCGTTGCGGACCGTTCGGACTTGGGCGGGGTCAAGTCGCTGTTGATCCTCAGCGTCATGTCCATGATCGGCCTGATGCTGGTGATGTTCAACGTCGGCGGCATGGACCTTGTCAACAAGAGCAATGTCGGTCTCTGGCAGCGTGGCTACAGCCTGGCGGCGATCCCCTGGATCGGCCTGGCCTGTCTGGGCCTCGACCAGGCCCTGGGCCGTCGCAGCAAGCGCACGCGCGATCCGATGCGCGATGTGGTGTTCGGCGACAGCTAGATGTCGTTTCCAAGAAGGTTGTTCACACGCTGCCATGGTGTGAGGCCGTTGATGCCGGAGTGAGGTCGGGCGGTGTTGTAGCGGTGGGTCCATGGGCGGATGGCGTCGGTTCGCTGGTCCGATGAGGCATAGGGCC
>JBEIDC010000175.1:0-4428 GCA_040383665.1 Caulobacter sp.
CGAGGAGCAGCGCACCGTCGGGGCCGAGCTCGGAGCCGACGCGGTCGAGGCCGGCAGGATCTCCACGATGGTGGCCTTCGTCACCATTCTCGCCTTCATGGTGATCTCCTATGGCCTGCTGTTCGGCGGCATCTCGGTGGTGGCGCTGGTGGTCAATGGCCTGATGATCATCGCCGCGATGAGCGCCACCCAGGCGACCCTGACCCTGCCCGGCATCGCCGGCCTGATCCTGACCCTTGCCGTCGCCGTCGACGCCAACGTGCTGATCTACGAGCGGATGCGTGACGAAGTCAGGGCGGGTCGCCAGGTGCTCTCGGCCATGGAGGCGGGCTTCTCGCGCGCCATGGAGACGATCATCGACGCCAACCTGACGACGCTGATCGCCGCCGCCATCATGTTCTTCTTCGGCGCCGGACCCGTGCGCGGCTTTGCCTGGACGCTGTCGATCGGGGTGTTCACCTCGGTCCTGACCGCCGTGCTGGTGACCCAGGTCCTGCTCGCCGTCTGGTACCGCACGGCGCGTCCCAAGACGCTGCCGATCGCGTGAGGTTCGAACCATGACCTTCTGGCCTCTCATCAAGATCCTGCCGGTGAAGACGAACTTCCGGTTCGTCGACTTCTCGAAGCTGGCGGGTGCGATCTCCATCCTGCTGACGATCGCCTCGCTAGCGGTGGTGCTGTTCCCGTTCCAGCCGCCGTGCGGCGGCCTGAACTGCGGCATCGACTTCCGCGGCGGGACGATCCTGGAGTTCACCACCTCGCCGCCCGCGGTCGCGGGCAGCACGGCCCAGCCTTCCGGCGGCCAGCAGATTCCGCTCGACGTTGTTCGCAAGGCGCTGGCGGGCAAGAACCTGGGCGATGTCCAGGTCCAGGCCTATGGTGACGGATCTTCCGCGATGGTCCGCTTCGAGACCAGGGAAGGCGAGAACGCCAATGCCGTGAAGAGCGATGTGCGCGCCACCCTGCAGAAGGCGTTGCCGAACATCCGCTTCACCAATGACGCCACTGTCGGCGCCAAGGTGTCCGGCGAGCTGTTCACCAGCGGCATGACCGCCCTGCTGGTCGCGATCGGCCTGATGCTGGTCTACATCTGGTTCCGCTTCGAGTTGCAGTTCGGGCTTGGCGCTGTGGTCGCGCTGTTCCACGACGTGATCCTGACCTTTGGCCTGATCGCCGTGACCAAGATGGAGTTCAGCCTGACCACCATCGCGGCCATCCTGACGATCATCGGCTATTCGATGAATGACACCGTCGTCGTGTTCGACCGCCTTCGCGAGAACCTGCGCAAGTACAAGAAGATGCCGCTGCGCGAGGTGATCGACCTGTCGATCAACGAGACGCTCTCGCGCACGATCATCACCGGCCTGACCGCCATCATGGCGTTGACAGGGCTGGCGGTCTTCGGCGGCGACGCGCTGTTCGGCTTCGCGATCATCATGATCTTCGGCATCACGCTGGGCACCTATTCGTCGGTCTATGTCGCCGCGCCCGTGATCCTGCTCTGGGGCGTCAAGCGGGGTGAGGAAGAGGCAACGCCGATCACGTTCGGCGCCGCCTCGCGGCCCTGATGGTCGGCCTGCGCCAGCCGCCGTCCGTCGACGCCTGGGGCGGCGGCGGGTTCCGGGTGTCCGGCGACTGGCGGGCCGGCTCGCTGCTGATCCTCGACGACCTGGCCCGCCCCTGGGCGGCCACGTCGCTGGCGACGCTGACCCTCGACGATTTCACCGAGGTGCTCGCCAATCGTGGCGCGGTGGAATTCGTGCTGCTGGGCACGGGCCTGACCCAGGGCCTGCCGCCCCGAGCGCTGCGGGACGGCCTGAAGGCGGCCGGCATCGGGCTGGAGTTCATGTCCACCGAGGCCGCCTCCCGCACCTACAATGTGGTGGCGTCCGAGGGGCGCCGCGTCGCGGCGGCGTTGATCGCGGTTTGATCCAGATCATGGACAGGCGGGCCGAAGCCTTTACCGGCCCGCGCGAACCGGCCTATAGCTGACCTCCAAGGTAGGAATCTCCAAGGGGTTGGACGATGGGTGCTCTTCTCTCGAATTTCCGCAACACCGTCATCGTCAGCGTGCTGCTCGCGCTGGTTATGGTGTTCGCGTACTCCACCAGCGCTCACGGGCTGGAAGCCACGTTCTGGCAGGCGGTGTTCCGCTGGATGCACACCTTCTTCGGCATCCTCTGGATCGGTCTGCTCTACTACTTCAACTTCGTACAGATCCGCGTCATGCCGACCATCCCGGCCGAGCTGAAGCCGGCGGTGTCGAAGTATATCGCGCCTGAAGCGCTGTTCTGGTTCCGCTGGGCCGCGCTCGCCACCTGGGTCATGGGCATGATCCTCGCCTTCAACCGCGGTCACGGCTATGCGGTCGAGGCGATCACGCTGGGCCTGGCCGGCGGCTACGATCCCGCCGTCGACAAGGGTTTCACCATGATCGGCATCGGCATGTGGCTGGCCACGATCATGTTCATCAACGTCTGGGCCTTCATCTGGCCGAACCAGAAGATCGCGCTGGGCATCGTCGAGGCTGACGCGGACGCCAAGGCCAAGGCCGCCCGCACCGCCATGCTGTTCTCGCGCACCAACCTGCTGCTCAGCATCCCGATGCTGACGGCCATGACCATGAACCAGACGCTGTTCGGGTAGTCCGGGCACATCGGTTGGAGAAGGCCCGCTGGATCGCTCCGGCGGGCCTTTTTCATAAGGGTATGGCCGACGACCTCGACATCACTGTCCGCGACCACGCCACGGACCGCTGGCTCTCCAGCCGTTTCGTGGCCGACGCCGCCGCGCGCGCCGACCTGATCGCCCTCTACGCGCTGGACCATGAACTGACCCGGATCCCGCATCTGGTCTCCGATCCTCTGATGGGCGAGATCCGCATGACCTGGTGGCGGGAAGGCCTCGAGGAGATCGCCGAGGGCCGGCCGGTGCGACCTCATCCGGTCCTCAAGGCGATCGCCGCCGGCGCCCTGCCGGCGCTTGCTCTGGCGGCGCTGGCCGAGGCGCGGCTGGGCGATCTCGACGAGCCCAAGACCGGGGCCGCGCTGATCGCTCACATCGACGCCACCGAGGGGCTGGTGATGGCCCTGGCCGCGCGCCGGCTCTCGACAGAAGCCACCGCCGACCATGTCGCCGAGGCGGCGCGCGCCGTCGGCCTCGCCCGCGTCGATCCGCCGGCTGCGTTGAAGGCGCTGGCCGCCGCGCGCTCGACCCTGAGGGCCCTGCCGGTGGCGGCCTTCCCGGCGGTGGCGCACGCCGTGTTCGTGCCGGACTATGCCCGAGGCGTATCGCCCGGGCCGCTGGGGAAACGCCTGCGGGTCTTCCTGGCGGTGATGACCGGCAGGTCCTGAGCCTACTCCGCGGCGACCAGAGCCTCCCTCGCCAGCCAGCCTTCAAGGTCGGCGATGGCGCGCTCGCTTTGCATGCGCTTCTTTGCCCGCCCCCGATCGCCGGGATGCAGCTTCCGCCCCTCGGCGTCCTTGCGCGGCGCCTCCATGGGCGGCAGCAGGCCGTAGTTGATGTTCATCGGCTGGAAGCTGTGCTTGCCGCCGTCCAGGTGCCCGCCCGTGATATGGGCGACCAGGGCGCCCAGGGCTGTGGTCGGCGGCGGCGTCGGGATCGGCCTGCCCAGCCGCTCGGCGGCGGCCAGGCGGCCGGTCAGCAGGCCCAGCGCCGCGCTCTCGACATAGCCCTCCACGCCCGTCACCTGACCGGCGAAACGCAGGCGGGTGTCGGCCTTCAGCCGCAGCTTCTCGTCCAGCAGGCGCGGACTGTTGATGAAGGTGTTGCGGTGCAGGCCGCCGAGCCGAGCGAACTGGGCGTTCTCCAGCCCCGGGATCATGCGGAAGATCTCGGTCTGGGCGCCATGCTTCAGCTTGGTCTGGAAGCCGACCATGTTCCACAGGGTGCCGAGGGCGTTGTCCTGGCGAAGCTGGACGATGGCGTGAGCCTTGACCGTCGGATTGTGCGCGTTGGTCAGCCCGACCGGCTTCATCGGGCCGTGGCGCAGCGTCTCGCGACCGCGTTCGGTCATCACCTCGATCGGCAGGCAGCCGTCGAAGTAGGGGACGTTTTCCCACTCCTTGAACTCGGATTTCGGTCCGGCCAGCAGGGCGTCGATGAAGGCGTCGTACTGGTCCTTGTCCATCGGGCAGTTGATGTAGGCGGCCGCATCGCCGCCCGGCCCTTCCTTGTCGTAACGCGACTGCCGCCAGGCCCTTGTCATGTCGATCGAGTCGAAGTGGATGATCGGCGCGATCGCGTCGAAGAAGCTGAGCGCATCTTCGCCGGTCAGGTCGAGGATCGCCTGCGCCAGGGCCGGAGAGGTGAGGGGGCCGGTGGCGATGATGACGCTGTCCCAGTCCGGGGGCGGCAGGCCGGCTATCTCCTCGCGCACGATGGTGACCAGCGGATGAGCCTGAAGCC
>JBEIDC010000176.1:0-4425 GCA_040383665.1 Caulobacter sp.
GATCGCCTCACCCTCCTGGACGCCGAAGGTGCGCATGATCGAGTCCAGACGCTCGCCGGCGAAGATGCGCAGCAGATCGTCCTCGCAAGACAGGAAGAACGTGGAGTGACCGGGGTCGCCCTGACGACCGGTGCGGCCGCGCAGCTGGTTGTCGATCCGCCGGCTCTCGTGGCGTTCGGTGCCGAGCACGAACAGGCCGCCAGAGGCCAGCGCCTGCTCCTTGAGGTCCTTGATGTCAGCCTCGATCTCGGCCTTCTTGTCCAGCGCCTGTTGCGGCGTGACCTCGACGCCGGCATCGCGCTGCTCTTCGCGCCAGGTGGCCAGGCGCATATCGACGTTGCCGCCCAGCTGGATGTCGGTGCCGCGGCCGGCCATGTTGGTGGCGATCGTGACGGCGCCCGGCACGCCCGCGTCGGCCACAATGCCGGCTTCCTGTTCGTGATAGCGCGCGTTCAGAACATTGTGCGGGATGCCGCGGATGGTCTTGCCGTCCAGCTCGAAGGTGTGGGCCTTCAGCATTTCCGACAGCTGTTCCGATTTCTCGATGGACACCGTGCCCACCAGGATCGGCTGCTTGCGGCGATAGCAGTCCTCGATCAGCAGGCAGACGGCGCGGTTCTTCTCGGCGGCGGTGCGGTAGACCTCGTCGTCGTCGTCGATGCGGGCGACGGGACGGTTGGTCGGGATCTCGGCCACATCCATCTTGTAGATGTCGAGGAACTCCTGCGCCTCGGTGGCGGCGGTGCCGGTCATGCCCGACAGCTTGGCGTAGAGGCGGAAGTAGTTCTGGATCGTCACCGAGGCCAGGGTCTGGTTCTCGGGCTGGATGTCGGCGCCTTCCTTGGCCTCGATGGCCTGGTGCAGCCCTTCGGACAGGCGGCGGCCGGACATCATGCGGCCGGTGAACTCGTCGATCAGGACCACCTCGCCGGCCTTGACGATGTAGTCCTTGTCCCGGGTGTAGAGGACGTTGGCGCGCAGGGCCTGATTGATGTGGTGCACGACCGAGACGTTGGCGGCGTCGTAGAGGCCGATCGAGTCCTCGGCCAGGTGGCCGCCGGCCATCAGGATCTCCTCGATCCGCTCGGTGCCGGCCTCGGTCAGCAGCACCTGGCGCTGCTTCTCGTCGTGGTCGTAGATGCCCTCTTCCTTGATCAGGTCCTTCACCACCGTATCGATGATCCGGTAGAAGTCGGAGCGATCCTCGGTGGGACCTGAGATGATCAGCGGCGTGCGGGCCTCGTCGATCAGGATCGAGTCCACTTCGTCGACGATGACGAAGTTGTGGCCGCGCTGGACCATCTCGTTGACGTCGTAGACCAGGTTGTCCCGCAGGTAGTCGAAGCCGAACTCGTTGTTCGTGCCGTAGGTGATGTCGCTGCGGTACGCCTCCTGGCGCTGGCCCTGCGACAGGCCGTTGACGATCACCCCGACCGACAGGCCCAGGAACCGGTAGACGTTGCCCATCCACTCGGCGTCGCGGCGGGCGAGGTAGTCGTTGACGGTGATGACGTGGACGCCCTTGCCCTCGAGGGCGTTCAGGTAGGTCGGCAGGGTGCCGACCAGCGTCTTGCCTTCGCCGGTCCGCATCTCGGCGATGCCGCCCTTGTGCAGAACCATGCCGCCGATCATCTGGACGTCGTAGTGGCGCTGGCCGAGCGTCCGCCGGGACGCCTCGCGGACCACCGCGAAGGCTTCGCTCATCAGATCGTCGAGGGTCTCGCCCTTCTCCAGACGCGCCTTGAACTCGTCGGTCTTGGCCCGCAGCTGGTCGTCGCTGAGCGCCGACATCTGCGGCTCCAGCCCGTTGATCTTGGCGACCCTGGCCTGCATGGCCTTGACCTTGCGGTCGTTGGAGGAGCCGAAGAGGTTCTTTGCGAAGCCGAGCATCAGGTCAGATATCCAGTGAAAGCAGCGCGCGGCGGCGGCGTCGGGGTTCGCTAAAGGCCTCTCGGCCCCTTGAAAATCCGCCCGTTTCGGCGCGCCGGAGACTTAAGCAGCGGCCACCCGAGTGTCAACGCGAGGGCCCTGCGCGGGGAGGCCATGTGGCGTTTGTGACGCTGCGAGACCAGGGCGTGTGTCCCGGGTCGCGAAGATGTCAGCCGCCAGGCGAAATGTCCGGCGGCCCGACGTCGGGCGGCATGAGGACGCGCTTGAAGACGCGAATGGCCCGCCGGTCGTCGCCGGGCAGTTCGTCGCCGTAGCGCTCTCCCGGGCCCCAACCAAGGCGCCAGACCTCCTCGGGCGGAGCCCAGGCTCCGGTGAACCAGATCATCCGCTGCTTGCCGTCGTCGTCCGTGACGGAACCCGCCACCGCCGTGCTCAGAGAGTAGTTCTCACCGGTTGGCTTGAGGCGCTGGGCGGGAGGCGATGGAGCATCGGCGATCACCGCAGCGTAGCTGTCGTGCTGCGTCTCACCATACATCGGCGAGCCGGGCGCAGGCCAGTTGAGCCCCTGGGCGCGCGCCGCCTGGACCGAGGCCAGAAGCAGACAGATGGACAGAAGCAGACGCATTGCGGCTCCGAGGATCGCCTGCACGGTGCCTCATGCGCAGCCTGTCCGCAACTCCTCGCCCCCTACTCGATACTTTCCCCCGGCCTCAGCCCGCACGCCAGCAGCTGCGCCCACAGGCCCTCGGCGTCCTCGGCGAAGCGCAGGAGCTGCATGTCCTCCGCCGCGATCATGCCGTGCTCGATCAGGGCGTCGAAGCCGATCACCGACCGCCAGTAGGACTCGTCGAACAGCACGATCGGGATCGGCGGCGACTTGCCGGTCTGGCGCAGGGTCAGAATCTCGAACAGCTCGTCCAGCGTCCCGAAGCCCCCAGGGAACACCACCAGCGCATTGGCCCGCATGGCCAGGTGCATCTTGCGCATGGCGAAGTAGTGGAAGCGGAAGGTCAGCTCCGGCGTCGACCAGGGATTGGGCTCCTGCTCATGGGGCAGGGTGATGTTGAAGCCAATGGACGGCGCGCCGGCGTCGGCCGCCCCGCGGTTGGCGGCCGCCATGATTCCCGGACCCCCGCCGGTGGCGATGACATTGTCGCGGGGCCCCTGCCCGCCCCCGATGGCCCCGCCCCGTTCGGAGACGATGCGGCCGAAGGCGCGGGCGGCGTCATACCAGCGGCCATGCGCGCCGGCGCCGGCCTCCTGCACCCGGGCGCTGCCGAACACCACGATGGTGGAGCGCACGCCCCAGGCCTTCAGCGCCTCGTCGGCCTTGGCGAACTCCAGCAGGAAGCGCACGCCGCGCATCGACCCGCCCAGCAGAAAGTCCTGGTCGAGGGCGGCCAGCCGGTAGGACGGCGAGGCCATGTGGGCGGCGTTGGAGGGCGGATCGCTCGGCAGGGTCATGGTTCGTGGTCGCTTGCAGCGGAAAGACCAACCATAGCGGCTCGCGTGCGGCGCGCGACGTCATTCCGTTCGCGGGGAAACCGCGCTAGGGAGCCTGACTGACCCTTCCGCGGAGAGAAGCCCGTCATGAAGACCGCCCGACACGGCGCCCGGAACGCGATCCTGGCCATCGGCCTGGCCCTGACCCTCGCCGCCTGCGGGCAGCCCAAGGGGTCGGAGAAGCCGCCCGAGCCCGGAGACACCGCCGTGGCGCGCGTCGACGCCGACACCGTCTGGTCCTCGGACGTCAAGCGCGAGGCCGTGGCCCAGGGCCTGATCGGCGAGGGCGAACCGCTCGACATCTCCTCGGACCTGTTCCGCCGCGTGCTGGATGAGGTCATCGACCAGCGCCTGCTGGCCGCCGAAGCCGTGCGCATGAAGCTGGACAAGAACCCGGTCGCCCAGCAGCGCCTGGAGGCGGCCCGCCAGCGCATCCTGGCCGACATGGTCGTCGAGGGCGTGGTCGAGAAGAAGGTCACCGAGAACGCCATCCGCGAGCTCTATCAGGAGCAGCTGCGCCTTTCCCGCCAGTCGGAAGAGGTCAAGGCGCGCCAGATCGTCGTCGGCACCCAGGCCCAGGCCGAGGAGGTGAAGAAGCTGCTGTCCGCCGGCGCCTCGTTCGAGGCCCTGGCCATGGAACGCTCCATCGACGCGGCCACCCGCTTCAGCGGCGGCGACTTCGGCGGCTTCTTCACCCTGGATGTGATGCCCGAAGGCTATGTCGCGGCCCTCAAGAACGCCAACGCCGGCGACCTGATCGGTCCCTTTCCGGTCGAGGGCGGTTTCGCGCTGGTCCGGGTCGAGGAAAAGCGCCAGGAGGCCCCGATCACCCTGGAGGCCGCCCGGCCGCAGATCGTCCGGTTCCTGACCTACGACGAGGTGCGCGAACTGCTGGAGACCCTGCGCAGCAAGGCGAAGATCGAGCCGCTGCTGGGCAAGGGCCAGGACGTGCCCGGCGCGCCGCGGGAGCCGGCCTCCGCTCCGCCGCCCCCCGCCGCCCCCGCCCCTGCCGAGCCGGCCGCGCCGACCGAC
>JBEIDC010000177.1:0-4424 GCA_040383665.1 Caulobacter sp.
AGCGGCGGGGGACACGCACTGAAGTGCATGTCCCCGGCACAAGCCTTTCTTTCGCCCCCCCGACCCCCTATCTTGCGAGGTGGCGGGTCTGCTGCGGCTCTCGTCGAAGGCAAACTAATCCCGGGGACCTTAATTCACCTCTAGGGAGCTGTCCCTGCTGGGGTCCGTGGACCCCGGCAAACGGCGCCCACCTGTCCACGACAGGTCCGAGGGGATTGAAACGCCTTCACGGCTCTTCGCGGCGCCGCCACCCTTTCCTGCATCATCGCAGTGCGTGGTTCGCGACACTCGCTTGCGCTCGTTCCTCACCATGACGAATGTGGAGGGCCTGCACAGAGTTCGTCATCCTGAGGAGCGATCCCTTCAGGATCGCGTCGCGAAGGACGCATTGCCCATGACCGACCCCCGTCTCGCCGCCGCCAAGGCCACGCTGCGGCTCGATGCGCGGGCGCGGCGCAAGGCGCTGATGGTCGAACATCCCGAGGCGGACTGGATGGCCGCCGACCACGCAGGAGCCATGCTGACGGCGACGGGCCGCCCGCGCCCCGGCGTCGTGGCCCTCTACAAGGCGCTGGGGGCGGAGCTGGATCCCCGGCCGCTGGGCGAGACCCTGCGCAAGGCCGGCTGGTCGCTCGCCCTGCCCGCTGTCGAGGCGCCGGACGCCCCGCTGGTGTTCCGCGCCTGGAGCCCGGGCGAGTCGCTGGGCAAGGACCTGACCGGCCTCGCCGCCCCCCTGCCCTCGGCGCCGGAGGTGCGGCCCGACCTGGTGATCCTGCCGCTGCTGGCCTTCGGCCGCCGCGGCGACCGGCTCGGCCAGGGCGGCGGCCACTATGACCGGACGCTGGCGGCCCTGCGCGGCGAGCCCTCGCCTCCGGCCTTCGTGGGCCTGGCCTACAGCGGTCAGGAGCGCGGTGATCTGCCGAGAGAGCCGCACGACCAGCCGCTGGATGGGATTCTGACCGAGGCAGGGTATATAGCCGTCCGAAAGGACCTCTGAATGCGCTTTGCTTTCTTCGGCGACGTGGTCGGCAAGTCGGGCCGCGACGGTCTGGCCGACCACCTGCCCGGACTCCGCCGCCGCCTCGGGCTCGAGTTCGTCATCATCAACGCCGAGAACGCCGCCGCCGGGTTCGGGATCACCGAGAACACGGCGCGGGAGCTGTTCGACGCCGGCGCCGACTGCCTGACGCTGGGCAACCACAGCTGGGACCAGAAGGAGGCGCTGACCTACATCGTCCGCGAACCGCGCCTGATCCGGCCGGCCAACTACCCGATCCTGTCGGACGCGCCCGGCCGCGGCGCCAACCTGTTCCAGACCCGGAGCGGCAAGACCATCTATGTCGTCAACCTGCTGGGCCGGGTGCACATGGACGCCATGGACGACCCCTTCGCCGCCGCCGACCGCGAGCTGGACAAGGCCCCGCTGGCCCAGGTGGCCGACGCCGTGGTCGTCGACATGCACTGCGAAGCGACGAGCGAGAAGATGGCCATGGGCCATTACTGCGACGGCCGCGCCAGCCTGGTCGTGGGCACCCACACCCACGTCCCGACCGCAGACTGCCAGATCCTGCCCGGCGGCACCGGCTACCAGACCGACGCCGGAGCCTGCGCCGACTACGACAGCGTCATCGGCAACCAGAAGGAAGAGCCGCTGCGCCGGTTCACCACCAAGATCAGCCAGGGCCGCTACCAGCCGGCCTTTGGCCCGGCGACCGTCTGCGGCGTCTTCGTCGAGACCGACGACCGCACGGGCCTGGCCCGCCGCATCGAGCCGATCCGCATCGGCGGCCGGCTGAGCGAGCATGTGCCCGTGGTGGAGCTCGCGACGGCCTAGGCGGTCTCAGCCCTGGACGAGCCTGGTCTCGCCGTTCGGAACGACCCAGGTCGCCCGCGTGCTCAGGGTTCCATCGCGGCTGGTGACCTTGTCGAGCACTTTGAACTCCGTCTGCCACCGCTCGGGCGTCACGTCACAGACGACATAGCCGCGCTGGGCGTTGTTGAACTTCAGGAACGGGTTCTGGGCCTGGTTGCGGACGCCGTCGGCCCGCTGATCCACACCGTCGCCCGAGGAGCTGATCGAGGTGGTGACGAACTCCGTCGCCACCGCCGGGCCTTCCGGCTGTCGACCGTCGAGGTGCAGTTCGCCGGCATAGTTCTGATGCTCGTCGCCGGTCAGCACGACCACGTTCCTGACCCGGCGGTCCCGGATGTGGCGCAACAGCCGCTCACGGGGGATCTGGTAGCCGGCCCAGGTGTCGAGGTTGTAGCCCAGCCCGCCCTGCTGATCGCGGTTCAGGTCCATGACCATGACCTGCTGGGCCAGCACCTTCCAGCGGGCGTCGGACCCGGCGAGGGCGCCGAACAGCCAGCGCTCCTGCGCCTCGCCCAGCATCTGGGCGGCCGGATCGCGCGCCGCCGGGCAGGTCGTCGCCCAGCGGCCCTCGCACGGCTGGTCGCTGCGAAACTGGCGGGTGTCGAGCAGGTTCAGGTCCAGCAGGTCGCCGTAGCGGGCGCGGCGATAGATCTGCATCGTCGAACCGCCCGGGAAGGCGGAGCGCCGCAGGGGCGTGTTCTCGTAGTAGGCCTGCATCGCCGACTGCTGGCGCAGACGGAAGACGGCGGGATCGGTGCCGTCCTGGTCGAGCGCCTGGGCCCAGTTGTTGTCGATCTCGTGGTCATCCCAGACCGAGAACCAGGCCGCCGAGGCGTGAGAGGCCTGCAGGTCCGCATCCATCTTGTACTGGGCGTAGCGACGGCGGTAGTCGTCGAGACTGTAGCTTTCGCCGCCCAGGTGCTGGCGTGGATTGTCACGGGGGCCGTCCGGGCTGTTCCAGAGGCGCGAGCCGCGGCCCTCATAGATGTAGTCGCCATAGCAGTAGATGAAGTCGAGCGCCTCGCCGGCCGCCTTGCGGTGAGCGGTGTAGTAGCCCTGCTCGTAGGACTGGCAGCCGACCACGCCAAACCGGACCCGGGCGACCTTGTCCCCAAGGGCCGGCGTGGTGCGAGCCCGGCCGACGCCGCTGCGCTCCCGTCCCGCCGTGAAGCGGTAGAAGTAGGGGCGTCCGGGGCTGAGGCCCTCGACCTCGACATGCACGCTGTGACCCAGTTCCGGCCGGGCGACGGCCTCGCCCTTGCGGACGACCTGGGTGAAGGCCGCATCGCCGGCCACCTCCCATTCGACGGCCATCGGCGCGGACGGCATGCCATGACCGGGCTCCAGAGGGCGCGGGGCCAGACGGGTCCAGATCACGAAGCCGTCGGGCGCGGGGTCGCCCGCCGCCACACCCAGCTGAAACGGATAGTCGGCGAACACCGGCTGGGCCAGGGCGCGGCCCCAGGCGAAGGTCGCGCCGCCGGCGACCAGGGACAGCAGCAGGCCCCGGCGGGACAGGTGGTCGGGTGCGGTCGGCATGGTGCTTCTCCGTGCGTTGGTTTCGGCCTACCGCGGATTTGTGACAGTCCGCGCATGAACCTGGGGCCGCCGATAGCGGGTTCCGTGACAAAACGGACGGCTTGGGCTAGACGGCGCGGCCTGAGCCCGGCGTCCGCACCCGCCGGGGCCCGACAGCAGAGACGAATATGGCCGGCCACTCAAAATTCAAGAACATCATGCACCGCAAGGGCCGCGCCGACGCGCAGCGGTCCAAGCTGTTCTCCAAGCTGTCGCGGGAGATCACCGTGGCCGCCAAGACCGGCCTGCCCGATCCGGCCATGAACCCGCGCCTGCGTCTGGCGGTGAACAACGCCAAGGCCGAGAGCGTGCCCAAGGACGTCATCGAACGGGCGATCAAGAAGTCGCAGATGGGCGACGCGGCCGACTATTCCGAGATCCGCTACGAGGGCGTCGGCCCGGGCAGCGTCGGGATCATCGTCGAGGTGCTGACCGACAACAAGAACCGCGCCGCCGGCAACGTGCGCTCGCTGTTCTCCAAGCTGGGCGGCAACATGGGCGCGACCGGCTCGGTGGCCTTCAACTTCGACCGCATGGGCGAGATCACCTACCCCGGCAAGGTCGCCGGTGAAGACGCGATGATGGAAGCCGCCATCGAGGCCGGCGCCGCCGACGTCGAGTCGGACCTGGGCGAAGAGGGCTCGGGCCACACCGTCTACACCGCCTTCGAGGACCTGAACGAGGTAGCCACGGCGCTGGAAAAGGTCTTCGGCGCGGCCTCCTCGACCAAGATCATCTGGCGGCCCAAGAGCACGGTCACTGTCGAGGGCGAAAACGTCGCCACCCTGATGCGCCTGCTCGACGCCCTGGAAGACGATGACGACGTCCAGAACGTCTACTCCAACGAGGAAATCAGCGACGCCGACATGGCCAAGCTGGGGTAGCTGCGTCCGCCCTGCGTGCTTCGACACGCGCCTGCGGCGCTGCTCAGCATGACGTGGTTGGATATCCTTCTCAGCACGTCATCCTGAGC
>JBEIDC010000178.1:0-4381 GCA_040383665.1 Caulobacter sp.
CAGGCCATCGGCTGGTTCGTCGGCCAGGTGATGAAGGAGACCGGCGGCAAGGCCAACCCGGCCGCCGTCAACGAGATCCTGAAGGCGAAGCTGGGTCTGTAGGGCGGGGCGGGTTGCAACCTGTCGGCAGGCGGCGCGTACTGCGCGCAGACCGCCTCCGGAGCCCGTGATGACCCTGCGCACCCTCGCCCTCGCCGCCGCCGCGATCCTGACCCTCTCGGCCTGCCAGACCGACGGCGTCTCCAGGCCGGACCTCCGCGCCCCGAGCGCCGAGGGCGGTATGTGCGGCGGGATCGCCGGTTTCCAATGCCAGGACGGTCTCTACTGTTCGATGACGCCGGAGATGCAGCAGGCCGCCGACGGGGCCGGCGTCTGCCGCAAGCGGCCGCATATCTGCACCAAGGAATACCGCCCCGTCTGCGGCGCCGACGGCAAGACGTACGGCAACGGCTGCACCGCCGCCTCGGCGGGGGTCAGCGTCGCCTATCCGGGGGAGTGCAGGGGGTAGGCTAGGGGACATGTTCCGGCGAAGCCGGTACGTGTCCCCGTCAGGATCGACATCGTCCGACCGGTCACGCCGGAACCGGGACAGAGGCCAACGCGGCCCGACTGGGGACACGTACCGGCTTCGCCGGAACATGTCCCCGTCTGCCCGCCTTACGGCAGGCGCGTGGTCAGCGAGACGCCGATGACGCGCGGCTCGTTCACGAAGGCGGTGTTGTTGTTGAAGTCGATGCCGCCCTTGATGTTGTCCTCGTCGGTGATGTTGCGGCCGAACAGGGCCAGCTCCCAGGCGCCGTCGTCGCGGGCATAGCCGAGCTTCAGGCCGCCCTCGAAGTTGCCGTCGGTGAAGTATTCCTTCGACTCATAGAGGAACAGGTTGGTCTTGCCCTGGACGCTCCAGTCGGTGAAGGCGAACAGCTCGCCGCCGTTGCCGAGCGGCAGGCTGAAGCGTGCGGTGACGTCGAAGATGTACTCCGGCGCGTTCGGGAACGGATTGCCGTCCACGAAGACGCGACCGGCCGCGGCCACCTTGTCGGTCGGGGTGCACTGGCCGGAGCCGCAGACGGCGACGGTCAGCTTGGAGTCGCTGATCTCGGTGTCGCTGAAGCTGTAGCCAGCGGTCAGTACGAGGTTTTCGCTGACGACCCACTCGCCGTCGAGTTCGAAGCCCCAGGCCTTGCCCTCATCGGCGTTGAGCAGGATCGTGTTGTTGCCCGCGCCGCCGACCGCGCTGAACTGCGGATCGCTGATGGTGTAGGTGAACAGGGCGCCGTTGAGGCGGACGCTGCGGTCGAAGAGCTCGCTCTTGAAGCCCGCTTCCCAGGACACGATGGTTTCCGACTGGGCCACCGAAGGGGCGCCGAAGAAGGCCACGTCGCGGCCCTGGATGGACGGTCCGCGGAAGCCCCGGGCCACGCGGCCGTAGACGCTGACATCATCGGACAGGTCGTGGAACAGGCTGAAGTCCCAGCTGAACTGCTCGTCCGAGACATTGACCTTGGCGAACGGGATCGGCGGGGTGACGCCCCTCAGATCCTTCTCGTCGCTGGTCCAGCGCAGGCCGCCGGTCAGGCGGGTGGCCTCCGACAGGTCGTAGGTCGCCTGGCCGAACACCGCCCAGGAGGTGTTCTCGTGGATCAGGGTCGTGGCGGCCACGAAGCCCGGGTCGGTGAAGACTTCCAGCTCCGAGGTGAAGTAGTAGGCGCCGACCTGCCAGGTCAGGGCCTGGTCCGTGCCGCTGGCCAGGCGGATTTCCTGGGTGACCTGGTCAAGGTCGCGGACGCCGTCGGACGTATCGCTGCCGAAGGGAATGAAGCCCGGACCGCCGGGGTTGCCGCCGTCGATGTCGCCCCGGCCCGAGCCGTTGGCGGTTTCATAGGCCGTGATCGAGGTCAGGGTCACGTCGCCCAGATCGTACTCGATCTTCAGCGAGCTTCCCCAGGCGTCGTAGGCCTGCGGGTTGCCGCCGCCGCCGTCGAAGAACACCCGGTCGCGGTCGTAGTTGCCGTTCAGCTTGTTGCTGCCCTTGGTCAGGACGTTGGCGCGGAAGATCGCCGAGGTGCCGTCGAGCGAGCGGGTGTGGATGTTGAACAGCGCCGAAAGGCTGTCGGACGGCGTGAACAGGAACTGCAGCCGGGCGGCGACTTCGTCGAACCCGCCCATGACGTCGTTCTTGCCGGTGAAGCCGTTGCTGATCCAGTCATCGCGATGCTGAACCAGCACCGACGCCCGGGCCGACAGGCTGTCGGAGAGCGGACCGCCGATCCCGCCGTCGAAGGTGACGGTGTTGAAGGTGCCGACCGAGGCGGTGGCGCGGGCGCTGAGCGTATCGGACGGCTTGATGGTGTCGAACTTGATGATGCCGGCGGTGGTGTTGCGGCCGAACAGCGTGCCTTGCGGGCCGCGCAGCACTTCCATGCGGTCGAGGTCGAACAGCGGCGTGCTCTTCAGCACCACGTTCTCCATCACCACCTCGTCCATGATGATCGAGACGGGCTGGGACGCAGCGATATCGAAATCGGAGTTGCCGAGACCGCGGATGTAGAAGCGGGGCGCGATCCGCCCGTTGGACGACTCGGCGTAGAGCGCCGGCACCCGCGCGGCCAGGGCCAGGATGTCGTCGCCGCCGGCGGCGATCGTCTGCAGCTCTTCCCCATCGACGGCGGCCACCGAGAGCGGCACGTCCTGAAGGTTTTCGCTGCGCTTCTGCGCGGTGACGACGATCTCGCTGACCGTCGCCTCCTGGGCCAGGGCCGGCGCGGCGGTCGCCAGCGCGGCGGTCAGGGCGGCGACGCCGCAGGAAAGGGCCAGGCCGCGTCGGGCCGACGACGTGTTGATCATGAAATGTCCTCGCGATGTCCGCCGCAGGCGCGGCCGCGCGAGCCGGAACGCCCCCCAGCCCTTCAATGCGCGGAGACAACTGCTATGTCTGTCGCGGCGGGCCATCTATCGCGCGCTGACCGTCGCCTGTGGATAACCGGCCGTTTGTTTCGAACCTGTGTCGAGGATGCGACAGTGGGGTGAACGGCGCTCAAGGCCTGTGCAGAAGGTAGCGGCGCTGGAGGACGTCTTCGCCCCGCGAGCGGGACCGTACTACGGCGTCGTCGACGTGCCGGAAGCCCAGGGATGCGATCAGTCGCGCGGAGCCGGCGTTGTCCTCGGCGTGGCCGGCCCGGACGCGGGTGAGGCCCAGTGGTCCGAACGCCCAGTCGAGGATCGTCCGCGCCGCCTCGCCGGCGTAGCCCTGACCCCAGGCCGCCCGCTCCAGCCAGAAGCCGATCTCGGCGTCCCTGCTCTCGGGCGAGACGTCGTCGAGGTCGATGAGTCCGATCATCCGGCCATCTCGCTCCACCGCGAAGCGGAAGGCCAGGCCCTCGGACCATTCGCGCGGATGGTCGGCGAACCAGGCGGCGGTCTCGTCAGGGTCGGGCGGGAAGCTGGCGCGGCTCAGCATCCGCGCCACCGCCGGATCCGACCGGATCTCGAACGCCCGCGCCGCGTCGCCGCCATGGCTGGGGCGCAGGCGGAGCCGGGGCGTGGTCAGGACGGTCGAGCGGGGCGGTTGGAGCATGGGCTCATAAAGGCGCGAAGTGGTGACAAAGCCGGGGACAATCTGAAAGGGCGCATGGCGGCAGGGGCGGGGACTGCTTCGCGCAGCGTAGCTGTCCCTCAACGGCGTCCAAGGGTGTCGAGGGACAGCTACCGGCTTCGCCGGAAGCAGTCCCCTGTCAGCCCCAACGAAAAAGGGCCGGAGATCGCTCTCCGGCCCTTCGCGTGGTTCAGGTTGGGGACACGTACAGGCTTCGCCGGAACATGTCCCCACCGGGACTAGCACTTGTAGTACATGTCGAATTCGACCGGGTGCGGGTGCAGCTGGAGGCGCATGACCTCTTCCATCTTCAGCTCGATGTAGCTGTCGATGAAGTCGTCATCCATCACGCCGCCCTTCTTGAGGAAGGCGCGGTCCTTGTCGAGGTTCTCGAGGGCCTCGCGGAGCGAGCCGCAGACTTCCGGGATCTTCTTCTGCTCGCGGGGCGGCAGGTCGTAGAGGTTCTTGTCGGCGGGCGCGCCCGGATCGATGCGGTTCTCGATGCCGTCGAGGCCGGCCATCAGCAGGGCGGTGAAGGTCAGGTACGGGTTGCCCATGGGATCGGGGAACCGGCACTCGATGCGCTTGCCCTTGGGGCTGTCGACGTGCGGGATGCGGATCGAGGCCGAGCGGTTGCGGCTGGAGTAGGCCAGCTTCACCGGGGCTTCGTAGCCGGGCACCAGGCGCTTGTAGCTGTTGGTGGTCGAGTTGGCGAAGGCGTTGATGGCCTTGGCGTGCTTGATGATGCCGCCGATGTACCACAGGCACATCTGCGACAGGCCGGCGTAC
>JBEIDC010000179.1:0-4263 GCA_040383665.1 Caulobacter sp.
CTGAGGCGCCAGACCGTCGGCGTCGGTCGTGGCGGCGCCGGCCACCGCGGGCCGGCCGCGAAGGTGGGTTCGACCGACCCGGGACGCGGCGCGCCCTCGGCCACCTGCTCGATCAGGCGGCAATAGCGCTCTTGCGGGTCTGGCGTAGAACCCGTCCGGTCGTCGTCCACGCGACCGGCGTAGGCGTCGAGCGCAGCAGCGCGGGTCGCGAAGGCCGGGCCAACGGCGTCGGTGGTGAAGACGACATCCTCTCCAGCGCGACGGCGCGCGTCGCTCATCCGGCCGGCGCGGCCGAGCGGGCGCAGCAGGGCCTGCTCGGCGTTGGCGGCCACCGGGTAGAGGATCGAAGTCATCTGGGCATTCTGGCGGAAAAACCTTTCCGAATGAACGCCCGTCGCGCGTGCGGGCGATCAAACCCCGGCCTAAGGTGCAGGAGACTGATTCGCCGGGGCGTTCATGAGTGCGCACGAACTGATGCTGGCGGCGGCGGCGGGCGCAGTCTGCCTGGCGCTTTCCACCGTCCTCTGGGCCTTTGCCCAGCGTCGCGCTGCGGATCGTCGCGTGGCGGACCTGATGATCCGCATCCGTCGCCTGGAGGCCGGGGCCGAAACCGCCCAGGCCTCGGCCGAGGCCTTTGATTCCGCTCTGCTGGCCGTAGAGGATGGCCATTGTCTGCTGGCCTCAGGCGAAGAGAGTCTGGGTGTTTGCTGCGAAGCCCTTGGCCTGGTCGGCGGCGATCCGCAGGCCATGCTCAACGCCTTGATGCGGGCAGATCCCGACCATGCGCGACGGCTCCGCGCCTTGTTCGAGCGCGGTGAACCCTGCGCCTTCGAGGTCAAGGGGCCGGGCGGCGTCTGTACTGTGGAGGGCCGCGCCGCCGGCGCGCTGGCCTGGCTGCGGGTTTCGGCCGTGCTCGGAGAAGACCCGGGCTTGCCCACCGCGCCGCGCTTCGCCGCCTTCCTTGACGCCCGTGTCAGCCCAGCCTGGATCGCGGCCGCCGATGGCTCGCCGGTATGGGTCAACGCCGCCTGGCTCAAGGCTGTGGACGCTGTCAGCCTCGATGACGCCGCGCGCCGCGGTGCGGCTTTCGATCGTGGCGCCGACGCCATCGCCAGCGAGGCGGCCAACCTTGGCCAACGTCGTGAGGCCATGCGCTGGCTGAGCCTAGGGGGCCGCCGCCGTGCGTTCCATATCGCCGCCCAGCCGCTGGAAGGTGGAGGCGTAGGCGTCTGGACCGAGGACCTCACCGATCTTGAGGAGGCCCGGGAGGACGCCAGACGCAATGTCGAGGCCCACGACGAGACGCTGAACCGTATCGACGACGCGGTGGTGATTTTCGACCAGGCCAAGCGGCTGAAGTTCCACAATACCGCCTTTGCCGAACTCTGGAATCTGGAGCCGGCCTGGCTGACCGAGCGGCCTACTCATGGCGAAGTACTGGATCGCCTGCGCCAGCGCCGCCGCATTCCCGAGACGGCCGACTACGCCAAATGGAAGGCCGCCGAGCTCGAGCACTACGAACATCTGGACGCGGCTCCCGACGACATGTGGAGTACGCCGGACGGGCGGACATTGCGCGTGGCGCGGCAGCCGCATCCGATGGGCGGGCTGCTGCTGCTGTTTTCCGATATCACCGGCGAGTTGAAGATGAAGGCCCAGTACAACGCCTTGATCCAGGTCCAGCAGGCCACGCTCGACAAGCTCTCGGATGCGGTGGCGGTGTTCGGGTCCGACGGGCGGATCCGTCTCCACAACGAGAGCTTCGAGAAGTTCTGGAACATCACGCCGCTCCAGCTGGAGGCCGCAGGCGACTTCGAGGGCGTGGTTGAGCTTTGCGTCCACAAGCTGCACGACATGACGTTCTGGAAGGAACTGAAGGGCCGCGTCGCCGACCCCGACCCTTCCGCGCGCATGCCGATCACCGGCGAGGCCCAGACCTCCGACGACCGCACCCTGGAATACCGCTCACGGCCGCTGCCGGACGGCGCCACCCTGATCGCCTTCACCGACGTCACCGACGCGCGTCGGCTGGAAAGCGCACTGGCGGACCGCGAGCAGGCCCTGAGCGAAGCCGAGCGGCTGAAGCGGGATTTCGTCGGCAACGTCTCCTACGAGCTGCGTACGCCGCTCACGACCATCATCGGCTATTCCGAGATGCTGGAACACGCCGGAGACGCACTGCCCGCGCGCTCTCGCAGCCACGCGGCCGCAGTGAAAGCCGCCGCCATCCAGCTGGCCCGCTCCATCGACGACGTCCTCGACATGGCCCAGATCGACGCCGACGAGATGGCGCTAAACCTGACCGAAGTGAACGTGGCCGATCTCCTCAGCGAGGTCGTCGCTCGCTGGCGCGACGACACTGCCGTCGGTGGCATCCAGTATGTGCTGCAGAGGGCGGACGATGTTGGTGCTATCCGGGGAGATCGGCGCCGCCTCGCCCAGATCCTCGACCACCTGATCGAAAACGCCGTCGCCCAGACGCCCGCCGGCGGTACGGTGACGGTGGCGGCCCGCAAGACATCCGGCGAGGTTCAGCTCAAGGTCTCGGACACCGGACGAGGGATCCCGTTCCACGTGCAGGCGCACATCTTCGACCGATTCATCGGCCGCGAGCGCGGCGGGCCGGGCCTCGGGCTGGCGTTGGTCAAGGCACTGACCGAGCTGCACGGCGGCTGGGTGGCGCTCGAGAGCGAACCGGGCGCCGGCGCCACCTTCACCTGCCACCTGCCCGAAGAAAACCAGACCGTGAGCCAGCCCCGGCTGAGCTTTGGCTGAGCCGGTCAAACAGAAGGAACTGTCATGCGGATCATCGGCTTAGCGGCCGCCCTGGCCCAGGCGCTACTCCAGCGCCTGGACGCCAACACCGTCAAGGAGCTGCGCAACTTCGCACCATGATGGGGCCTCAGATCGCCGTATAGCCGCCGTCGATGACCAGTTCGGCGCCGGTCATGAAGCTGCTCTCGTCTGAGGCCAGGAATACAATCCCATCCGCGATCTCCCGCGCGACACCCAGGCGGCCCATGGCGTGGCGCGAGATGATGCCGTCGCGCATCTCGTTGCCATTCTCCGATTGCTGGATCGCGTTGACGACCATTGGGGTCTCGATGAAGCCCGGATGGACGGAATTCACCCGCACGCCCATGGGGGCCAGCTCAAGCGCGGTGGACTTGGTCAACATCAGGACCCCGCCCTTGGACGCGCAATAGGCCGGCGCTCCGGCCAGGCCGACTTTCCCCAGGATTGAGGACAGATTGATGATCGAGCCGCGGCCGGCCTCCACCATCACCGGCGCCGCCGCCTTCATGCCCAGGAAGGTGCCGTCGAGGTTGATGGAGATCATGTTCCGCCAGGCTTCGAACGTGACCTGAAGCAATGGGCCCCCGCCGCTGGCGATCCCGGCGCTGTTGACCAGAATGTCCAGGCGACCGAACCGGGCCATGACGGCGGCGACCACCTCGGACCAGCGGGCCTCGTCGGTCACGTCCTGCGCCATGAACACGGCTGTGTGCCCCGCCGCGGTAATCTCGTCGGCCACCGCCTGTCCGGTCTCGACGGACATGTCGGTCAGTACGATGGCCGCACCCTCGCGCGCCAAACGGCGCGCGCTTTCCGCGCCGAGCCCTGACGCGCCACCTGTGATCAGCGCCACCTTGTCCTGAACCCGTCCCGCCATTGCTCCGCTCCCTCGTGCTGCTGTTTGAAACACTTTAGCCACTGCATGAGGGCCGAGTCCCGTGCTCCAACGCCCACCGGCAATTTCGGGATTGAATATAGTTTAGTACTAAATCATAATCATCGCAGGCGAAAGGCCCGCCATCGGGGCGTGATCTTCCGCGCCGGTGGAGCCAGACACACCATGCGTCCGTTCTATCTTGCAGGCGCCGTCCTGCTGCTGTTCCAGGCCTTCGGGATCTTCCTGCCGATGAGCGTCCTCGGCGCCGCCATCGACTGGCCGGCCAGTCTCGATTTTCCGGCGGCCCAGGTGTTGCCGCTGATCCACGCCCAGGAGGAGGCCGTCCGTCTGGGCTATGGCCTCTATCTCGGCTGGTCGCTGACCTTCGCCGCGAGCGCCGCCCTGATCGTGGGCCTGGCCAGGGGTGACAAGCCCGTGAGTGCGCTGGCTACCCTGGCCATCGGGCTTGGCGTCGCCTCGGCGCTTGCGCGCGCCATCGGTATCGTGCGCTGGCTGACGGGCTCCAGCGCCCTGGCAGACGCCTATGCTCTTGCCCCGGCAGGGTCACCCGAACGTCTCGCCATCGAGAC
>JBEIDC010000180.1:0-4233 GCA_040383665.1 Caulobacter sp.
CCGCCCCCGCCCCTGCCGAGCCGGCCGCGCCGACCGACAAGGCCGAGCCCTCGGCGCCCGCCAAGACCGCGCCGGCCCAGAAATGACCAAGCCCCCGACGAAATCTTCGGCGTCCCGGGCGCTGGAAGCGGCCGCCAAGCCTGTTGAGGCGGCCGCCCACGCCGTGCTCGATCCGCTGACCACCGCCATCAAGCGCGGCCTGCGCCGGACCGAGAAGGAGCCCGCCGCGCCCGAACCCGAGGCCGCCCCCACGCCGGGCAAGCCGGGCCTGAAGGTTTCCCCGCTGGCCGTCGCCATGCCGAAGATGGCTCCGATCGCCGGCGTCCAGATGGGCATCGGCCGGGCCGGCTTCTACAAGCACGAGCGGCCGGACCTGCTGGTCATGCGGTTCGCGCCGGGGACCAGCTGCGCGGGCGTCTTCACCCGCCACGGCGTCGGCTCCGCCCCCGTCGACTGGTGCAAGAAGCAGCTGGAAAGCTCCGGCGGCGAGGGTGTTCAGGCGCTGGTCGTCAACGCCGGCTGCGCCAACAGCTTCACCGGCAAGCCTGGCGCCGACGCGGTGCGCCGCGTGGCCGGGGCGGTGGCCAAGCGCTTCGACTGCCGCCAGCGCGACGTGATGATGGCCTCGACCGGCGTGATCGGCGTGCTGCTGGACGACGGCAAGATCACCCAGAGGCTGCCCGAGGTCGAAGGCCGGCTGACTGACGACGCCTGGCAGGACGCCGCCAAGGCCATCATGACCACCGACACCTTCCCCAAGGCCGCAACGGCCACGGCGAAGATCGACGGCCAGATCGTGCGGATCAACGGCATCGCCAAGGGCTCGGGCATGATCGCGCCGGACATGGCGACCATGCTGGCCTTCGTGGCCACCGACGCCGACATCGCGCCCAAGGCCCTGCAGACCCTGGTCAGCCTCTACACGCGCACGACCTTCAACTGCGTGACTGTCGACGGCGACCGCTCGACCAACGACACCCTGCTGCTGTTCGCCACCGGCCAGTCCGGCGCGCCGCGCATCAGCCGGGCCGGCGACCACCGCCTGGCCGACTTCCGCGACAAGCTGGAGAAGGTCCTGCTGGACCTGGCCCTGCAGCTGGTCCGCGACGGCGAGGGCGCGACCAAGTTCGTCAAGATCAACGTCACCGGCGCCCAGAACGCGGCCAGCGCCCGCAAGATCGCCCGAACGGTCGCCGAGAGCCCGCTGGTCAAGACCGCCTTCGCCGGCGAGGACGCCAACTGGGGCCGCATCGTCATGGCCGTCGGCCGGGCCGACGAGCCGGTCAACCGCGACCGCATGAGCGTGCGCTTCGGCAAGCTGGTCGCCGCCCAGGACGGCCTGGTCTCCCCGACCTACTCCGAGGCCAGGATGAGCGCCTACATGAAGAAGCAGGAGCTCGAGGTCAGCGTCGACGTCGGCGTCGGCCGGGGCTCGGCGAGCGTCTGGACCTGTGACCTGACCAAGGAATACGTGGCGATCAACGGGGATTACCGGAGCTAGACTCCAACCCCTTTCATTCCGCACGCCGCGGGCGATCCGGGACCCAGCCGATGACTTGCGCCTGCCAACGGGTCCCGGCTCTCCGCGCCAGGGACGGGATAACAGCGGTGTGTAGCCCCGCTGATGGACGCCTCGTCACCGCCATCGTACGAAGGGGCCTATGAGACTCCGGCATCGTACCGGGATCACCCTGGGGGGGGGGGCGAACATATGGGACTGGTCGCACGCGTGGTGCGTTGGGCGTTGTCGACGTACTTCGACCTGACAGGCTGGACGGTCGAGGGCGAGGCGCCGACTTCGCGAAAGTTCGTGGTCATCGCCGCGCCGCACACCAGCAACTGGGATTTCGTCTTCTTCGTGGGCGGGGCCGGCCGGCTGAAGCTCAACCTCAGCTTCATGGGCAAGTCCTCGCTGTTCCGCTGGCCGTTCGGCGGCATGATGCGGGATCTGGGCGGCGTCTCGGTTGATCGCGCCGCGTCCAAGGACATGGTCGGCGCCATGGTCGCCGAGTTCGCCCGGCGCGAGGAGTTCATGCTGACCATCGCGCCGGAGGGCACGCGCGGCCGGGCGGGGGCATGGAAGACCGGCTTCTACCACATCGCCATGGGGGCGAAGGTGCCGATGGTCTGCGGGATGATGGACTACGGCCGCAAGGTCGTCAGCCTGGGCCGCGCCATCATGCCGACCGGCGACTACGAGGCCGACATGGCCGTGCTGAAGACGATCTACAGCAACTGCACGCCGAAACATCCGCAGGGCGCGACGTATTGATTCTGGGGACTGCTTCCGGTGTCCCGTCAGGGACATCGGTAGCTGTCCCCGACGCTTCGAAGGGTCGGGGACAGGAAACAACGTCCCCTGCGGGGACGCCGTATCCAGTCCCCAGGGTTACGCCCGTACCGCGTCCCGCACCGCCTTCAGCGTCGTCAGCAGCGCCCGCGCGCCGTCGAGCGGCAGGCAGCTGAGCGGGTCGCAGAGGGCCTTGTCGGGGTCGGGGTGGAACTCGAGGAACACGCCGTCGGCGCCGGCGGCCACGGCGGACTTGGCGATGATCGACACCCCGTCCCTCCGGCCGCCGGTCGAGGCGCCGCCGGTGCGCGGGTCAGCGCCGGGCAGCTGCACCGCGTGGGTGGCGTCGATGGTCACCGGCGCGCCCAGCTTCTGCATCTCGCCGATGCCCAGCATGTCGACGATCAGGTTGTTGTAGCCGAACGAGACGCCGCGCTCGCACATCAGGGTCATCTCCGCCCCGCCGGTGGCTTCCTTGATCTTGTCGAGGATGTTCTTGCTGTCCCAGGGCGCCAGGAACTGGCCCTTCTTGACGTGCAGCAGCCCGCCGGCGGCGTGCGTCGCGCGGGCGGCGGCGACCACCAGGTCGGTCTGGCGGCAGAGGAAGGCCGGGATCTGCACCAGGTCGGCGACGGCGGCGACCGGCCCGCACTCCTCGGGGGTATGGATATCGGTGCAGATCGGCACGTTCAGCTGCGCCTTCACCTCGGCGAGGATTTCCAGACCCTTCCTGAGGCCGGGCCCGCGGAAGCTCTTCAGCGAGGAACGGTTGGCCTTGTCGTAGCTGGCCTTGAACACATAGGGCAGGCCGAGGTCGGCGCAGACGGCCTTGAGCTCCCGACCGACGGTCAGCGCCAGGTCGAGGTCCTCGATGACGTTGATGCCGGCTATGACCGCCAGCGGGGCGTCGCCGCCGAAGGGGATGTTCCAGCGGTCGAGGGTCAGCTGCGCCATGTCGAGGCTCCGTCGAGGTTGAAGGGCGCTCCATAGCAGAGGTTGACGCCCTGTCGCTTCCTCGCTGTTTGGCGTGGAGGGTGAGAGGCTATCCGGACAGCGACTCTGCCCCCAAGGCCCGTCATCCTCGCCCTTGTGGCGAGGAGATGGTTGTGTCCGATCGCAGGTGAGCGAGTGATCCCCCTCTCACGCGGAAGCCGAATGGGGGGTCCTGGGCACAAGGCCCAGGATGACGGTGGTCGGGTCGGGGTTTGAGGCAGCGTGAAGCTCGGCTACAGCACGGACATGACCACCGCCCCCGCCAAGCCCATCCTCCTCGTCGCCGCCGCCGCGCTAATCGACAGCGACGGGCGGGTGCTGATCTGCCAGCGGCCGCAGGGCAAGCAGCTGGCCGGGCTCTGGGAGTTTCCGGGCGGCAAGGTCGAGAGCGGCGAAACGCCCGAGGCCTGCCTGATCCGAGAACTGAACGAGGAGCTGGGCATCAGCGTCACGGAGGCCTGTCTGGCGCCGTTCGTCTTCGCCTCGCACGGTTACGATTCGTTTCATCTGCTCATGCCACTGTACCTCTGCAGGCGCTGGGACGGGTTTGTCACGGCGCGGGAACACGAGGCTCTGGCGTGGGTGAAGCCCCAAAAGCTTGCCGACTATCCGATGCCGCCGGCGGACGCCCCGCTGGTCGCCTTTCTGCGCGACTTCATCTGATCCTGAAGGCCTTCAAGCGCGATGAGTCGGGCGCGACCGCCATCGAGTACGGCATGATCGCCTCGCTGGTCTTCCTGGTGGTCCTCACCTCGATGACCGCCTTCGGCAACAAGACCACCGAGAAGATGCAGTACGTCAGCGACGCGGTCAGCGCCGCCATCAGCGGCGACTAGAGCGCGTTAGGCGGAAGTGTACGCGGTTCCGCCGCCCGAACGCGCTCTAAGTGTTTGAATCTAGAGCATGCTGATCCGGGTCAGATGATTCCATCTGACCCGGGCATGCTCTAG
>JBEIDC010000181.1:0-4161 GCA_040383665.1 Caulobacter sp.
CATCCGGGGTCTCCCGGTTCAGAGGTTGGAGCTTCGCAACCCCACTCTCTCAACCCGGCCCCGGGTGAACAACCTTCATAGCTTCGACACCTAGGCCTAACCCCCCAGGCAAACCACCTGAGCGACCCGCAGGTCGCGGCGCAGGCCGTCGGCGACGCGGCCGTAGTTCTCGACATTGACCGGCTCGCCGACGGCGAAGGTCGCCGGGCGGCGACGCGAGTAGGTCAGGGCCTGACCCATGGTGGCCGAAGAGGTGGTGTAGATGCGGCCGCGACGCGGGGCCTCGGCGACGGTGACGCCGATCACGCGACCAGCGGAATCCAGCGCCGGAGCGCCCGACAGGCCGGCCAGCGTCCCCTTCAGGTTGTCGGTGCGGCCGACCTCGGCCCAGACCAGCACTGGTTCGGTGCGAGCCCCACGGCCGCGCACCACCAGGTTCTCCCGACCCAGCAGACGGGAGACCGCCTCGCCCGGGCGACCCTGTGGAAAGCCGGCATGATAGCCGAGGTCGCCGCGCTTGAGCCGGCTGTCGTCCAGCATGAGCGGCAGGGCCGGCGCCCCGCCGTCGGTGGTCAGGACCGCCGCCTCGCCGCTGGGATCGACCTGGACCATGGCCGCCACGCCGCGACCCTCGGCCACGACGAGGGCGGTCTGGCGACAGCCGTCGACGACATGGCGGGCCGTCAGCCAGACGCCGGTGTCGGAGACCGAGAAGGCCGTGCCCGAGCCTGGCGCCTTCTTGCCGGGCACCTCGACCACGACCGACGGGTCGAACGGCGAAGACGGTCCAAGCGGCACGCCCTCCTCCCCCGGCACAGGCGGCGGCGGCGGCGGCGCGTCGGCCCGCTCGCGCCGGCTGACCGCGGCGATCAGCAGCGCCGCGACGATGGCCGTGTAGACCAGCCAGTCGGGAAGGCGAGGGAAATGCACGGCGGGGCCGCCCCTAGCGCATGGCGGCGGCGAGGATCAGGGCGCTGCCGACCTTGGCCCCGACCAGCAGGGTCGCGGCGGACATCTCGCCCTCCTGGATTCTCTGCGGCAGGCCGTGGAGGATCAGGTCGATGATCCGGAAGACCAGCAGCTGGACGGAGATGATCATCACCCCCCAGATGGCGATCTCGAGCTTGGAGTTGGAGGCGCTGAGCGAGGCGGCCAGCGGAATGGCCAGTCCGACCAGCACGCCGCCCAGCGACAGGGCGGCGGCGGTGTTGCCGTCGCGGATCAGCGAGATCTCGCGGTGCGGCGTCAGCAGGGCGTAGATCGCCGCGCCGATGACCAGGATGAGAAGGGTGATCCCGGCGTCGCCGAGCGCGACCGGAATGCCGGTGGCGAAGGCCTGGATCTCAGGAGACTGCAGCTGCGGCGGCATGGAGATTTCCGACAGGGGAGACGTCGGCAACGGTTAGCACGGCCCGCCCCCTGCCGTGCAAGCTTCTAGCCCCCGGGGCCTTTTCGGCGCGATGTTTCGCCTGACCGGGGAAGCAGGCCCCGGGTTGAAGACGGTGAGGCCGTTGAACCGGGTCGGCGGGGCCCGGTCAGGACGGGCTCTGCGCGAGATCCGCCGCGTCGCGACGTCGCACCGAGGCGCGGACCTTCTCGCTCTCGCTCTTCAGCTGGCCGCAGGCGGCGAGGATGTCGCGGCCGCGCGGCGTGCGGATCGGGCTGGAGTAGCCGGCGCGGTTGAGGATGGCCGCGAAGCGTTCGATCGTCGCCCAGTCGGAACATTCGTACTGCGTGCCCGGCCAGGGGTTGAACGGGATCAGGTTGATCTTGGCCGGGATGCCCTTGAGCAGCTGGACCAGCGCCCGGGCCTCGTCCAGGCTGTCGTTGACGCCCTTGAGCATCACATACTCGAAGGTCACCCGCCGGGCGTTGCTGATGCCGGGGTAGTTTCGGATCCCCTCCATCAGCGTGGCGATGTCGTATTTCTTGTTGAGCGGCACCAGCACATCACGCAGGGCGTCGTTGGTGGCGTGCAGGCTGATGGCCAGCATGGCCTGGGTGCGCTCGCCAAGGGCCTGCAGCTGGGGGACCACGCCGCTGGTCGAGACGGTGATCCGCCGACGGGAGATGGCGATCCCCTCATTGTCGCTGATGATCTCGATGGCGTCGGCGACGGCGTCCAGATTGTACAGCGGCTCGCCCATGCCCATGAAGACGATGTTCGAGAGCTTGCGGTCCTCGCCGTCGACGGCCCATTCGTCGAGATCGTCCTTGGCCACCTGGACCTGGGCGACGATCTCGGCGGCGGTCAGGTTGCGGACCAGGGCCTGGGTGCCGGTGTGGCAGAAGGTGCAGTTGAGCGTGCAGCCGACCTGGCTGGAGACGCAAAGGGCGCCGACCCGTCCGACATCGGGGATGTAGACGGCCTCGACCTCGATGCCGGGAGCGACGCGGATCAGGTACTTGCGGGTCCCGTCCTTCGACACCTGGCGCTCGACGATCTCGGGCCGGGTCAGCACGAAGGCCCCGGCCAGGGCGGCGCGCGTCTCCTTGGCGACGTCGGTCATCTGTTCGAAGTCGGTGACGCCCCGGAAATGCACCCAGCGGAAGATCTGGCCGGCGCGCATCTTCGCCTTGGGGGCCGGCACGACGCCGGCCTCGACCAGGGCGGCGGCCAGCTGCCCGCGGGTCAGGCCCGAGAGGTTGATGGCGGCGACGGCGGGCGTCGCGCGAGCAAGATCGAGGGTCGCGCCCAAGGCAATTAATCCGGAAAGCTGTGAAGAGAACAGCATAGCAGGGAATGCGGCGCTGGACCAATCCGCCGGGGCGCCGCTATGGCTGGACCGTGAAAGACCCCGGGGCCGACGCCTTTGCTGACCTGATCGAGCGCATCGCCCTGCACGGCGACCGGGCGGCGTTCGCGGAACTGTTCGAGCACTACGCCCCCCGCGTGAAGGGCTACCTGGGCCGGCTGGGTCTGGAGCCGGCGCGCGCCGAGGACCTGACCCAGGACGTCATGGTCGCCGTCTGGCGCAAGGCCGCCAGCTTCGACCGCAGCAAGGCGGGCGTCTCGACCTGGATCTACCGCATCGCCCGCAACCGCCGCATCGACCTGTTCCGGCGCGAACGCACCGCGACGCTCGACCCGGACGAGCCGATGCTGAGCCCGGAGGCCGAGGCGCTGCCGGACGCGGCGCTTCTGGCCGGGCAGCAGGGGGCGCTGATCGCCCGCGCGATGGCCGAGCTGCCGCCCGAGCAGCGGGACATGATCAGGGCCGCCTTCTACGAGGATCTGAGCCACAGCGAGATCGCCGAACGCACCGGCCTGGCGCTGGGCACGGTCAAGTCGCGGATGCGCCTGGCGTTCGAGAAATTGCGAGTCCGGCTGGAGTCGATGCGATGAACGTCTTGACCGTGCGCCGGCTCGCTCCATATCGGCTCTTTTCAAGGGGTTACAAGGCCGCATGACGCTCGAGACGACCACGCCGGACATCAGCCGCCACCCAGGCCTGCGCCTGATGGAAGCGACCGCGTCTGTCCTTCGCGGTGCGCCCGTCATGCCGGGCGACGTCGTGGGCGGGGCGTTCCTCGAGGACGAGGCGCCCGCCGCCCTCGCCGCCAACGCGGCCGAGCAGGCCCTGGCCCGGATCGACGCGCTGCAGACGATCGACGGCCGCGCCCGCACGGCGGCCGGCGCCGCCGGCCGTGAGCTGGGCGAGGTGCTCATGCTGCCCGATCCCTTGCGGGAAGCGGTGTTCGAGGCGATGGGCGAGGGTCATCGCTGGAGGTTCCTCGGGTTCGGCATCCGCTCGCTGCGGTTGCCGGTCGAGGGCGGCGGCGAGACCCAGCTTCTGCGCATCGAGCCGGGCGCGAACGTCGCCGAGCACGATCACGAGGGCGAGGAGTACACCCTGGTCGTCACCGGAGCCTTCCATGACGGGCACGACCGTTACGGCCCCGGCGACGTCAATGTCGGCCGGCCGGGCTTCAGCCACGAACCCAGGGCCGAGCTCGGCGAGGTCTGCTACGCCCTGGCCGTGAGCTTCGGCCAGGCGCGCTTCGGCTTCCCGATCAACCTCCTGCAGAAGCTGACCGGCCACTAGAGCGCGTCAGGCGGAAGTGTACGCGGTTCCGCCGCCCGAACGCGCTCTAAGTGTTTGAATCTAGAGCATGCTGATCCGGGTCAGATGATTCCATCTGACCCGGGCATGCTCCAGG
>JBEIDC010000182.1:0-4126 GCA_040383665.1 Caulobacter sp.
GCCCATGACGACCACGGTCATGACGACCACGGTCATGACGGACATGGCCACGGCGCCGACCATCACCACAAGGAACCCGCGCACGCCTGAGGCGTTCGCCGGCCATCCGTGAACACGCGCAGCCGACGGCCACTTGAACGAGGCCGTCGGCTGTCGCATTGAGGCGACATGCTCGAACAATTATCCGGCCCTCTCATCGCCCTCGGGCAAGTTCTGATGATCGACCTGGTCCTGGCCGGCGACAACGCCGTGGCCGTGGGCCTCGCCGCTGCGGGCCTGGCGGAAAAGGACCGCAAGAAGGCGATCTTCTACGGCCTGATCGCGGCCGTGATCATGCGGATCGGCTTTGCCCTGATCACCACCCAGCTGCTGGGTATCATCGGCCTGCTGTTCGCCGGCGGGATCCTGCTGCTCTGGGTCTGCTGGAAGATGTGGCGGGAACTGAGCGAGCAGGCCGCACCCGACGAGGCCGACGCCGAGGCGGTGCTCGACAGCGATCCGGCCACCCAGCCGCGCGCCGGAACCAAGCCCAAGACCTTCCGCCAGGCCTTCACCCAGATCCTGATCGCCGACCTTTCGATGTCGCTGGACAACGTGCTGGCCGTGGCCGGCGCGGCCCGTGAGCACCCGTTCATCCTGGTCTTCGGCCTGCTGCTGTCGATCGCCCTGATGGGCGTCGCGGCGACCTACATCGCCAAGCTGCTGCACCGCTACCGATGGATCGGCTACATCGGCCTCGTCGCGGTGCTGTACGTGGCCCTGAACATGATGTGGGAGGGCCACCGCCAGATCGTCGTCCGCGCCCTCCAGGTCGACGCCTACAACGCCGTCATGCCCGGCTTCGCCGACATCAAGGCCAGGGAGCTCGGGCACGGCTGCGGCGTGGAGAAGGCCGGCGCCGTACGCGACACCTGCCTGAAACAGATCCCGGGCGCGGCAGAGGCCCTGGCAGCCGAGAAGCCGGGCGGACATTAGGGCCTGGACTACACCGCTCATCCCCGCCTGCGCGGGATGAGCGGATTTGGGCTCAGCGCCCCCGCAGCCAACCGGTGATGGCCAGACGGTCGTCGCCGGCGAACAGCGACACCTGCGACACCGAATGCAGCGCCGGGACCTTCAGCAGGTTCAGGCTGTTGAAGTTCGGCAGAAAGGCCTCCGCGACATGGCCGTCGTCGCCATGGAACATCAGGAGGCCGCCCCACTCGATCTTCCAGCGCGGCGACAGGTTCAGCACATAGGCGAAATAGCGGTTCTTGCCCTCGATGCCGTCATCATGGGCCGTGAGAAAGTGGCCGCGACGATAGCGGGTGACCTGCGCGTCGGCGAAGGCGATGCGCGGCTCGCCGGTGATCTCGCGCATGGGGCCCAGGAACGCCTCGCTGTTGGCGAACGCCAGCCAGGCCTTCCAGACGCCGTCCAGCCGGCCGGCCTCGTCGAGGTCCCAGAGCGGGTGATTGTCATACAGGTAGTGGAAGCGTTCGGTGGCCGCTTCCTGGGCCGCGCGGCCCATGTCGGTGCGCTGGGCCGGCGTCAGTCCCTCCAGCCAGGCGGCCGGCAGGTCGACATGGCCCTTGCCGCCGAGGGTGACGGTCTGGAACGGCGTCCGGAGCCTGGCCTCGTCCAGCAGCATCGCCGCCGAGGCGTCGTCCAGCAGGTCGGGAATCTGCACCCGGCCCGTCGACGCCAGACGGGCGGCGAGGGCGGCGCGGTCGGCCGCCGTGCGGGATCGCAAGACGGGCCGGACCTGGCTCATGCGTCGGCGCCGCCGAAGCGCTCGGTCCACTCGGCGATCTGCTCGTCGGCGATCTTGGCGAACAGGACCGGCGGCACCCCGACCGCCCTGCCCGGCTCCAGCCGGGTCAGCTCGGCCTTGGCGTCGGTGGACGGCCAGGCCGGCGGCCAGGCCTCGCCGAACGCCTCGACGATCTTCTCCGCCGCGAACGGGATGAAGGGCGCCGACACCCGGCCGTAGAGGGCCGACAGGTTCAGCGCCGTGCGCACCACGACCGCCGCCCGCGCCGGATCGGTCTTGATCGCCGTCCAGGGGGCGGCTTCCTGCAGATACTCGTTGCCCAGCACCCACAGCTGGCGCACCGCCTGGGCCGCCTTGCGCAGCTCGATGCCCTCCATCTGGGCTGTCAGCTCAGCCAGCTGGGCGGAGACGTCGACGAACAGCTTCTCTTCCAGCGGGCCGAGCTCGCCGCCTTCGGGGACCACGCCCCCGAACTTGCTCTCGTTGAACTTGCCGATGCGGTTGATGAAGTTGCCGAGCACATTGGCCAGGTCGCTGTTGATCGCTTGGGCGAAATGCTCCCAGGTGAAGGCGGTGTCGGAGCCTTCCGGCGCGTTGGCGGTCAGGTACCAGCGCCACAGGTCCGGCGGCAGCAGATCCAGCGCCGCGTCCATGAACACGCCGCGCTTGCCGCTGGTCGAGAACTTGCCGCCGTACCAGTTCAGCCAGTTGAAGGCCTTGAGCCGGTCGACCGTCTTCCACGGCTCCTCGCTGCCCAGGATGGTGGCCGGGAAGCTGACGGTGTGGAAGGCGACGTTGTCCTTGCCCATGAACTGGACGTACTCGACGTCGGCGGCGCCCTCGTCGGTCCGCCACCAGCGCTTCCAGTCCGCGCCCGACGCCTCGGACCATTCGACGGTCGCGCCGATGTACTCGATGGGCGCATCGAACCAGACGTAGAAGACCTTGTTCTCGAACCCGGGACGCGGCGCGCCGTTCTGCGTCACCGGGATGCCCCACTCCAGATCACGGGTGATGCCCCGGTCGTGGAGACCTTCATCCAGGTGCTTGTAGGCGATGCCCTTGGTCAGGGCCGGCCAGTCGGCGGCCTTGCTGTCGACCCAGGCGCGGATGCGGTCCTGGAGCCGGCTCTGCAGCAGGTAGAGGTGGCGGGTGTCGCGCACCTCGATGTTCCGCGAGCCGCTGACCGAGGAGTAGGGATTGATCAGGTCGATCGGGTCCAGCAGCGAGCCGCAGTTGTCGCACTGGTCGCCGCGCGCCTTCTCGAACCCGCAGCGCGGGCAGGTCCCCTCGACGTAGCGGTCCGGCAGGAAGCGCTTGTCGTCGATGGAATAGACCATCTTGTCGACCCGCTCCTCGATCAGGCCCTGCTTCTCCAGCGCCTCGCAGAAATGCTGGGTCAGTCTGTGATTGGGGGCGTTGGAGCTGCGCCCGAACCAGTCCCAGGACATGCCGAAGCCCGCGGCGAGGTCGCGCTGGATGATATGGTGCTCGTCGCAATAGGTTCGCACGTCCTGACCCCGCTCGGCGGCGGCCAGCTCCGCCGGCGTGCCGTGCTCGTCGGTGGCGCAGATGTAGAGGGTTTCGTGCCCCTGGGCCCGCTTGAAGCGCGCGAACACGTCCGCCGGCAGCATCGACCCGGCCAGGTTGCCGAGATGCTTGACGCCGTTGATGTACGGCAGGGCGGAGGTGATCAGGATACGGGCCATGGCGGCGGATATAGAGGGGCCCGCGCGCGAGCGGAAGCACCGCGCGTCACGCCGTCGGCTATCGCTGTTCCGCGATCCGACCTAACCTTGCGTCACACAGGCGACGGGACGGGTGATTTCGTGATCGGTCCCGCATCTCGGAACGGGGAGCGACGCATGAAGGGCATCAACTGGATCGGCGTGTTCGCCGCGCTGGTGGCGAGCCAGGCCATCGGCTTTGTCTGGTACGGCCTGCTGTTCGAGGCGCAGTGGACGGACCTCGCCGGAATCGCGGTTTCAGGAAGTGAAGGCTCCACGGCCATGGCGCTGGGGGCGGTGCAGAACCTTGTCATCGCCATCGGTCTCGGCTGGCTGATCGCACGGACCGGCAAGACCGGCTGGGTCGGTGGCGCGACGGCGGGCCTGATCGCCTGCCTGTTCTTCGGCCTGGCCACCATGGCGCTGCGGTTCATCTACGGCGACGACAACCCCGGCCTGATCCCGATCGACGGCGGCTACATGCTCATCCAGTACGCGGTCAGCGGGGCGCTGATCGGCGGCCTGAGGGCGGGCAGGTCCGAGCCTGCCTGAGCGTCGGACTGGCGCAACGGCGCGGGCTGCGGCATAAGCCGCCGGTTCGCCGCGCGCGAACAGCCATGGGCCGGCTTAGCTCAGATGGTAGAGC
>JBEIDC010000183.1:0-4022 GCA_040383665.1 Caulobacter sp.
AGAGCATGCTGATCCGGGTCAGATGATTCCATCTGACCCGGGCATGCTCTAGGGATACAGCCGCCGGGCGCCCCATCCGGCGCCCTGGCGCTCGAAGACCAGCCGCTCGTGCAGGCGGAACGGGCGGTCGCGCCAGAACTCGAAGCTCGCCGGCGCGATGCGGAAGCCCGACCAGTGCGGCGGCCGGGTCACCTTGCCGAGGCCGAAGCGCAGCCCGACCTCGGCGACCCGCTTTTCCAGCGCGAAGCGGTCGGGCAGCGTCCGGGACTGGTCCGAGGCCCAGGCGCCGAGCTGGCTGGACCGCGCCCGGGTCGCGAAATAGGCGTCGGCCTCGGCGTCGCTGACCGCGGTGACATCACCCCGGATCCGCACCTGCCGACGCAGCGACTTCCAGTGGAACAGCAGCGCCGCCTTCGGATGACTGGCCAGCTCCAGGCCCTTGGCGCTTTGCAGGTTGGTGAAGAAGACGAAGCCGTCGGCGTCGAAACCCTTGAGCAGGACCATCCGGACGTCGGGCATGCCCTCGTCGTCGACCGTCGCCAGGGCCATGGCGTTGCCGTCGTTGATCTCGGCGGCGTTGGCGGCCTGAAGCCAGGTCCCGAACAGCTCGAACGGGTCGGCTTCCGGCAACAGCGGCAGCGGCTCGGCCTCCGACACCTGCCGCACATAGTCGTCCGCGCTGGGTGAGGCCGGGATCAGATCATCATGGTCGCTCATGACGCCCCATATAGCGCGAAGGCATCGATGCATCAGGCTTAACTGGCCGTTGACCCTGTTTCGTCACCTTCAGGGCATGACCGCCGGGGCGATGATCGATGTGAAGGGGGCGCGACGTCTGCTCGGCGTCGGGCCGGGCGTCGATGCGACCGCCCTGACCGCCGCCTTTCGCGAGGCGGCGCTGCGCACGCATCCTGACCGGGACGGGGGCGACGCCCGGGCCTTTCGTGAGGTGCTGGAGGCCTACCGCCTGCTGCGCGAGGCTCCCCCGGAACCGATCGCCTTCATTCCGGCCCCGGCCGCCGCGCCGCGGGCGCGCGAGCTGGAAGTGTCGCCGGCCGTCGCCCTGAATGGCGGGGAAGCCTTCGTTGAGACGCTGGACGGTCGACGTCTGAAACTGAAGCTGGAAGCGGGCCTCAGGTCGGGCCAGCAGGTCAGGGCCGGCGGCGAACTGTTCACGGTCGCGATCCGGGGCGCCGGCGCGACGGTGCGCGGCGACGACATCTGGGTGACGGCGGATGTGGCGAGCGAGGTCCTGAGCGACGGCGGTCGCGTCACGGTCGAAACGCCTGTCGGACCGCGCACGCTCTGGATCAGCCGAAAGGCCGCCGACCGCAAGCTGGTCCGCCTGCCCGGCGAGGGGCTGCCCGCCACGGCGACCCGGCGGCGCGGCGACCTGTTCGTCCGCCTGGCCGCCGGACCCGACCGGGCGGAGAGCGCGGCCAAGGTGCTTCTGCGCCGCTTCGCCGCCGCCTGGGCGGCATGACTTTGTGACCCGCGACGCTTTGGTCTAGAAGCCCCGGGTCATGTCTCACAACAGCTTCGGCCATCTTTTCCGCGTCACCACCTGGGGCGAAAGCCACGGGCCCGCCCTGGGCTGCGTGATCGACGGCTGCCCGCCGGGCCTGGCCCTGTCCGCCGAGGACATCCAGGTCTGGCTTGACCAGCGCCGGCCCGGCCAGGGCAAATTCGTCACCCAGCGCCAGGAGCCGGACGCGGTGCGCATCCTGTCGGGCGTGTTCGAAGACGACCGCACCGGCGGCCAGGTGACCACCGGGACGCCGATCTCGTTGATGATCGAGAACGTCGACCAGAGGTCCAAGGACTACTCCGAGATCGCCCGGGCCTTCCGCCCCGGCCATGCGGATTGGCCGTATTTCGCCAAGTACGGCGTTCGGGACTATCGCGGCGGCGGCCGGTCCTCGGCGCGGGAGACCGCCGCGCGGGTCGCGGCCGGCGCGGTGGCGCGCAAGGTCATCCCGGGCGTGACCGTCCGCGCCGCTCTGGTCCAGATCGGCCAGCACCGGATCGACCGGGACCACTGGGATTGGGACCAGGTCGGCCAGAACGCCTTCTGGTGCCCGGACGGCGCAATGGTTCCCGTCTGGGAAGAGCATCTGGAAAAGATCCGCAAGGCCGGCTCCTCGACCGGGGCCGTCGTCGAGGTCGAGGCGACCGGCGTTCCCGCCGGCTGGGGCGCGCCGCTCTACGCGAAGCTCGACGCCGAGCTGGCCGCCGCCCTGATGTCGATCAACGCCGCCAAGGGCGTGGAGATCGGGGCCGGATTCGACTCGGCCGCCCTGACCGGCGAGGAGAACGCCGACCAGATGCGGATGGGCAACGACGGGCCGATCTTCCAGTCCAACAAGGCCGGCGGAGTCCTGGGCGGCCTGTCCTCGGGCCAGCCGGTCGTGGCGCGGGTCGCGTTCAAGCCGACCTCCTCGATCCTGACGCCGCGCGAGACCGTCAACGAAGACGGCCAGGAGGTCGAACTGCGCACAAAGGGCCGCCATGACCCCTGCGTCGGCATTCGGGCCGTGCCGGTGGTCGAGGCGATGACCGCCTGCGTGCTGGCCGACGCCTTCCTGCGGCACCGGGCCCAGACGGGCGGCGGAGCATTCCTGCCGGGCGCGTCCGGCAGAACCTAGGACTCCGACCCCGATCCTGGTGTTGACGAACAAGGCCATGCCCTCTTGTCAGCGCCATCCGGGGAAGACGGGGTTTGCGATCCAACCGGCTCGGGATCTGATGGCCGCCTTCCCCTGGGGCCGTCGGCGCGGTAGCCAGTCCCAGGATCACAGGAGTCGCCCATGCCCGCTCGTCGCCTCGTCCCCCTGGCCGTTCTGATAACCGCGGCGCTGGGCCTCCAGGGTTGCCTGGCCGTCGCCGCGGGGGGCGCCGCGGTCGGCGTCGCCGGCGCCGTCGTCGGAACCACGGCCAAGGTCGGCGGCGCGGTCGTCGGCGCCGCCATCCCCGACGGGGACGTCGACTGTCGCAAGAAAAAGAACCGCAAGAAGAAGGCCTGCCGCGAGTAGCGGCGGCGTCACAGGCTCAGCGCGCAGCTTTCGTTGATCGTGGGGCGCGACACCACGATACGCGACAGGCCCGGAAACCCGGGGCGCAGCTTTTCGACGAAGTAGAGGCAGAGCCGCTCCAGCGTCGGCGTCTCCAGACCGGACCGGTCGTTGAGGAGGCCGTGATCGAGTTCCTCGGCGACCGACTTCAGCGCCTTGTCCAGCCGGTCGAGATCCACAACCCAGCCGGCCGGCTGGGCCGGGCCGCGCACGCTGGCCTCAACACGGAACGAATGCCCGTGAAGGCGGCGATAGCGATGATCGGACGCGCCCTGCTCGATGTAATGGGCGGCGTCGAAGGTGGCGGCCTTCGTGATCTCGAAGATGGGCTCGGTCATGGTCTCTGGAACTTACTGGGCCTGGGAGGCTTTCGAACCGTCCGGCGAGCCGGAACGGTCCGTATCCATCAGGGCAGGCCCAGATACTTGTGCGTCTGGACGCTTAAACGCCAACGGGGGTGTGAAAGGCAATAGGCGACGGCCGCGGCCGTGTTCGCCTGCTGGTCGACGGAGTCCATCGGCTGGAGAAAGAAGCGTTCGAAATCCAGCCCCTCGAAACGCGCCGGATCGACCCCCGGCTGTGGATAGACGAGCTTGAGCTCCTGCCCCCGGGTCTGGACGATGGTCGACTGGGCCTTGGGGCTGACGCAGATCCAGTCGATGCCCTCCGGCGCCGCCAGGGTGCCGTTGGTCTCCACGGCGATCATGAAGCCGCGGGCGTGAAGCGCCTCGATCAGCGGCGGATCGAGCTGCAGCAGCGGCTCGCCGCCCGTGCAGACGACCAGCTTGTCGGACTGCGGTCCGGTCCAGGCGGCGTCGACCGCCGCCGCCAGATCCTCGGGGGTGGTGAACTTGCCACCCCCCTCGCCGTCGACGCCGACGAAGTCGGTGTCGCAGAAGGTGCAGGGGGGGAAAGGAACGGGGAGGGACAGGGGGGGGGGGTGGGGGGAGG
>JBEIDC010000184.1:0-4008 GCA_040383665.1 Caulobacter sp.
GGCGTCGGCGGTGGTCGGCTGTCCGAAGGTCTCGACCCAGACCGTCCAGCCCCGCCGCTTCAGCAGCCGGGCCACGACATAGCCGTCGCCGCCGTTGTTGCCGGGGCCGCAGAGGACGGCGACCCTGCAGGGCTTGAAGCGGGCGCGGATGGCCTCGGCCACCGCCGCGCCGGCCCGCTCCATCAGCACCAGGCCGGGCGTCCCGGCCGCGATGGCGGCCTGGTCGGCGGCCGTCATCTCCGCGACGGTGAGGATCTCGGGCGCGGCCATGGCGACTCTTGTGACTAGAGGACTTGAGTCGAAGCTTCGCGCCCGCGGGCCACCAGGATCAAGGCGCCATCGGCGGCGACCTCGAAAGTCTGGATCGAACAGTGGTCGGGGCGGAAGCCCATGACCAGGTCATGCCCCTCGGCCGTCGAGACGGCGGCGTTGATGGCGACGTAGTGGCTGAACACGGCGGTCGCCGGATAGCCGGCCACGGCGGCGGCCACGCCGCGCCGCCAGGCGTCGTAGTCGAGATCGCCCACGATCTCGCCCCAGCGCCCGGCGAAGGCGTTGCGCAGCCAGGCGCCGCGGTCGTCGTGGCTGATCGTGGACGGCGTCGGGATCTCCCCGACCATCGGATCGATGATCAGCTCCACGCCCAGCGCGGCGGCGAACGGCGCGGCCGTCTCGCGGCAGCGGCGCAGCGGCGAGGACACAACCTTCGTCGGCCGCTCGGACTCGGGCAGCGCCAGCAGGGCTTCCGCGGCGGCCTGAGCCTGCGCCCGGCCGGCGTCGTCCAGGCCGGGATCGCCGTCGTCGTTGGAGTCCCCCCAGGTGGCGGCCGGCTTGCCGTGGCGGATCATGTAGGTGCGGGTCATGCGCGGCCTTTCGGGGACAGGTTAAGGTGTCCCAAGGGACATCTTAACCTGTCCCCTACGCTTTGATCAGTCCGGGGTGAACAGGTTCCGTTTGCCGTCCGGGTGGCGGCTGACCGTCCCCGTGCGCCCGACGCCCTCGGCGGCCTCGAAGCTCTGCAGCGTCGCCTCGTCTTCCGGCAGCACGGCCATGAAGCGGCTGTCGTGCGAGTCGCGGCCGACGATGATGCCCATGTGGTAGCCGTCGCGGGTGTGGACGATGGTGTAGGTCTCCACCGTCGCCGGGCCCTGCGGATGCTCCTCAACGGCCGGGTGCGGCAGGGCGTCGATCTGGCGCTGGATGACCGCCGGGTCTTCCCGCTCCCAGACGCCCTCGACCGGCGTGGTCGAATAGATGCCCGTCGACTGCTTGGTCAGGTACCAGCCGTTGGCGGTGCACAGGCCCCAGCCGCCGGGCTTGCCGCGCAGCTTCTCCAGCATCGTGACCACCGAATGCATGGCGTAGTTGTTCCCCGGGCCGCCGAAATACGGCAGGCCGCCGGTCACCGTCAGGCCGCGCGGGTCGTCCAGCGCCAGGCCCAGCGCCTCGGCCCCGACCTCCACCGCGATGGGGAAACAGGAGTAGAGATCGATGAAGTCGAGGTCGGCCGGGCCGATCCGGGCCATCTCGAACGCCCGCTTGCCGGTCAGCTCCATGGCCGGGCTGGAGTGGAAGTTCTGGCGGTCGATCGGGTGCCACAGGTCGCTGGCGTCGGCGCAGCCGTGCAGGAAGACCCACCTGTCCTCGGGCACGCCCAGCTCGCGGGCCTTCTTGACCGAGGCGATCAGCACGCCGGCCGACTGGTCGACCTCCATGATGGCGTTCAGATACTTCGGGTACGGGAAGCTGACCCAGCGGTTCTGGCCGGTCACCTCGACCAGTTCGGTCTCGCTGCGTTCCGTCGGGAACCAGGCGTGCGGGTTGGCGGCGGCGACGCGGGTGAAGGGGGCGAACAGCCTGCCGAGGCGCTTCTGGTGGTCAGGGATCGAGCGGCCGTCTCGGGCCCGCAGCGCGTTCTCGAACATCGGATAGACGTTGATCGGCCGGTTCAGGCCGTGGGCGTTCTCGTAGGCCGTGGTCCCCGGACGCGGGTCGCCGATGCGCTTGGGCTCGTCCTCGATGGCGAAGGGATCGCCCCAGCCGGCGAAGCCCGCCCCGCCCTTGAGCCGCTTCATCAGCGAGCCCAGGAATTCGGCGCCGGCGGCCAGCACCAGGTCGTTCTCGCCCCGGGCGATTCGCTCGCAGGCGGTGTTGATCAGCTGCTGGGGGCTGTTGCCGCCCATGTGGCTGTAGATCTCCCAGGACGGCTGCGCCCCGACCGCGCGGGCGAAGCTGGCCGGCGGGTTCTTCAGGCGCGGGAACGGCAGGTTCTGGAAGCCGCCCGGCGCGTCGATGGTGAAGCCGACCACCGCGACGCCGTCCAGTTGCGAAAGCATCGACGGATCGAGCCCGGCGTCGACAGCGGCCCGTTCCGCCGCGACTTTGAGCAGGTCCAGCGGCGACGGCGATGTGTCGGCCGCGCCCCGGTAGGTGAATTGTCCGCCCCCGATGAGAACCGGCGTGTCGTCGCGCATCGTTCCACTCCCTCGAACCGCGTTTTGCCCCTCGCTACCCCCTTCACGCGGCGGCAACCAAGGGGTTTGCCCCCATGCCCTTGTCTTGGGCGCCGGGCGCCTGTTTCATGGGCGCCGGAAATCATTCGCCGCAGTGCAGCGCACGTGTCGCGGGTCCGCCCTTGAAGCGGCCGCGCGGCGCGTGCTCCGTCCCGCCAACCGCCCGCCCAGAGGCCCGCATGAAGAAGATCGAAGCCGTCATCAAGCCGTTCAAGCTTGATGAAGTGAAGGAGGCCCTGCAGGAGCTGGGCGTCCAGGGCATGACCGTGCTCGAGGCCAAGGGCTATGGGCGCCAGAAGGGGCACACCGAACTGTACCGCGGGGCCGAGTACGTCGTGGACTTCCTGCCCAAGATCAAGATCGAGGTCGTGGTCGCCGACGACCAGCTGTCGGGCGCCCTGGAGGCGATCCAGAACGCCGCCCGCACCGGCCGCATCGGCGACGGCAAGATTTTCGTGTCCGAGATCGCCGACGTGATCCGGATCCGCACCGGAGAAAGCGGCGCGCTGGCCGTCTAGGCCGCCGCGTCAAAGTCAATTCGCATCTACGTAAAGCCTAGGGGATAAGGCACATGGCCAAGAAGACGACCGCGAAAGACATCCTCGCGATGATCAAGGAAAAGGACGTCAAGTACGTGGACGTCCGCTTCACCGATATCCGCGGGAAGATGCAGCACGTCACGTTCGACATCGACCTCGTCGATGATGATTTCCTGGAAGACGGCACCATGTTCGACGGCTCGTCGATCGCCGGCTGGAAGGCGATCAATGAGTCGGACATGAAGCTGCGTCCCGACCTGGACACCGCCTACATCGACCCGTTCTACCAGCAGACCACCCTCTGCCTCTTCTGTGACGTGGTGAACCCGGACTCGGGCACGCCCTACAACCGCGACCCGCGCTCCATGGCCAAGACGGCCCTGGCCTATGTGAAGTCCTCGGGCGTGGGCGACACCGTCTACTTCGGCCCTGAAGCCGAGTTCTTCATCTTCGACGACGTGAAGTGGTCCACCGACCCTCACAACACCGGCTACAGCTACGACTCCATCGAGCTGCCGACCAACACCGGCAAGTCCTATCCGGAAGGCAACATGGGCCACCGCCCGGGGCCCAAGGGCGGCTACTTCCCCGTCAACCCGATCGACAGCGGCCAGGACCTTCGCGGCGAGATGCTGGAAGTCATGGGCCAGCTGGGCATGAAGCCGGAAAAGCACCACCACGAAGTGGCGCCCGCCCAGCACGAGCTCGGCCTGAAGTTCGACACCATGATCACCATGGCCGACCGCCTGCAGCTCTATAAGTACGTGATCCACAACGTGGCCCACGCCTACGGCAAGACGGCGACCTTCATGGCCAAGCCGATGTTCGCCGACAACGGCTCGGGCATGCACGTCCACCAGTCGATCTGGAACGACGGCAAGCCGCTGTTCGCCGGCGACCAGTACGCCGGCCTGTCGCAGATGTGCCTGTGGTACATCGGCGGCATCATCAAGCAC
>JBEIDC010000185.1:0-3987 GCA_040383665.1 Caulobacter sp.
GGACCTGCTGGGCGGCGGCCGGCTCAAGGGCGCGTGGCTCGAGGCGGCGATCCAGAAGGCGGCCGGCTACGACCTCGGAAGCCGCGAGAACCCCGTGCGGGTCAGGATGCCGAAGGGCCAGCACGCCTACCTGCGCCGGCTCCGCTGCGCGGATGACGCCGCGCCGGCCTTCGAGCGGACCGGCAGTTTCGGGCCCGGTGTGTTCGGCTCTATCATCGACGGCTATCGTGTCCTCTGCGCCGGGGGCGCGGAGCCCGGCGAGCGGACGATCTTCATGGACATGTATCACCCTGACCATGTCGAAACCGCTGCGCCGCCGGGTTTCACCTTCAAGCGCAGGGCGGCGCAGCCTTGATGAGCGGCCAGTCCCCGGGACAGGTCGTGGCGACAAGCCGCAGCCGTGACCATCGCTTCTCGAAGGCGGGCGTGGAGTTCATCACCCTGTTGGCCGGTCTCGGTGTGGACGGGGACTGTCATTCCGGCGCTTCGGTGAAGCATCGCTCGCGCGTCGCGCGTGACCCGGACCAGCCGAACCTTCGCCAGGTCCACCTGATCCATTCCGAACTTCACGACGCCCTTCTGGCGCAAGGCTTCAGCATCGAACCCGGCGAAATGGGCGAGAACATCACCACCCGCGGGCTCGACCTCCTCGCGCTCCCGACCGGAGCACGGCTTCGGATCGGGGCCAGCGCCGTGGTCGAGGTCACCGGCCTGCGCAATCCATGCCACCAGCTCAACGCCTTCCGACCAGGCCTGATGGAGGCGACCCTGGAACGGTCGCCTGACGGCGCGCTCGTTCGCAAGGCCGGCGTCATGGGTGTGGTGCTGACGAGCGGTACGGTGCGGCCGGGCGATGTCATTGTGGTTGAAGCGCCGACAGGGCGGCGCCGGCCGCTTGCGCCGGTCTGAACCGACGTCCATCGCTATTCATGGTCCTTCGTGTCGTGGGAACCCCATTCATGTCCTTTCTGCAGATCAACGGATTGAACCTCTGGTCCGAACGCCGGGGCGATGGCGCGCCGCTGTTGTTCATCTCCGGCACTGGCGGCGATATACGTCGCAAGCCGAACGTCCTGGACGGACCGCTGCCGAAGCATTTCGATACGGTGGCCTATGATCAGCGAGGGCTCGGTCAGAGCGACAAGCCGGATGGCCCCTACAGCATGGCGGACTATGCCGATGACGCGGCGGCCGTGCTGGATGAGCTCGACTGGGCGAAAGCCCATGTGGTCGGGGTCTCCTTCGGCGGCATGGTCGCCCAGACTCTCGCCGTTCGGCATCCCGACCGGATCGAGCGGCTTGTGCTGTGCTGCACGTCGCCCGGCGGCGCCGGGGGATCGTCCTATCCGCTGCATACCGTCACAGACATGAGCCCGGACGCTCGCGCCCGACACATGATCCCGATTTCCGACCGGCGGCGCGATGCCGCCTGGGCCCTCGACCACCCTGACCAGCACGCGATGCTGGTCCGCATGGCCGTCGATGACCCATGGGCAGGGGAGCCCCGGCGAGCGCTCGGCGGGGTGCTTCAACTGGGGGCCCGCGCGGGTCATGACGTCTGGGATCGTCTGCCGGAGATCGACGCGCCGACGCTGATCTGCGCGGGGCGCTACGACGACCTCGCCCCGCCGGCCGCACAGGAGGCCATGGTGGACCGCATACGAGGCGCGGAGCTTCGCTGGTACGAGGGGGGGCACATGTTCCTGCTCGAGGATCGCGCGGCCTTCACCGACATTATCGCCTTCCTCGGGACCGGGTCGTGACCGACGTCGTCATCATCGGCGCCGGCCACAACGGCCTGGTTTGCGCCTTCTACCTCGCGTCGGCAGGGCTGAAGGTGACCGTGCTCGAGCGGCGCGCCGTCGTCGGCGGGGCCGCCGTTACGGAGGAGTTTCATCCGGGTTTCCGCAACTCCGTCGCCAGCTACACCGTCAGCCTGCTCAATCCCAAGGTCATCGCCGATCTGGAGCTGCCTCGGCATGGCCTGCGGGTCATCGAGCGCCGCGCGGCCAATTTCCTGCCGCGCGAGGACGGCTACCTGCTGACCGGCGAGGGGCGGACCAAGGCGCAGGTCGCGAAGTACTCGACGCGCGACGCGGAGCGGCTTGACGCCTATGACGCGCGACTCGAGGCGATCGCCGATGTGCTGCGGGCCGTGATCCTGCAAGCGCCGCCCAACATGGTCGAGGGCGGGATCGCGGCCGCGGTTCCCGAGCTTATGAAGAGCGCCGGCCTGGCGCGCAGACTCTCGAACCTGGACGTGACCGCCCGCCGCGACCTGCTGGCCCTGTTCTCTCAGTCGGCCGGCGACTGGCTGGACGGCTGGTTCGAGAGCGAGCCGATCAAGGCGGTGCTGGGCTTCGATGGGGTGGTCGGCAACTTTGCCAGCCCCTATACGCCCGGCTCCGCCTATGTGCTTCTGCATCACGTTTTTGGCGAGGTGAACGGCAAGAAGGGCGCCTGGGGCCACGCCATCGGCGGCATGGGGGCGATCACCCAGGCCATGGCCGCGGCCTGTCGCGAGAAGGGCGTCGACATTCGCACCAGCACGGGCGTCGCCGAAATCCTCACCCGGAAAGGCCGCGCCACGGGGGTCGTGACAGACTCCGGCGAGACGATCGGCGCCCGCGCCGTGGTGTCCGGCGCCCATCCGAAGATCACTTTCGAGCGCCTGCTCGATCCGGCCTTGCTGCCTGCCGATTTCCGGGAACGGATCGGGCGCTACCGCTCCGGATCAGGCACCTTCCGGATGAATGTGGCGCTGGCCGAACTGCCGCGCTTCACGGCGCTGCCCGAGGCCGGCGACCACCTGACGGCCGGGATCATCGTCGCCCCGGACCTGGCCTATATGGATCGGGCGTTCCTCGACGCCCGCCGGGACGGCTGGTCGCGGGAGCCGATTGTCGAGATGCTGATCCCCTCGATCCTGGATGACAGCCTGGCGCCCGCGGGACAGCATGTCGCCAGCCTGTTCTGCCAGCATGTCGCGCCGACATTGCCCGATGGCCGATCCTGGGACGACTGTCGCGGTGAGGTCGCTGATCTCATGATCGCCACCGTCGACCGCTGGGCGCCGGGATTCAAGGCGTCTGTCATCGGCCGGCAGGTGAAGAGTCCGCTGGATCTGGAACGCGAGTTCGGTCTGATCGGCGGCGACATCTTCCATGGCGCCCTCAGCCTGGATCAATTGTTCTCCGCGCGGCCCGTGCTCGGACACGGCGCCTACCGCGCCCCGGTCCCGGGACTCTACATGTGCGGCGCGGGAACCCATCCGGGCGGCGGTGTCACCGGCGCGCCCGGCCACAACGCCGCGCAGGCGATCCTCAAGGATATTCGCCCGCGTTAGTTGTCGACGGGAACCAAACCCGCACTGGTCCGTTGTTGGCGACGCGTGATCGGGGCCGGAAACAGGACAATCTCGTGAATTCTGCCGAGCAGCGTTCGGCGAATGGTTGTCCTTATCCCCATTTTGAGTGATTTTCCGCTGCCTTCGATGGCTGCGCGGTGGGCGGAACCAAGGGGACCAGATGTTCGGTTACAAGGCAAGACGTAGCCTGTTTGATCATGAAGTGCAGATCGAGATCGAAATCCTGGAAAAGTTCCACGGCGAAGGCGCTGCTCAGGTGGCCAGGGAAAAGGCCGCGAGGCCGTCCAACCGCACCGCCCGCCGCAAGGTGCTGGAGGAGGCGGCGCGTCGCCTGAACAACGAGCCTCCGCCGCGTCGAACACTGGTCGAGCGCCTCTTCGGTTGAGGCGACCAGGCGGCCGCCCGCTTCGTCGAACGACCTATTCCGCGGCGGGCTTTTTTCCCAGGCCCATGGCTTCGAGGATCTCGGGGCGGATGTTGTCCACGCCCTTCTCCTGGATGTGCTGCGCCACGCGCACCCAGACAGCGGCCATGGCCTCGCCGATAAAGCGCGGGCGATTCTCGGCCGCCCACTTGAGCGACGCCTCGCGGTTCTCGTTCAGGCCCTGGAACCGGGGAAC
>JBEIDC010000186.1:0-3946 GCA_040383665.1 Caulobacter sp.
ATGCTCCGCATGGTCCCCCTCCCCGCGAGCGGGGAGGACAGATTTAAGCCGCCTTCGCCCCGCGTCGCAGCGCCTGGGGCGGCTGACCGAAGGCGCGGATGAAGGCCCGGCGCATGCGCTCGGCGTCGCCGAAGCCGGTCTCCAGGGCCACGTCCTCGACCTGCAGCGGCTGGCCGTCCAGCAGGGCGCGGGCGGCCTCGACGCGCAGGCGCTCGACGGCCTTGGCCGGGGTGGTCCCGCAGGCGGCGGCGAAGGCGCGGGCGAAACTTCGTTCACTCATGGCCGCCCGCCCGGCCAGCTGCTCGACGGTCAGGGGCTCGCGCAGGTTCTCCCGCGCCCAGGCCAGCAGGGAATCGAAGCGCCCGCCGGTCTCCAGCTCCAGAAGGGCCGAGAACTGCGACTGGCCGCCGGGGCGGCGGTGATAGACGACCAGCTGCTGGGCGGTCTTGCGGGCGATGTCCTCGCCGAGGTCGGCGGCGATCATGGCAAGGGCCAGGTCGATGCCGGCGGTGATCCCGGCGCTCGTCCAGACCTCGCCGTCGCGGACATAGATGCGGTCCGGCTCCAGCCGCACCTTCGGATAGCGCCGCGCGAAGTCGGCGGTGCGGTTCCAGTGGGTGGTGGCCCGCCGGCCATCCAGCAGTCCGGCCTGGGCCAGCACATAGGCGCCGGAGCAGACGCTGCTGATGCGTCGGGCGCTGGCCGCGCAGTCGCGCACGAAGTCCAGCGTCGTCTCGCATATGGACGGCGTGCGCGTGCCCTCGCCGCCGGAGATCATCAGGGTGTCGAGCCGGGGCGCGTCGGCGAAGGCCTCGGCCTGCATCCGCGCGCCGCTGGAACTGGCGACCAGACCGCCATCCCTGGCCAGGATCCGGATGTCATAGGCGCCGGGGACATACCGGCCGGCGATCTCGAAGGCGGCGACGGGGCCGGCGACGTCGAGCAGCTGGAAATCCGGGAAGATCAGGAGGCCGAGGGAACGCATGGCGGAAAACGAGGGAACCTTGTCATTTGCGCCAGACCCTAGGCCTGCGATGGTGCGGCCGTCAACAGGAGGCCTCCCCATGCCCGCGCCGCAGATCCACATCGTCTTCGCCCTCTATCCGGGCGTCACCCACCTCGACTTCACCGGTCCGCACCAGGTGCTGCAGCGTCTGCCGGGCGCGAAGGTGACGGTGGCCAGCCTCGAGGGCGGCCAGATGGAGGCCGACGGCCTGACGTTCGCCGGGCTGACACCGTACGTCGACATCGAGCGCTGCGACATCCTCTGCGTGCCGGGCGGGTTCGGCACGGCCGAAGCCATGCTGGACGAAGCCTTCATGGCCCAGATCCGCCGCCTCGCCGACGGCGCGACCTGGGTGACCAGCGTCTGCACCGGCTCGCTCATCCTGGCGGCGGCGGGGCTGCTGACCGGCAAGCGCGCGGCCTGCCACTGGGCCTGGCGCGACCAGCTGGCGCTGTTCGGGGCGATCCCGGACCCGGCGCGGGTGGTGCGCGACGGCCGCTACATGAGCGGCGGCGGGGTCACGGCGGGCATCGACTTCGCCTTCACCCTGGTGGCCGAGATCGCCGGCGACGACTACGCCCAGGGCCTCCAGCTGGCGCTGGAGTACGCCCCGGCGCCGCCGTTCAATTCCGGCCGACCCGAACTGGCCAGCCCGGAGGTACTCTCGCGCGTGCAGGCCATCTACGCCGCCAGCCGCGGCGAGCGCGAAGGCTCGGCCGAGGAAGCGGCCCAACGGCTCGCCTCAAATGCCGCGCCGACCGAGGCCTGAGGGCGCGACGGGGCGGGGCCGGCCCATCACCACCAGGCGCCGGGACAGGCACTCCAGTGCATGTCCCCGCACCCCGCCTACCCCAGCACCACCGACGTCATCGAGATGCCCGCGAAGACGTCGTCGTTGAACCAGCCGATGGCGTCGTCCGCCGTGGCGGCGCCCAGGACGTAGAGCAGCGGCAGATAGTGTTCGGCGCTGTTGATCGCCATCGCCGCGTCCGGGCCCAGGCCTTCGAAGTCGATCAGCGGGCCGTGGTCGCGGGCCTCGATCAGCGCCTTGGCCGTTGCGTTGAAGCGCGGGGCCCAGGCCGGCGTCGCGCCGCCGCGAAAGTCGACGTCGCGCAGATTGTGGACGATGTCGCCGCTGCCGACGATCAGCACGCCTTCGTCGCGCAGCGAGGCCAGCCGGCGGCCGGTCTCGTGATGCCAGGCGGCTGGCCGCGCGCGGTCGAGGCTGAGCTGCACCACCGGAATGTCGGCGTCCGGATACATCGGCAGCAGCACGCTCCAGGCGCCGTGGTCCAGGCCGCGCGTCGGGTGCTGCACGACCGGGTCGGGCGCCAGCAGGTCGGCCACCCGCGCGGCCAGGGCCGGATCACCGGGCGCGGGATAGCGGACGTCGAACAGGGCCTGCGGAAATCCGCCGAAGTCGTGGATGGTCTCCGGCGCCGGTGAGGCCGAGACCGCGCTCGCGCCCCGGGTTTCCCAGTGGGCCGAGATGCAGAGGATAGCCCTGGGGCGGGGCAGGCGGCGTGCCGCCTCCGCCCAGCCGCGGCGCCAGGCGTTGTCCTCGATGGCGTTCATCGGCGAGCCGTGACCGAGGAACAGGACGGGCATGCGGGCGGCGGTCATGGGCGCTTGTCCATATTGCAACAATCTCGGTGACAGATAAGCGACGGTCCCGCGATTGCAACGACCTGCCTGAAACAGCCGGAGAATGTCCCTTGGCGGGAAACCTGACCCAGTCCGCGACGTTTGCGCCCGTCGCCACCCGCGGCGGCGCGCTCGATGGGCTGCGGTTCATGGCTGCGCTGCTGATCGTTCTTTACCATTACGGACAGGATGCGCTGATCCCGCTCGAGACCCTGCATCCGGTCTTCGGACGGGGCTATCTGGCCACCGACTTCTTTCTGATCCTCTCCGGCTTCGTGCTCGGCCGCGCCTACGGGGCGCAGATCCTTGGCGGCCGGATCGGGCTGTTCAGCTTCCTGCAGAAGCGGCTGGCGCGGATCTGGCCGGGGCAGCTGATCGTGCTGGCCGGGCTGGCGGCCGTGGTCGTCGCCGCCACGGCGGTCGGCTTCGCCCCGAGCCATGCGGAGCATTTCACCCTCCCGGCGCTGCTGATGCAGGTCTTCATGGTCCAGGCCTGGGGCGTCCCGGGCGGCGGCGGCTGGAACCACCAGAGCTGGTCCCTGTCGGCGCTCCTGGTCTGCTATGCGGCCTTCCCGCTGGCCTGGCGCTGGATCAGCCGGCTGTCCAGCCCGACCGCCCTGATGTCGCTGGGCATGGCCTCGGTGATCGCCGGCGACCTGATTTGCGTCAGTCTGCTGGACCGCCACATCTACGACCTGGACTTCCACTTCGGCCTGGTGCGGGCGGCGCCGCTGTTCCTGCTTGGGGTCTGTATCGCGCGGGTCGTCGAGCAGGGCCGTCCGCCGGCCAGGACGGCCGGGCTCCTGGCCGCCGTCTCGATCCTGGCCCTGGCTCTGCTGCAGGTCGCCGGACGCTTTGATCTCCTCAGCGTGACGGCCATCGCCGGCATTGTTCTGGCCTTCGGTCGCCTTCCAGTGCGGCGCCCTTCGGCGCTGATCGAACAGGGCGCCAAGCTCTCCTTCGCCCTGTTCATCACCCACAGCCTGACCGGGATGATCTGGTTCGGCGTGCTGGGCGCGGTGCGGGCGGGCGTCGACCTGCCGGTCTGGCTGGACTGGACCCTATGGGCGATGTCGCTCCCGGCCGCCCTGGTCGTGGCGGCGCTGTTTCACCGCCTGATCGACGCACCGATCCAGAAGTGGCTGGCGCCGCGACTCGAGGGGCGGGCGCGGGCGGCCGAGGGCGCTGCGGTGCGGGCTTAGCGTCGGGCTGCTCGGGCGGCGTGTCGAAGGACGCGGCGTTCGCCGTGCGTCCTTCGACACGCCTCTGCGCGGATGATCAGGATGACGTGGATTG
>JBEIDC010000187.1:0-3673 GCA_040383665.1 Caulobacter sp.
CCACGCCGCGCGTGGCCAGCCGGGCCAGATCGCCGTCGCGAGCGCCCTGCGCGCCCTGCTGGACGGCAGCGCCATCCGCCACAGCCACGACGACTGCGACCGGGTCCAGGACCCCTACAGCCTGCGATGCCAGCCGCAGGTGATGGGCGCCGTGCTGGACCTGCTGGCCAACGCACAGCGCACCCTGCTCATCGAGGCCAGCGCCGTCACCGACAACCCGCTGGTCTTCGCCGACACCGGCGAGGCGCTGTCGGGCGGCAACTTCCACGCCGAGCCGGTGGCCTTCGCGGCGGATACGCTGGCGCTGGCTATCGCAGAGATCGGGGCGCTGAGCGAACGGCGCACGGCCCTGCTGGTCGACCCCGCCATGAGCGCCCTGCCCGCCTTCCTGGTCGCCGAACCGGGGGTCAATTCGGGCTTCATGATCGCCCAGGTCACGGCCGCCGCCCTGGCCAGCGAAAACAAGGGGCTCAGCCATCCCTCCAGCACCGACAGCCTGCCGACCAGCGCCAACCAGGAAGACCATGTCAGCATGGCCACCTACGCGGCCCGGCGGCTGACCGGGATGGCGCAGAACAGCGCCGCCATCGTCGCCATCGAGCTGCTGGCGGCCGCCCAGGGCATCGCGTTCCGCCGCCCGCTGCGCTCGTCGCCCCAGCTGGAAGCGGCGCACGCCCGGGTCCGGTCCGTCGCCGCCGCCTACGACCGCGACCGCTACTTCGCGCCGGATATCGCGGCGGTGACGGCGCTGGTGCTGAACGGGGCGTTCGACGGGATCGTTGCGCTGTGAGGCCTTGCGTGGTTCGCGACGCTCGCCCAAGGCTCGCTCCTCACCATGACGAAGGTGGATGGCGTTCCACTGAGCTCGTCATCCTGAGGAGCGATCCGGCCAGATCGCGTCGCGAAGGACGCACTGCATGACCGACGTCCACATCACCCGCGGCGCCAGTCCGCTGGTCGTCAGCTTTCCGCATGTCGGGACCGACGTGCCAGACGACATCGCCGCCCGCATGACGCCGGCCGCCCTGCGGCTGGACGACACCGACTTCGCGCAACCGGCGCTCTACGACTTCACCGACGAGCTGGAGGCGACGACCGTCACGGCCCGCTGGTCGCGGCTGGTCATCGACGTCAACCGGCCGCCCGACGACAAGCCCCTCTATCCCGGCCAGTGGGGCGCGGGCCTGGTTCCGACGGAGACCTTCCTCGGCGAGGCGGTCTACCGGGACGACGCACCGAACGCGGCGGAGATCGCCGCCCGCCGCGACCGGTACTGGCGGCCCTATCACGACGCCCTGCGCGCGGCGATCGAGGTGGCGGTCGAGACGCACGGCTTCGCGCTGCTGTGGGACGCCCATTCGATCAGCCCGGTCGTGCCGCGGCTGTTCGAGGGGACCCTGCCGGACCTGAACATGGGCACGGCGCAGGGCGCGGCCTGCGGCGCGGAGGCCCGGGCGGCGGCCTTCGGCGTCTGCCGGGCCAGCGGCTATTCCGCCGTGCTCGACGGCCGCTTCAAGGGCGGCTTCATCACGCGAAGCTACGGCGCGCCGGTGAGGGGCGTCCACGCCATCCAGATGGAGTTGGCCAAGAGCACGCACCTGGGCGTCGACAACCGCATCGACGAGGGGCTCGCGGCTCGGCTTAGGCCGGTGCTGGAGAGCGCCATTGAAGCGGCGCTCGACGCGCTGGGCGACGGGCTGGAGTAACCCAGCACCAGTCTGGAACGCGAGACTCTGGAGACAGATACTCCGGAGACAAGGCGGGACATTTCGCCCCTTCCGGAGACAGTCCGGCTCGGCCTGGTCCGCCTTCGCGTCCACCCCCTTCCGCGCGGTCGCATACTGTCGGGATGAGACCGCCTGACCATCACCGCCGGGCCACGCAAGCCAAGGGCCGGCAAGGGCCGGCTCCGGCCGCGCCGGACCGCCCGACCCGCCTCCGGCGGCGCCATGCTTCGCCTCTGTCCCCCTGTCGGCAGGCGCGGCCGCGCCCCCGCGACGACGCGGAAACGGCAATGGAGACTCCGTGTATTGCTCAACGCCCGCGACGGGCGGCGGCGTCAGAGCTTCGCCATGTTCGAGTTGCGCCGGGCCCAGGCCAGGTAGACCAACAGGCCGAGGGCGTTCCAGATCAGGAAGAAGATCATCGTCTTCGTCGGCAGGCCGGCGAACAGATAGAGACAGCCGATCACCGCGAAGGGCCCGACCAGCCACCACAACGGCGTCTTGAAGCGGCGCGGCCGGGCCGGCTGCTGGACCCGCAGGATCATCATGGCGATGGCCGTGGCGATGAAGGCCGCCAGGGTGCCGGCGTTGGCCAGGGAGACGATCTCGCCCAGCGGCAGGGCGCCGCCCAGCACGGCCGCGATCACGCCGGTCATCAGGGTCACGGCCACCGGCGTGCCGGTCTTCGTGCTGACCTTCGACAGCCCCTTGGGCAGCAGGCCGTCGCGGGCCATAGCGAAGAAGACGCGGGTCTGGCCGTACATGAAGACCATGATCACCGTCGGCATGGCGATGATGGCGGCCAGGCCGATCAGCCAGGCGGCGCGATCATGGCCCAGTTCGCGGATGATATAGGCCAGCGGCTCCTTGCTCGTGGCGAAATGGGCGGGGGCCATGGCCCCGATCGCCGCGGCCGCCACGGCCATGTAGATCAGCGTGCAGATCAGCATCGAGCCGACGATGCCGATGGTCAGATCCCGGGCCGGATTCTTCGCCTCTTCCGACGCGGTCGAGATGGCGTCAAAGCCGTAGAAGGCGAAGAAGATGATCGCCGCGGCGCCCATCACCCCCATCTTCACGCCGTCGACCTCGTGCGCCCAGAAGCCCTGCGGCATGAAGGGCGTGAAGTGGGCGCCGTTGAAGGCGGGCAGGGCCAGGGCGATGAAGCCGGCCAGGGCGACCAGCTTGACGATGACCAGCACGAAGTTGACCCGAGCGCTTTCGCGGGTCCCGGCGGCGAGCAGGGCTGCGACCACAAGGGCGATGAACACCGCCGGCAGGTTCACGATCCCGCCCGCGTGGGGCCCGTTGAGCAGCGCCGGCGGGAAGCTGGGAACATGCTGCACCAGCAGACCGGAGGCGTACCCGGCCCAGCCCACCGCCACGGCCGCGCAGACCACGGTGTATTCCAGGATCAGGCTCCAGCCGACGATCCAGGCGATGGTCTCGCCCATCACCGAATAGCTGTAGGTGTAGGCGCTGCCGGCGCGGGGCATCAGCGTCGCCATCTCGGCGTAGCAGAGGGCGGCGGCGGCGCAGATCGCGCCGGCGATGACGAAGGACAGCATCATCCCGGGGCCGGCCAGGCCCGCGGCCTCGCCCGGCAGGACATAGATGCCGGTGCCGACGATGGCGCCGATGCCCAGCGCCACCAGATGCGGCCAGCCCAGCGTGGCCTTCAGGCCCGAACCGTGGGCGTGGTCAGCGTGGCCTTCTATGGGCGTGCGTCGCGTCAGGAAGCTCATGAACCGTCCCTCCCCCAGGGTATGTGGCGGCAGATTGGACCGCTCCGGGCCGCTTCGCCAAGCCCCCGGCTTGCGGTCGCGCGCCTCGCGGGGCAGCCTGCCGCCGAATCCGTGGAGAGAGCACCGATGATCCGTCGCAACACCGCCGTCCTGCTGCTGGCCGCCGGCGCGCTGGCCCTGGGCCCGGCCGCCATGGCGCGCGAG
>JBEIDC010000188.1:0-3571 GCA_040383665.1 Caulobacter sp.
CATCGACCTGCAGATCGGCATCAATGGCGTGTTCGGCTCGATCGAGCTGCCGGATCTGCGGATCAACATAGACGATTTTGTCCACCTCGAAGGCGATTTCAAGCTCAACCTGGGTCAGACCTTCACGGCCGACATGCGCACGGGCCTGCCGCCGCTGAACCTGATCGAGCCCTTGCTCGGCTCGACGGCGGGCATGGTGCTCGACGGCCTGAAGAAGATCGGGGGCCTGTCCGAGGACTACTCCACCTTGTCCGGCGTCACCTTCAAGGGCGTGAGCTTCGGCGGCAGCGACATCAATGTCTTCGTCGGCCTGGGCCGTCCCGACTTCAGCCAGCCTCTGTCGGGCCAGTCCGGTCTGGTGGGGTTCGGCTTGCAGGACCTGGACATCGCGATCGGGTCCTTCCAGGCCGACCTGCCCGATTGGTACAAGGCCGAGAAGACCTTCTCCTTGACGGCCCATGCCGACGAGCTCGGGGTCTACGGCCTGGGCGACGTGTTGAAGATCCTCGGTCGGGACATCACCGTCGACGTCAACACGGGCGGCAAGGCCATGGGTGGCCTGCTGCGCGCCATGCCGGTGTACTCGAGCATCGGCAAGGCCCCCAAGACCGGGCTGCAGATCCCCACGGGCGGCACGCCGGTGGTGCTCAACTTCGACGGCCGTGAGGTGATGGGCCTGGACATCGGCTTCGCGCAGATCGCGGTGGCCGATTTCCTGCATCTCCAGGGCTCGCTGGCCTTCCGCAAGGGCGAGGTCTACCAGGTGAGCGTCGACACCGGCGGCCTGGCGCCCCTGCTCGACAGCATCGGTCAGGCCGCCGGTGCGCCTGTCGGGCGCTACATCGACGACGTCTCGGTCACTGCGCTCACCCTGGGCGGTGCCAACCTCACGGGCTTCGCCGGCATCGGCGGGCCCTACCGCTATGGCGAGGACAAGACGGGCGCACCCGGGACGAACGGCCCCGACGGCATCCCCGACCAGGTGAATGCCTCGGCCGTCGGCCTGCAGTTCACCAACGTCGATTTCGGCATGGCCTTCATGACGCCGACGCTGCTGACGGCGATACCAGGCCTGGACAAGTTCGACCCGAAGTTCGTCTCGGCCAAGGCCAGCATCGAGTCGGCGTCGCTGGTGGGCGTGGATCGCGACATCCTCGACGTGCGCGCCGAGGACGTCGAGATCAACATCAACACCTTCGTGCTCGGCAAGGCCCCGGCGCCCGTCAACGCCGCGCTGCAGGTCTTCGGCCCGCCGTCGATCAACTTCCAGCGCAGCAAGTCCTTCAAGGACTACACCGAGGACAAGAACGGAAACAGCCTCCTCGACGCTGGAGAGGACCGCAACCAGAACGGCCGCATCGACACGGCAGGCTTCGCCTTGCCTGCCGGCGGCGACAACATGGTCTTCCTCGATTTCACCGAGGAGATCGTCCAGGCCAAGGTGGGCTACGCCGAGATCGATCTCGCCGGCTTCCTGCAGATGTCGGCCTCGATGGCGCTGACCAAGCGCGGCGCCGAGAGCGTGACCTTGTCCAACGGCCAGACCACCACGGTCACGACGCTCGCGCTGGGCATCAACGATGCGAACGCCTTCCTCGGCGTCCCGGTGGGCGGGCACGGCTACTTCTACGACAAGGACGGTGACGGCCGCATCGAGGAAGGCGAGACGAACGACAAGGCCGTCGGCCTGGTGATCGAGGATCTGGACCTCGGTCTCGTGCTGGCCAAGGAGTCGGTCATCAGCCTGCAGGGCATCGACCTCGGGGTCTACCTCGCCGGACGGGCCACGGTGCACAAGATCGGTCTGGTGGGCGTGCCCGGCGCGACGGCCGAGGCGCGCGACCTGCAGATCGAGATCAACACGGGGGCCCGCTTCTCGCTCGGGCTGGGGCAGTTCTCGCGCGATTCGGTGACGGGTGCGGTGTCCTACGACTCCAACGTCTCGGTGTCGGTGGGCCTGACGACGATCGACTTCAGCAAGAGCACCTGGACCCACCCGGACGACCCCAAGGGCGTGACGCGTCCCGGCTACGCCATCGACACCGGCAACCCGCGCGAGCCGGTGGTGCTGCAGTACGACTCCCTGTTCCTGCGGCTGTACGGCGAGATGGAGGTCGATCTCTTCGGCTTGGTGTCGATGGACGGCGTGCTCGATTTCCGCCTCAGCGAGAAGGACGGCCTGACCGCTTTCGCGGACGTGAACGTCCAGATCGGCCCGGACGGGTTCAACCTGCGGCGCGAGGCCACGGGCCTGCTGGTCATCAACGACGGCGGCGTGGCGCTGCGCCTGAATCTCCAGGCCGACCTCGACCTGGGCCCGGTGGCCCAGCTCAATGCCGAGCTCGACCTCAGCCTGAACACCTTCGGCAAGGAGATCCGATATGTCGTGCCCGAGAGCTTCCGCCGCCTGACCGGCTTCGACGAGTTCACCATCTCCGCCTATCCGCCGGGCAAGGACGAATCCTGGACCGGCATGTACGCCGCCATCACGGGCGAGGGCGATCTCGACCTCTTCAGTGGCGCTCTCAACCTGAAGGGCGACTTCTCCGTCATCGTCGCGAAGGTCGACACGCGGGTGGTGCTCGAGCTCGGCGTGACCGCCACGCTCGACCTGCCCTTGCTGGAGCCCCTGGGCGTGGCGGGCACGCTCGGGCTGATCGTCGACACCCGTGCGGGCGGCGGCAACCAGACCGGGATCTACGGCGCGCTCGAGGTCGGCGGCAACAACCCGAGCTCGACCATCATCGACGGCGGCGGGGTCTTCGCCGTCAAGGGCCAGTTCCTGCTCCAGGTGAACACCACGTCGGCGCCGCAGAAGGTGCGTGGGCGCGATCCGGTCACCGGCACCTTCTTCGATGCCAATGGCAGGCCGTCGGAGGTGGAGGTGCCGCCCCAGTCGCTGCGGGTGTCCGGCAAGGCGTCGATCGAGCTGGGCCCGCTGGAGTTGCGCGGCGCGGTCGACCTGCTGATCGACAAATCCGGCGTGCAGGCCGCCATGGACGTCGTGCTCGACCTGGGCGCCTTCGGCGATGTGGAGGTCAAGGGTGCGGCGGCCTTCGGGATGGACGGCGGCACGCCCTACTTCGCCCTGCTGGTGAACACGAAGCTGAGCTTCGGCATCTCGGTGCTGAACATCAGCGCCGACGCGAAGCTGCAGATCAACACGCGCTCGAGCGATTACAAGACGTTGCAGGGTGACGTCATCAAGGCCAACACCCTGTTCGACCTCGCCCTCGACGGCAAGCTCAAGGTGCTGGCCTTCGATGTCCAGCTCTCTGGTCGGGTCAGCATCGTCGACAGCGTGCTCAAGCTCGAGTTCGACGGGAGTCTCGACTTCTTCGGCGCGATGAGGATCGACGTCGGCGGCTACATCACCTCGAACGGTCAGTTCGAGATCCGCGGCAGCACCGAGATCAACATCTACCTGGGCCCGCTGCACCTGCAGGCCGGGATGAGCATCCTGCTCAGCAGCCAGCCGCGATTCAAGGGCGCGGCCTGGGGCTCGCTGGACTTCGAGATCGACCTCGGCCTGTTCGAGATCGACATCACGCTTGCCGGCTTCCGCGCGGAG
>JBEIDC010000189.1:0-3539 GCA_040383665.1 Caulobacter sp.
GCATCAAGAAGGGCCTGATCGAGATCGCCGACCTGATCCTGATCAACAAGGCCGACGCCGATCCGCCCCGGGCCGAGCGGTCGGCGCGAGAGTATCGCACAGCGCTGCACATCCTGACCCCGGCGTCGCCGGACTGGACGCCGCCGGTGCTGACCGCCTCGGGCCTGAACAACAGCGGACTGGATGTGCTCTGGCAGCAGATCGAGCGACATCGCGAGATCATGACCGCCAACGGCGAGCGCGCCGCCCGGCGGGCCGGACAGAACGCACGCTGGATGTGGGCGATGGTCATGGGTCGGCTGGAAGACGCCTTCCGGGCCCAACCCGACGTGGCGGCGCTATCCCCGGATCTGGAGGCGCAGGTTCGCGCCGGTCAGATCCCCGCCTCGGCGGCGGCCGACCGGATGCTCAAGGCCTTTGGTCTCTAGCTAGTGGTCGCCGGCGTAGCGCCGGGCCTGGGCGATCCAGGCCTCGCGGTCGATGCGGTCCATCAGCTTCATGTCCCTGTCGAACGCCACCACATCGTCAGCCGTCCAGGCGGCGATGTCGGCGAAACGGGTCACACCGCGCTCGGCCAGCAGCCCGGCGAGCTTGGGGCCGATCCCGGTCAGCCTGGTCAGGTCATCGGCGACGACAACGGCGGGCTCGGTCACCACTTCGACCGCCTCGGGAGCCGTCTCGACGAGCGGCCCGGTCATGGCTTCGACGACCTCGATGGCGTCCTCCACCCGTTCAGCGGCCGCCTCCGTGGTCGCCTCGATCACCTCGGCGGCGACTTCCAGCGTGGCATCCGTCGTCTCGACCGCCAGCATGACCGCATCCTCAACCGCCTCGATGATGGACTCGGCGGTCTCGGGCGCGGGCGCGGGCAACGGCGCGAGCACCGCCTCGAGATTCGTCGGTTTGAACCAGGCGCGGGCCCAGAACATGGCGGCGCCCGCGGCGGCGGCCCCGGCGAACATCAGCCAGAGCGGCGACGCCATGCCGACCGGCAGGGTCAGGGCTTTTTCGGTTTCGGGGGTGATCAGCTTGGTCATGATGGCGGTCTCCGGGGGAGCAGAGCGCGAATTTGTGCGTCGCAGCATAACATGGATTTTACGTTCGCAAGTGCGAAAGATTCGTCAGTCCCGCGTCGACCAGACCGAGGCTTTTCCGCCCGCTTCCCCCAGGTTGCCAGCCACCCAGCCGCAGATCGCCTCAAGGTCGGATTCGATCCCGGCCGGCGCGTTGGCGATGACCATGGCGCACCCGTTCATCTTCATCGGATCGACCAGAGGCTTCAGTCTGGCTTCGGCGATCAGCAGCGACCGGGCCGCCGGCTCGACCTGGCGCAGGAAGGCGTCGAAGGTTTCAAGGTCCTTCAGCGGCAGCCAGACAGCGACACAGGCTTGAGGGTCCAAACCGAGCACCATGTTCAGGGTCTCGGCGATCCGCTCGTAGTCATCCGCCCGCTCGAACGGTGGGTCGATGAGGACGAAAAGGCGTCCGTCGCGGCCGGCGGCACGCCGGGCGGTGGCGAAACCGTCGGCCTGCAGCGCCACTGCGCCCCCGTGCCCGGACAGGGTCTGGCGGAGCAGCGCGAAATCGTCGTCGCGAAGCTCGCAGGCCGTGTAGCGGTCGCCCGCCCTCAGGACGCCGACGATCAGGCTCGGCGAGCCCGGATAGAAGCGTACAGCGCCGCCCGGGTTGCCCTGGCGAACAGCGCGCTTCAGCGCGTCGAACACCCGAGGCGCGTCATCGGCGGCCATGAGGCGGAAGATGCCCTGCGCCGCCTCTCCCGTCCTGCGCGACAGTTCTCCATCCAGATCGTAGCCGCCGGCGCCCGCGTGTGTATCGACGATGTTCAGCGGCGCCGGAGTCGCCAAAAGCGCCTCAAGGAGCCGTGTCAGGGTCGCGTGCTTCACGAGATCGGCGAAGTTCCCGGCGTGGAAGGCGTGGCGATAGTTCACGAAGCGCTTGCTCTCGGCATGGGAGGGCCCGGCCGCTTCCTACCACGTTCCAGATCCGCCGGAAGGAGGGCGCGGCGCCCGGTCGGTGGCGAACGGGAAGCCGGTCACCAGGTCTGGAGCGGCCCGGAAACTGACGGAGCGGATCGCGGTCCATAGCTGTTGCTGAACATCATTTCTGGCTGGCTGACCCCACGTCGCCCCTAGTCAGCCCTGCTCGCCCGCGTCAGAGTAATCGCAGATCACATAATGATGTCCGGGGAGGGCAGACGTGGCCGGGACCAAGCTTCGCTTTGGGGCGTTCATCGCCCCCTTCCATCCGCTCAACGAGAACCCGACCCTGGCGCTGGAGCGCGACATCGAGCTGGTCCAGCATATGGATCGCCTGGGCTATGACGAGGCTTGGATCGGCGAGCACCACTCGGCCGGCTACGAACTGATCGCCAGCCCGGAGTTGTTTATCGCCACGGTGGCGGAAAGAACCAGGCACATCAGGCTCGGCACCGGCGTGTCTTCGCTGCCCTACCACCATCCGCTGATGCTGGCGGATCGCATCAACCAACTGGACCATATTACGCGTGGGCGCGTGATGTTCGGCGTCGGCCCGGGCGCCCTGCCGTCGGACGCCTTCATGATGGGCATCCCGGTCAGCGCGCAGCGCGACCGCATGGACCAGGCGATCGACGTGCTGGTGCCGCTGTTGCGCGGCGAGCAGGTCACGAAGAAAACCGACTGGTTCGAGCTGAACGAGGCGCGTCTGCAGATGACGCCCTACAGCCGCCCGTCGGTGGAAATCTGCGCGGCGAGCCAGGTTTCGCCGACCGGCGCCTCGGCGGCTGGCCGTCATGGCCTTGGCCTGCTGTCGATCGGGGCGACCCAAAGTGGAGGGTTCAACGCCCTGGCCTCCAACTGGGCCATCGCTGAAGAGAAGGCGCGCGAGACCGGCAATACGATGGACCGCTCGGGCTGGCGCCTTGTCGGACCGATGCACATCGCCGAGACCCGTGAACAGGCGCGCGAGGACGTCAGGTTCGGGCTCCAGAACTGGCTGTACTACTTCCAGGAGGTCGCGGCCTTGCCGCTCGCGCCACAGGATGGCAGCGATCCGGTCGATGCGCTCATCGCTTCGGGCATGGCGGTCATCGGCACGCCCGATGACGCCATCGCCCAGATCGAGCGGCTAGAGAAGCAGTCCGGCGGCTTCGGCGCCTTCCTGTTCATGGATCACAACTGGGCCGAATGGGACCGCAAGAAGAAGTCCTACGAGCTCATGGCCCGCTATGTGGTTCCCCGGTTCCAGGGCCTGAACGAGAACCGCGAGGCGTCGCTCAAGTGGGCGGCCGAGAATCGCCCGCGCTTTATCGGCGAGGCCATGGCCGCTGTCGGGGTGCGCGTGGCGCAGCACATCCAGGAGAAGGGCGTGGACAACATCCGCCCCGAGATCCTCGAAGCCATGGGCCTGGGAAAAAAGCCGGCCGCGGAATAGGTCGTTCGACGAAGCGGGCGGCCGCCTGGTCGCCTCAACCGAAGAGGCGCTCGACCAGTGTTCGACGCGGCGGAGGCTCGTTGTTCAGGCGACGCGCCGCCTCCTCC
>JBEIDC010000190.1:0-3486 GCA_040383665.1 Caulobacter sp.
CGGCGTAGGCGTCCTTGCCCGCGCCCTCCAGGATCACGAACCGCCAGGGCGCCAGCTTGCCATGGTCGGGGACCCGGGCGGCTATGGTCAGCAGATCGGACAGCTCTTCCGGCGTCGGCCCGGGCGCGCGAAGCGCCATCGCCGAGGCCGAGCGGCGACGGGCGAGGAAGGCCAGCACCGCCGGCGCGGACACGATGGGGAGCGGCTCGGCGAACGCCGGGGCCAGGGAAGCGCCTTGGGTCACGCGAGCCTCGAAGTCAGGTTCTGGAAGGTTCCGGCTTGTCCTCGAACACCCCGCGCAGCTTGATGCGGGCTTCGGGGGGCAGCAGCCGGAAGCGGCTGTCGTACTCGGGGGCCCGCTCGCCGTCGAGCGTGGCGGCCGCGGCGATATCCCCGGTCGTCTCGTCACGGCTGAAGACTTCGCAGGCCATCTTGCCCTCGAGGTCGGCCATCGTCTCGCGCATCACCATCAGCATGGCGGCGGCCTGCTCCCTGGGAGCCCGGACGCCGCCTTCGAGGAAGGCGATGTCCATCTCGGCGAAGCGATAGGTCCAGCACAGCTTGCCGCCGTCGAGTTTCGCCGTGTTGCGCACGACCATTTCGAAGTCGCTGCCTTCGTAGATCCGGTACCGGCGGGTCTGGCTGACGGCACCCTTGGCCGTTTCGAGGAAGACGATCTCCTCGCAGCTCCTGTCCGCGTCGCGCCAGCCGCCGCACCAGGCCCGGTCAGACTTGATCGTGGCGACCAGGGCCTCGCGGGACAGCGGCCGGGCAGGGTCAGCCAGCGCCGCGCTGGGGGCGGCGACGGCGAGGAAAAGGGCTGGGACAAGCAGGGCGCGCATGCCCAACACCTATGGCGGAAAACCGGCTCCGGCAACCGGGCCTTGGCGAACCGCGTTATCGGCCCCATATCGCCGGGCAGGGCGAAATTCGGCGACGCCGGCGACCTGTGCTATAGGCCGGACGCGAAAACGGGAGAGCGCAGATGCCCAGACAGTTCGAAGTGGTCACCGCCGGTCCGCCGCCCGTCTGGGCCGGTCTGCGCAACGAAGCCGAGCGCGCCGCGCGCGACGAGCCGACCTTGGCCAGCCTGCTCAACGCCGTGATCCTGTCGCATGACTCGATCGCCGAGGCGCTGTCCTACCAGTTCGCCCGCAAGATCGCCGACCAGGAACTGCGCGCCATGAGCGCCCGGGAGATCGCCGAGGAAGCCTACGAGGCGGACCCCTCGCTGGTCGTCGCCGCCGAGGCCGATCTGCGCGCCGTCTTCGAGCGCGATCCCGCCTGCAAGGGCTACGTCCAGCCCTTCCTGTTCTTCAAGGGCTTCCTGGCGCTCCAGAATCACCGCGTGGCGCACTGGCTGTGGACCCACAGCCGCGACACCCTGGCCTTCTACCTGCAGAGCCGGGGCAGCGAGGTCTACCAGGTCGACATCCACCCCAACGCCCGCATCGGCTCGGGCGTCTTCCTCGACCACGGCACCGGCATCGTCATCGGCGAGACCGCCGTGGTCGGCGATGATGTCTCCATGCTGCACGGCGTGACCCTTGGCGGCACCGGCGCCGAGCGCGGCGACCGCCACCCCAAGATCGGCAAGGGCGTCCTGCTGGGCGCCGGCGCCAAGGTGCTGGGCAATATCGAGATCGGCGACTACGCCAAGGTCGCCTCCGGCTCGGTGGTGCTCAAGCCCGTGCCGGCCCACTGCACGGCGGCGGGCGTCCCCGCGCGTCTGGTCAACTGCCCGACCTGCGAAGAGCCGGCCCGCACGATGGACCACACCCTCGCCGAGGCGGTCTACGACTACGTCATCTGACGCGCGGCTGATCACGCGGCTTTTGTCTTGCCTCCCGGGGCGAGCGCAGTAGGTTCGCGCCGAACGCGCCCCGGCGCGCGCCAACCATCAGGAGCCACGCCGTGGACGAAAAGCATATCAAGCAGATCGAAGCGCACCTGAAGCGCACCTTCGGCAACCCGCACTTCGCGGTGAAGGCCCGCAAGCAGAAGGACTCGGCCGAGGTCGAGCTCAAGAGCGAGTTCATCGGCGTCATCTACGAGGACGAGGACGAGCCCGGCTCCTTCCTGTTCGAGATGGCCATCCTGGCGGAAGACCTGGAGTAGGCGGCTCCGCTCCAGGTCGTCATGGCCCGACTTGTTCGGGCCACCCATGCCTGGTGAGTGTGATCGGGAGGGCGTGGCCGATGCGCCGCGCCCTCTTTTCGTATGCGGTGTTCATGGGTGACCCGAACAAGTCGGGCCATGACGCTGTCCAGCGGCGCCTTGACCTCAACTCCGCCGCACCCGACGTTTCCCTCATGCCGAACGCCCGGATGTCGCCGCAGAGCTATCACGCCGACCCCGCCGGTCCGATTATCCCGGACAACCGGATGCGGGCGTCATGAGGGTCCTCATCATCGGCGGCTACGGGACGTTCGGCGGCCGCCTGGTGCGGCTGCTGGCGAACGAATGGCGCCTGGTGCTGCTGCTGGCCGGGCGGTCGGAGGCCAAGGCGCGCAGGATGGCCGAGTGGACGCGGTCCGACGCGTCGCTGATCCCGTTCCGCTTCGACCGCGACGGCGACCTCGCGGCGCAGCTGGCCGAGGCGAGGGCCGATCTCGTGGTCGACGCCAGCGGTCCTTTCCAGGCCTACGGGCGCGAGCCCTACCGGGTTGCGGAGGCCTGTATCGCCGCCGGCGTCTCCTATATCGACCTGGCGGACGGTTCGGACTTCGTGGCCGGGATCGCGGCGCTGAACACGCGGGCGAAGGCGGCGGGCGTCTTCGTGCGGTCGGGAGTCAGCACCTGCCCCGCCCTGACCTCGGCGGTGGTCCGCAGGCTGGCGGAGGGCTGGTCAGCCGTGCACTCGGTCTCGGCCGGCATCGCGCCGACGCCCTGGTCCGGCATCGGCCTGAGCGTGGTGCAGGGCATCGCCGGCTATGCGGGCAAACCCGTGACCCTCGTGCGCGGCGGCCGCGCGGCCCAGGCCCCGGCCCTGGTCGAGACTCGCCGTGTGACGGTCGCCCCGCCCGGGGTGACGCCGCTGCGCAATCTGCACTTCTCGCTGGTCGACACGCCGGATCTGCGGACCCTCCCGGCCATGCTGCCCGGGCTGCGCGACGTCTGGTTCGGCGCCGGGCCGACGCCGGAGCTGCTGCACCGGATGCTGAACGGCATGGCGTGGCTGGTGCGATGGCGGCTGATTCCGACCCTCGCCCCCCTGTCGCCGCTGTTTCACCAGGCGATCAACCGCCTGCGTTGGGGCGAGCACCGGGGCGGCAAACGTCCCGGCGTTGCATGCGGCACAGGTCATGTCGTTCGAAGCCCCTTCCACTGGCGACGCGGTGCCGGATGGGCAATCAACGCACTGCGCAGCATTGGAGAAAGTTCCAGTTGGACAGATTTCCACAATGAGCTCAGTGTTGGTGATGGATTGGACGTAACCCTGGGTGAGATTTGCCTGCTGCAACTCGGGGCTGAGATTGCTCAGGA
>JBEIDC010000191.1:0-3347 GCA_040383665.1 Caulobacter sp.
AGGAAGAGGGTGGCCGTCACACGCCGTTCTTCACCAACTACCGTCCGCAGTTCTACTTCCGCACGACGGACGTGACCGGGATCATCAAGCTGCGCGAAGGCGTGGAAATGATCATGCCGGGCGACAACGCCGAGCTGGACGTCGAGCTGATCACCCCGATCGCCATGGACCAGGGCCTGCGCTTCGCTATCCGCGAAGGCGGCCGCACCGTCGGCGCCGGCGTCGTCGCCAAGATCGTCGAGTAGGACCTACTCACCGATCAGCGACACCGCTGAACAGATCAGGGCCTCCGAGGGAAACCTCGGAGGCCTTTTTTCTTGTGCGCCGGGAGGCGTTGTGTGCTTCGCGACGCGCCTGGCGCTTCTCAGCATGACGAAGTGGGTAGCGTTCCACAGACTCCGTCATCCTGAGGCGCGAGCTCTTCGCGACCCCGGACTTGATCCGGGGGAAGGACGCACGGCGGCACGGCCCGACGTCGGGGACGGCTACCGGCTCGCGCCCGAAGCCGTCCCCACGACGCCGTGGTTCCGCCGTGATCGTTGATGCATCCTGCCGCCGATGCGCAGCCTCCTCGCCCTTGCCCTCATCCTGCTGACCGCCACGGCGGCCCACGCCCAGGCCCCGAGCCTGCGCGAGACCGCCCTGGCCCTGCACAACGAAGCCCGCGCGCGCGTCGGGGCGCCGCCGCTGGTCTGGGATCCGAAGCTGGCCGCCGCGGCCGCCGCCTGGGCGCGGGAGCTGGGCCGGCGCGACCGCATGGAGCATTCGCCCTGGGAGATCCGGCGGGGGCAGGGCGAGAACCTGTCCATGGGCGCGCGGGGCTGGTTCTCCGACGCCGTCCTGATGCGCAGCTGGTTCGCCGAGGCCGCCGACTATCGCCCGGGCGTGTTTCCGGATGTCAGCCGCACCGGCCGCTGGCAGGACGTGGGACACTATACACAGGCGATCTGGCGCGGCACGACGGCCATCGGCTGCGCGCGGGGCAGCAGCCGCACCCAGGACTATCTGGTCTGCCGCTATTCGCCGCCAGGCAACATGCTCGGCCAGCGCGTCCACTAAACGCCGCCCCCATAAACCGAACCTTAGGCCCGCCGCGGCTATGTCACGGCGTTCGATCGCCTGCTCCGTCTGGAACGGAACTTGCGACCGTAACGGGCAGAAGGCTTGAGAGGTTTCGGATTGGGACGCGATCTGACCATTGAGACGGTGACGCCGGCGGAACTGTCGCCGGACGAGCTCGACCTGTGGGCGTCGTTCGTCGCCGCCGACCCGCGCTTCGCCTCGCCCTATTTCCATCCACGCTTCACCCAGATCGCCGGCGAGGTCGCGCCCGGCGCGGCGGTGTCGATCCTGCATCGCCGGGGCCGGGTGGTCGGCTTCTTCCCGCATCAGCGCCGCGGCGGCGCGGCCCAGCCGATCGGCGCGCCGCTCAACGACTATCACGCGGTGATCACCGAGCCGGGCCTCGATGTCCCGCTCGAGGCTCTGCCCAGCCTGCTCGGAGCCGCTTCCCTGGGCGTCACCGGCTGGAGCGGGTCGGGCGCGGAAGGCGAGGGCGTCATCGCCCGCCGGACCCTGCAGGCCGACCTCTCGGACGGCTGGGCGGCCTACGACGCCGCCCGTCGCGCCGACTGGAACAAGTACTTCAAGGACAAGGACCGCTCACGCCGCTCGCTGGAACGGGATCGTGGCGAAGTCCGGGTCCGCCTCGACGGCCAGGACCCGGCCCTGCTGGACCGTCTGATCGCGCTGAAGAGCGACCAGTACCGTCGCTCGCGCCTGCACGACATCTTCGCCTGCGGCTGGACCGCCGACCTGCTCCGCGCCCTGCTGGCCGATACCCAGGTCGAGGGCTTCGGCGCCCGGCTGGCGGTGCTTGAGGCGGGCGGCGAGCCGGTGGCCTTCGAATACGGCCTGCACGCCGGCGCCCACTACCACTTCTGGCTGCCCGCCTATGAGGCTTCGGTCTCGCGGTATTCCCCCGGCATCCTGCTCAGCCTCGAGACCATGCGGCAGGGCTCGGCCGAAGGATTCAGGGTGTTCGACTACGGGTTCGAGGGCGAGCCCTACAAGAAGTACTTCTGCAACCGGTCGCAGACGGTCCTGGAAGGGGTCGCCCGTCGCCAGGGTTATGCCGGCGCGATGGCCGCCGCCTTCTCAATGGCCGGCGCGGACGCAGCCCTGGCGGCCGGCGAACGGTTCGTCAGCGCGGGGCTGGGCCTCAGCGTTCGTCGCCGCTGGGCCTCCATCGACGCCTGCGAGACCACCGTCGTGGGCCGCGCGCGGGGCATCGCCGCCGCCGCCGCCGCCGCACTCAACAAGACCCGCGCCCAGGCCGCCGTCAGCGCGCTGGGCGCGATGATCATACTCTAGAAGGACGAGACGATGTCCCTGCCGCTCGAACCCCGCGTCTTTCCGCACCAGGTTGACCAGCTCGGCCTCGCCACCGACGAGGCCCTGGCCGCGCTGCTGGACCGCTATCCGGAAGAGCTCTTCGACATCAATGCCTACAGCTACGACGACGAGGGTCAGGTCAGCCTTGAGACCGGCGCCCGGGGCCGGGCTGACGGCGCGACCATCCTGGCCGAGATCAAGGCCGGGCGGCTGTGGGTGAACCTGCGCGATGTGCAGGACGCCCATCCTGATCTCTGGAACCCCGTCTACGCCGCCTTCCAGGCGAACATGCGCGAACTGGGCATCAAGCCGATCAAGACCACCGGCCAGATGATCCTGTCCTCGCCCGGCACCAAGGTGCCCTACCATTTCGACGCCGCCGGCGTGATGCTGTTCCACCTGCGCGGTCGCAAGCGGCTGTTCGTCTATCCGCCTGACGAGACGCATCTGCCCCAGGCCGAGATGGAGCAGGTGATCATGCGCACCACGACCGAGGAGCTGACCTACTGCAAGGCCTACGACGCTGACGCCCAGGTCTTCGACCTGGAGGCCGGCCAGGCGCTGACCTGGCCGCTCTACGCGCCTCACAGGGTCGAGAACCTGGAGGTGTTCAACGTCTCCCTGTCGCTGGACTTCCAGACCTGGGACACGCGGATGACGCGCGGCGCCCACTACGCCAACGGCGTGATGCGCCGTCGGTGGGGCGTCACGCCGGCGCCGATGGGCGCAACCCCCATGGCCGCCCGCGCCGCCCTCTGGGCCGCCTCCCTGGCCATGAAGAAGGCCAACCTGGTCGAGAACAAGATCAAGGACTACGAGCGCAGCTTCGAGCTGGGCGCGGACAAGCGCGCTGCGGCCTAGAGCGCGTTAGGCGGAAGTGTACGCGGTTCCGCCGCCCGAACGCGCTCTAAGTGTTTGAATCTAGAGCATGCTGATCCGGGTCAGATGATTCC
>JBEIDC010000192.1:0-3311 GCA_040383665.1 Caulobacter sp.
AGTATTAAAGATGGGCGGAAGGGCGCCTTCTTCAACGCGGAACTCGGCGACGACGCGACGGGGCTCGACCTGGGCCTTGGCGAAGTGGCCACGCATCGCGTTGGGCGTGTTCTTGGGCTTCTTGGCGCCGGCGCCGAGCTGGAGGGCGGTGTAGCCATCCTTCTCGACCGTGCGCTGGGCGGTGACGACACAGCCTTCAAGGCTGAGCACGGTCACCGGAACGTGCTGACCGGTCTCATCGAAGAAGCGGGTCATGCCCAGCTTCTTGGCGAGGACGCCGGTGCGTTGTGCGGGGAGAGTCATTTTAGTGTCGGCTCCCTACAGCTTGATCTCGACATCGACGCCGGCCGACAGGTCGAGCTTCATCAGCGCGTCCACGGTCTGCGGGGTCGGGTCGACGATATCCAGCACGCGCTTGTGCGTGCGGATCTCGAACTGTTCGCGCGACTTCTTGTCGACGTGCGGCGAACGGTTGACGGTGAATTTCTCAATGAGCGTGGGCAGGGGGATCGGCCCCCTGACGGTGGCGCCCGTGCGCTTGGCCGTGTTCACGATCTCGCGTGTGGAATGATCCAGCACGCGGTGATCGAAGGCCTTGAGCCGGATGCGGATGTTCTGACGATCCATATCGCTCGTGTTTCCCAAAGGGCTCCCAGAAGGGCGGCGCCCGCGTGCCTAGACATTTCAAAGACCAACCCGGACAACCCGCCCCTTGCGAGGGAAAGAAGCCCGGACACGCGACGTCCGCAAAACGAATGTGGCCCACGCGGACATCCGCGAGGACCTGGTCCCCGACCGCGGCAGTCCTTTAAGGGAAGCCATAGGTCGGTTCGTTCCGCGGGCCGCGTCTGCACCGAAGTGCACAGCCGGTCCAACAGAGGCACGGTCTTTACGTCAGCGACTCGGGAAGGTCAAGCGCGGTAACCCACGACCGTGCGGATTAGCCGTTCGGGCCGCCGCGATTAACTCGCATCCATGTTTGCGCCCTGCCCTTGCGGCAGCCGGCCCGCCGCCATACCTGCCCGATCCCCGATCGGCCGAAGACGCCGACGGTTCAATCACAAGGGGATACCCACCTATGAAACTCCGTATGTTCGCCACGGCCGCCGTTGTCGCCGCCGCCCTCTCCACCCCCGCCCTTGCCCAGGTCGCAACCGGCTCGGTCGGTGTCACCGCCTCGCAGACGGACGTCGAGGTCGGCGGCCTCGAAGGCGACGGCCAGGCCTACGCCATCGACGGCTCGGTCGCCCTCAAGGCGGCGGACGGCTGGACGGTCACCCTGCAGGGCAACGCCGGCGCCACCGACGGCGACCTGGGCGATGACGACTCCTTCGCCATCGGCGCGGGCCTGACCTACGCCGGCGACGACTGGCGCGTCGGCCCGACCGCCTCCTACGCCGACGTCGGCGGCGAAGGCCAATGGACCGTCGGCGCGGTCGCGCAGAAGTACTTCGACACCGTCACCCTGTCGGGCGCCGTCAACTACGCCAGCATCGACGACATCGACGCCGACGTCTGGTCGCTGGGCGGCGAGCTGCGCTACTTCGTCACCGACAACTTCCGTGTCGACGGCGGCGTGACCTGGGCCGTGGCCAAGGTTCCGGGTTCGGACGTCAATGGCTGGAACGTCGGCGTCGACGCCGAGTACCAGTTCGCCGGCACGCCCTGGAGCCTGACGGGCGGCTACTCGCACGCCAAGGTCGAGGACGCGGACCTGAGCTCCGACACCTTCACCGTCGGCTTCCGCTACGCCTTCGGCGGCGACCTCAAGGCCCGCGACCGTTCGGGCGCGGACCTCGGCGCCGGCGGCAACCCGTTCGCCTCGGGCCTTTAGGAACCAGGAGACGCGGTCGCCGCCCGGCGGCCGCGCCTTCCGCCCGGCCCGTTTCCGCCCTCCCCCGGCGGATGCGGTTCATGCAAAATAGCCCCGGAGCTTCGGCTCCGGGGCTTTGTTCTTTGCGACCTGCGGCAAGGCGGCGGAACCCCGCCGCCCCGGCGCCCTTGGAGGGAAAGCGCAGGGGCGACGGCGGGCGAACCCGCGCCCGGACCCGTCATGAACGACGAAAACACGACAGGCCCGTGGAGTTCCGCTCACGGCGACCCTAGGCGCGCCGGGACGCGGTCCCACCCCCTGTTCGGGGGGGCGATGCGCCGGCGTCAGTTCCGGGCGTCGATGGTGAACGGGCCGACCCGGACCTCGCCCGAGCCGACAACGCGCTTCTCCACCGCGCCGCTGACGCTGGCCACGCGGATGTCGCCCGACCCGGCGATGCGGGCGTCGACGCTCTCCGCCGCTCCGGCGAACTGGATCTGTCCAGAGCCGGCGATGTTGACCGACACCGCCCCGGCGCGACCGCCGCGGATCAGGACGTCACCCGCGCCGGCGAGATCGATATCGACGTCACCGTTCACCGAGGCCACGTCCGCGTCTCCCGAGCCTATCGTCCGAACCGACAGGGCGCCGCGGACCGGACCCGACACCAGATCCCCCGACCCGGCGACGCTGGCCTCCAGCTTGCCGCGCACGCCCGTGGTGGCGACGTCGCCCGAGCCGGCGCTCCTGATGACGGCCGCGCCGGCGCTGCCCGCCTTCACGTCGCCCGAGCCGGCCAGATTGACACTGAGCGCGCCCTCGACGTTGGCCACCGCCCAGTCGCCACAGCCGGCATTGGACAGGGTCAGCGAGGCGCTGCGGCCGACACTGCCGAAGACCGCGCCGCCGGCGGCGACCCTGGCGTCCCTGGGGACCTGGATCACCACCTGGGGCATGTCCTCCCAGGCGATCTTGCCGACGCCGGACACATCGACGCTGGCCGCGCCGTTCACCACCCGGCAATTGCGGATCCGGCCCTTGCCGAACGGGCCGTCCAGGTCGCCGTCGACGATGGTCTTGTCACCGTCGACCCGCACGGTCAGCGGCAGCGAGGCGTTGGTGGTCCTGAACGACACCTTCACGTCGGACCGGGCCTCGGGAACGATCACCACCCGGGCGACCGCGTCCCTGATCTCGACCCGCGTCTCGGCGGCCGATGCGGCGCCCGCCGTTACAAGCGCCGCGCTCGCGACGCCGAAAACCAGAAGTGCGCGCATTGATCATCTCCCCGAATGCGTGATGGGGAGACGCTAGGTCCGCAGGCCCGCCAAGGCAGCTTAATTCGGGGTCATGACAGAGGCTTCATCTGCCGGGGCAGCCCTAGAGCATGCCCGGGTCAGATGGAATCATCTGACCCGGATCAGCATGCTCTAGATTCAAACACTTAGAGCGCGTTCGGGCGGCGGAACCGCGTACACTTCCGCCTAACGCGCTCTAG
>JBEIDC010000193.1:0-3137 GCA_040383665.1 Caulobacter sp.
CCCCCCCCGCGCCGCCCTAGTGCCCGGTCGTGCGCCGGGGCCTCTCCCGATCCCCCTGATGTAAGAGACGCGGCCCTACCGCCTGCAGGCGCGCGAGGCTCTGGCCTTCGCCAAGATCATGGCGGGCAAGCCGGGTGATGCGAAGACGGACTTCGTGGTCCTGTCACAGGTGCTCGACGCCTCCGACGGCATGCGCCAGCGCGCCCAGGCCGCCATCGCCCTGATCGACTCCGGGTCCGCCGCCACCATCCCCGCGGCCGTCAAGGCCGCCGCCGCCCTTCCGCCCCCGGCGCCGCCGATGCCCGCGGGCATGATGCCTCCGGGCGCCGAACCCCAAGTCCAGCAGGGACCCGCCCAATGACCAAGCGTATCGGCGGCGTCGCCGTTCTGGCCGCCCGCGCCCTGGCGCTGGCCGGCTGCTCGACCCTCAGTGCGGTCGGCGACATGAACCCGTTCAAGAAGGAAGAACCCAAGGAAGTCGCGGGCGACGGCCGCCGGATCTCCATCGTCGCCTTTGACCAGAAGGTCGAAACGGCCGAGAGCCTAAAGGGCCTGGACTTCTACCTGCCGGTCGCAACCGCGACCGCCAACTGGCCGCAGCCCGGCGGCGATCCGGCCCAGAAGATTGATCACGTCGAGGCCGCGCCGGCCTTTGAGATCGCCTGGCGCAAGAGCTTCGGCAAGGGCTCCAACCGCCACTTCCACGTGACCGCCCCGCCGATCCTCGTAGACGGCCGTCTGTATGTCATGGACGCCGAGTCCGACCTCGCCGCCGTCGACGCCCAGACCGGCTCGGTGATCTGGCGCAAGACCATCCACACGCGGACCAAGCGCGACAAGCGCGGCTTCGGCGGCGGCGTCGCCTGGTCCGGCGGCAAGCTCTATGTCTCGTCTGGCTTCCGCTTCGTGGCCCAGGTCGATCCCGCGGCTGGTGAAGTGGGCTGGCGCCGCGAAACCGCCTCGCCGATCCACGGCGCGCCGATCGTGACCAGCGGCCGCGTGTTCGTGATCAGCACCGACAACGAACTGCTCACCTTCGACACCGCCACCGGCTCGCCGGGCTGGACCTATCAGGCGCTGGTCGAGCCGGCGCGGATCCTGGCCTCCTCGAGCCCCGCCGCGGCCGGCGACACGGTCATCGGCGCCTTCGCCTCGGGCGAGGTCGTCGCCCTGCGCGCCGCCAACGGCAACGACCTGTGGAACACCACCCTGGCCAAGGCCAGCAGGACCAGCGCCCTGTCGGAGATTCGCGACGTGGCTGGCCGTCCGGTTGTCTATGAAGGCGACATCTACGCCGCCAGCCATTCGGGCGTGTTCGCCGCCACCGATCTGCGGTCGGGTCAATCGCGCTGGTCTCTGCCGGTCGCCTCGATCAGCAGCCCCTGGCCGGCCGGTGACGTCGTCTACATCGTCTCGCAGGCCGGCGAGGTCATCTGCGCCTCGCGGTCCAAGGGCGAGGTCTACTGGATCCGCGATCTCAACGAGGGCGAGGGCGTCAAGCGGGGCAACTTCTTCGGCATGGGTCGCATGGAAGACAAGGGCGGTCGCACGCTCTGGGCGGGCCCGGTTCTGGCGTCCGACCGTCTGATCCTGGCGTCGAGCGACGGTCGCGCCGTGGCGCTCAACGCCAAGACCGGCGAGATCATCAAGACGATCGACGTCGGTGCTCCGGTGCTGATCTCGCCGATCGCGGCGGGTGGAATGGTCTACCTTGTCACCGACGACGCCCAGCTGGTGGCCATCCGCTAGACTTCTATGGTAATGGCGCGGCCCCGCAGGCCGCGCCCCTTCCACTTAGCGCAATTCTGCTATCCTCCGGCGGCGTCCATACGGGCGCCGTCTCAAGGCCGTTTCCACCATGCCCCTCAAGCTCGCCATCGTCGGCCGGCCGAACGTCGGCAAGTCCACGCTGTTCAACCGGCTGGCCGGCAAGAAGCTGGCCATCGTCGACGATCAGCCCGGCGTCACCCGTGACCGCCGTTTCGCCAAGGGCAGCCTGGGCGACCTGGAACTGATCCTGATCGACACAGCCGGCTTCGAGGACGTCACCGACGAAAGCCTGGAAGCCCGGATGCGCCAGCAGACCGAGCTGGCCATCGACGAGGCCGACGTCGTCCTGTTCCTGATCGACGCCCGCGAGGGCATCACGCCTGGCGACGAAATCTTCGCCCAGCTGCTACGCCTGACCGAGAAGCCGGTGATCCTCGGCGCCAACAAGGCGGAGGGCAGGCAGGGCGATTCCGGCATCGCCGAGGCCTGGTCGCTGGGCTTCGGCGAGCCCCTGGCCATCTCCGGCGAGCACGGCGAGGGCATGGCCGAGCTCTACGCGGCCCTGGTCCTGCGCGAGGAACTGGCCTGTGGCGACGAGGAGGAGGATGGCGACAAGCCGATCCAGATCGCCATCGTCGGCCGCCCCAACGCCGGCAAGTCCACCCTGGTCAACCGCCTGATCGGCGAGGATCGCATGCTGACCGGCCCCGAAGCCGGCATCACCCGCGACTCGATCTCCATCGAGTGGGAGCATGAGGGCCGCCGAATCCGGCTGGTCGACACCGCCGGTCTGCGCCGAAAGGCCAAGGTCCAGGACAAGCTGGAGAAGCTGTCCACCTCCGACTCGATCCGCGCCATCACCTTCGCCGAGGTGGTTCTGCTGGTCATGGACGCCACCCACCCCTTCGAGATCCAGGACCTGCAGATCGCCGACCTGGTCGAGCGGGAAGGGCGCTGTCTGGTCTTCGTGCTGGCCAAGTGGGACCTGGTCGAGGACCCGGCCGGTCAGCTGAAAGCCTTCCGCGAGCACGCCGAGCGGATGCTGCCCCAGGTGCGCGGCGCGCCGGTCGTGGCCCTGTCGGCGGAGACCGGCTACGGCATCGGCAAGCTGATGCCGGCGATCCTCAAGACCCACAACGACTGGTCGACCAAGGTCAAGACACGGGACCTGAACGACTGGCTGGCGATGGCCATCCAGCGCCATCCGCCGCCCGCCGTGGGCGGAAAGCGCATCAAGCCCAAGTACATGGCCCAGACCAAGGCCCGTCCGCCGACGTTCGTGCTGTTCTCCAGCCGCGCCGAACAGATGCCCGAGCAGTATCGCCGGTATCTCGTCAACAGCCTGCGCGAGAGCTTCGACATGCCCG
>JBEIDC010000194.1:0-3085 GCA_040383665.1 Caulobacter sp.
CGCCGCCGCCGCCTCCCCCGCCGCCGACGGCGACCAGCACCAGCCGCCGGGCCCATTCCGGCGCCGCGTAGGCGCCGCTGGCGGTGAAGACGGTCACCTGCTGGGCTCTTGTCGGCGACCGCGCGAACGTCGCCTGGCCGGTCGTCCGGTCTATCCCGAGCGCCTGGGTCCAGGCGGCGCCGTCGGGCGAGACCTTGATGCTGAAGTCCTCGCCGCCGGCCAGGCCGAACTCCGCCCGGCCGGACCAGCCCGACTGGAACAGGACGCTGGCCGTATCGCCCGCCGCCTCCTTGTTGACCGTCAGCCTCAGGTCGCCGTCGCCACCGTCAGCGGCCGGACGCGCCGTCAGCAGCACGCCGTTGACACGGACCGACAGCGGATTGGCCGCGTCGGCGGTCGTTCCGACCCCGAGCCGAGCGATGTTCTGAAGATCGACCTCCGGGACGGCCGACGCCCAGTCGTCGTCCACCCAAGCGACCAGCAGGCCTTCGTCCCGGATCCAGGCAAGGCAACCCTCCGCAACGGTGAGCGCGGCCCAGGCCCCGGCTTCGAACCGCATCAGCGTTCCCGCCGGGCGACCGGTCCAGGCCGCACCGACCGCATCGGCGGGCATGATATAGAGGGCGCCATCGGCCGGATCGGCGGGCTGGGCCGCGACGCTCCGGCTCTCAACGGCGGTCTGGACCAGGCCGTCGAGCCGGGCCAGCGCCTCATTGAGGGTCACATGCTTCTGCGCCTGGCCGGCCGCCAGATAAGGCAGCCCCAGGCGGGGCGTGGCGTCGTCGGACATGCGTCGATCTCCCTGTCGTTGGCGCCGACAAGGATGGCCGCGCTCTGGCGCAGGGGGATCGAAACGAAACCGCCGGAGCCAAGCCTCTGGAAAGGCTCGACTCCGGCGGCGAAAGGCCGTGCGTTCGGCGATCGCCTACTGGGCGGCGAAGGCCAGCTTCGCGCCCGAGGTCAGGGCCGTCTTGGCGGCGAGTTCGGCCTTGGCCGCCTCGTATTCCTCGGCGAACCTGGCGACCAGCTCCCCGGCGCTGAGGATCTGGTCGATGGCGCCGATGCCCTGGCCACAGCCCCAGATGTCCTTCCAGGCCTTGGCTTCCTGGTTGCCTCCCGAGCCGAAGTTCATCGCCGAGGGGTCGCTGACCGGCAGGTTGTCGGGGTCCATGCCCGCCCGCACGATCGAGGGGCGCAGATAGTTGCCGTGCACGCCGGTGAAGAGGTTGGAGTAGACGATGTCCTCGCCCGAGCTCTCGACGATCATGTCCTTGTAGCCCTGGACGGCGTTGGCTTCCTTCGTGGCGATGAAGGCCGAGCCGATGTAGGCGAGGTCCGCGCCCATGGCCTGGGCGGCCAGGATGGCCTTGCCGCTGGCGATGGAACCCGACAGCGCCACCGGCCCGTCGAACCACTGGCGGATTTCCTGGACCAGCGCGAAGGGCGACAGCGCCCCGGCGTGGCCGCCGGCCCCGGCGGCGACGGGGATCAGGCCGTCGGCGCCCTTCTCGATGGCCTTGTGGGCGTGCTTGTCGTTGATCACGTCATGCAGGGTGATGCCGCCCCAGCCGTGGACGGCCTGGTTCAGCTCCTCGCGGGCGCCCAGCGAGGTGATGATGATCGGGGCCTTGTACTTCTCGCAGAGGGCCAGGTCCTCATCGAGACGGTTGTTGGTCCGGTGGACGATCTGGTTCACCGCGTAGGGCGCGGACGGCATGTCCGGGTTGGCCTTGTCCCAGGCCGCCAGTTCTTCGGTGATCCGGGCCAGCCACTCGTCCAGCATGCTGATCGGCCGCGCGTTCAGCGACGGGAACGACCCGACGATGCCGGCCTTGCACTGGGCGATGACCAGGTCCGGCCCGGAGATGATGAACAGCGGCGAGGCGATCGCCGGCAGGCGAAGGCGGTCACGAAGGATCGGCGGCAGGGCCATGGCGGGAAGCGCTCCGTCTATGAATATACGCTGTAAGTAAAACGCCCGTTTGGGGTTCGCAAGCGGTAATTGCCTTCCCCTCGCGGAAGGCAAATGCGGGCGCCGACGCTTGACGCACCTAACGGCAGGGGCGCATCACGCGCTCCGATTGCTGCATTGCACTGGGGAGACGCCAAGCTTGTCCGGGACGATCCTGCCGCTGGCCGACGATTTCGCGCCGCCCGCCCGTGAGGACTGGCTGCGCCTGGTCGAGAAGACCCTGAAGGGCGAGACCTTCGAGGACGCCCTCGTCCGCAAGACCGCCGATGGCCTGGCCATCCAGCCGCTCTACACGGCCGAAAGCGCCCCCGACGTTGTCCGCGACCTGCGCGCCCGCGACGCCGACCGGCCCTGGGACCTGCGCATGCGGGTCGCCCATTCCGACCCCGGGCAGGCCGCCGCCGAAGGCGTGAAGGACCTCGAGGGCGGCGCCGCTTCGCTGCTGCTCGCCATCGACCCGACCGGTCAGGCTGGCGTCGCGGTCGGCTCGGCGGACGATCTCGGCAAGGCGCTGAACGGCGTCCTGCTGGACCTCGCCCCCGTTGCGCTGGACGCCGGCTACCTCGGCCCCAAGGCCGCCGACTGGCTGGGCGCCCTAGCCAAGGCGGCCCCTAACGCCCCCCTCGCCTTCCACATGGACCCGCTGACGATCTTCGCCACGACCGGCGCCAGCCCCGGGCCCATCGAAAGCCACATCGTCTCGGCGGCCACGGTCGGCGCCCGGCTGTCGGCGACCTACGCCAGGGCCTCGCTGTTTCTGGCCAGCGGCCGCGCCGCGCATGAGGCCGGCGGCTCCAACACCGAGGAGCTGGCCCTGATGGCCGCGTCCGCCCTCGCCTACGCCAAGGCGTTGGTCCGGGCGGGCCTGCCGATGGACGAGGCCTTCCGCCGCATCACCCTGGGCGTCAGCCTGGACGGCGAGTATTTCACCGGCATCGCCAAGGTCCGCGCCGCCCGCGCCCTGTGGTCGCGGATCACCCAGGCCTGCGGCGTCGATGTCCCGGCCGTGGTCGAGGTGCGCTCCTCGCACCGGATGCTGACCAGGGCTGACGCCTGGACCAACCTGCTGCGGCTGACCAGCGCCGGCGTCGCCGGCGCCCTGGGCGGTGCGGA
>JBEIDC010000195.1:0-3057 GCA_040383665.1 Caulobacter sp.
GCATCACGACCCTGGAAGGCGGCCACGAGGTCAACGAGGTCTGGCTCGAGAACGTCAAGGTGCCGGTCGAGAACCGCGTCTTCGAGGAGAACAAGGGCTGGACCTGCGCCAAGTTCCTGCTCGCCCACGAGCGCAGCGGCATCGCCGGCGTCGCCCGCTCCAAGCGCGGCGTCGAGAAGATCCGCGAGATGGCCGCCGCCGAGCTGAACGATGACGGCACGCCGCTGATCCAGGACGCCGCCTTCAAGCGCAAGGTCGCCGAGCTGGAGATCGACCTGACCGCCCTGGAGTTCACCGAACTGCGCACCCTGGCCGCCGAAAGCGCCGGCAAGGGTCCGGGACCGGAGTCCAGCCTGCTGAAGATCAAGGGCACCGAGATCCAGCAGCGCCTGACCGAGCTGGCGCTGGAAGCCTCCGGCCACTACGGCTCGCCCTACCTGCGCGACGCCGGCGACAACGCCCGGATCGGTCCCGACTACGCCGTCGGCCGGGCCGGCGCCTACTTCAACACCCGCAAGACCTCGATCTACGGCGGGTCCAACGAGATCCAGCGCAACATCATCGCCAAGATGGTTCTGGGGCTCTAGACACGTAAACGGCGCTCCCGCCCTGCGTCCTTCGACACGCGCCCTTGCGGGCGCTGCTCAGGATGACAAAGGTGGGAGCGCTTCTTTATCAGTCATCCTGAGCAGGTCGCGAAGCGGCCGTGTCGAAGGACGCACTACGACGCAACGCCCCCCTAGAGGGGCTGGAAGACGAGGACCGCCAGGATGGATTTCAACTTCACCGAAGAACAGTCGATGCTGCGCGACACGGTCGCCAGCTACCTCCAGGACAACTACGACTTCGACAAGCGTCGCAAGATGATCTCGTCGGAAGCCGGCCGTGATCCGGCCGTCTGGTCGGCCTTCGCCAACGAGCTGGGCATCCTGGGCGCGCCGTTCTCGGAAGACCTGGGCGGCCTTGGCGGCGACGCCATCGAAAACATGATCGTCATGGAAGAGTTCGGCAAGGCGCTGGTCGTCGAGCCCTACCTCGGCACCGTGGTCATCGGCGGCGGCTTCCTGAAGCACAGCGGCCACGCCGGCGCGGCCGACCTGATCGGCGGCATCATCGGCGGCGAGACCACCTTCGCCTTCGCCTACGCCGAACCGCAGGCCCGCTACACCTGGCAGGACCTCAAGACCACCGCCAAGAAGGACGGCGCGGGCTGGGTGATCAACGGCCACAAGGCGGTCGTCGTCGGCGCCCCCTGGGCCAGCCACCTGATCGTCACGGCCCGCACCGGCGGCGGCCAGCGTGAGGAGAGCGGCGTCTCGGTGTTCATCGTCGAGAAGAACGCCAAGGGCGTCACCACCCGTGACTACCCCACCGTCGACGGCCAGCGCGCCTCGGAAGTCTATTTCGAGAACGTCTCGGTCGGCGCTGACGCCCTGATCGGCGCGGAGGGCGCCGCCCTGCCGCTGGTCAACAAGGTCATCGACGAAGCCACCGCCGCGCTCTGCGCCGAGGCCGTCGGCGCCATGCGCCAGCTGCACACCGGCACCCTGGAGTACGCCAAGCAGCGCAAGCAGTTCGGCACCGCCATCGCCACCTTCCAGGTGCTGCAGCACCGGATGGTCGACATGTTCATGAACGTCGAGCAGTCGGTCTCGATGACCTACATGGCCACCATCAAGGTCACCGACGACGCCGAACGCGCCAAGGCCGTCTCCGCCGCCAAGGTGCAGATCGGCAAGGCCTGCAAGTTCGTCGGCCAGAACGCCATCCAGATCCACGGCGGCATGGGCATGACCGACGAGCTGGCCATCGGCCACTACTTCAAGCGCGCCACGATGATCGAGGGCCTGTTCGGCTCGGTCGACCATCACCTGCGCCGCTACGAGACCCTGTCGTTCGGCAAGGCGGCCTAACACCGCCACCGGACAGGACGACCTGGGAGGCGGGGGCCGAGAGGCTCCCGCCTTTTTCTTTGGCGATTATATACTTTGCAAACGGGTCGCTAAGGCTTGTCTCGCCAGATCGCGAGACCGTGCAGCGCGACGCCTGCCGCAAGGAATCCAACGAGGGCCAGCGCCCACGGAAGGGGGTCGCTAGCGTCCACGCCAAAAAAAGAAAGGCCCGCGCCGCACACGCACGCCGCGCGTCCCCAAGGCAGGCTCAGCACCTTGCCGATCATTCCGGCTTCTCAGCGGTCTCAGCCTTCGGTGCCTGGACGATCTTCTTCACCGTCTCCTCAAAGGCGGCTTCGTCTTCGTCGGCTTCAAGCTCGCGGGCGAGGTCCCGAAATCGCTCTAGTTGACTCGGAGCACCGTTCTCGCGTTTCGTGTTCGACATGGGGCGGCTCTATCTCTTCGCAGACGAGGCTGGCGACTTCGCTTTCAAGCGCGGCGACAACATATCTCGTTACTTTATCCTAGGCACGGTGGTTCTGGAATCCTGCGACATAGGGACAGACCTTCTGGCGCTCCGGCGGGACATGGCGTGGCGCAAGATGCCGGTGGGCGACTACTTCCACGCATCTACCGACAAGCAATCCGTTCGGGACGAAGTGTTTGAATTTCTGCGTGGCGCAAAATTTCAGGTCCACGCGACCATCATGGAGAAGTCCAAGGCGCAGCCTCAAGTGCGGGAGTCTAAGGAGCGCTTCTACAAGTACGGCTGGCTTTACCATTTCCGCTACTCAAAGAAGCACTACCTGACAGCCGGAGACGAGCTTCACATCACGGCGGCTTCAGTGGGCACGAAGAGAGGCCAAGGGGCCTTCACCGACGCCGTGAACGATGTTGTTCAGCAGACCATTGGGCGTCGCCAATGGGCGACTAGCTTCTGGCCGTCGGCAAGTGATCCCTGCCTTCAGATGGCCGACTACTGCATCTGGGCAATTCAAAGGAAGTGGGAGCGCAAGGACCCTCGGTCTTACGACCTTATCCGAGACAAGATCGCCCACGAATACGATGGTCTGACCCCCTTGAAGTGGTCCATCCCTTATGTTGGTCCGATGACCATTTTGGATGGATGGAACGATGGCAAGGAAGCGCCACAAGCCCGAAGAGA
>JBEIDC010000196.1:0-2988 GCA_040383665.1 Caulobacter sp.
ACGCCCGCGCCGACCCCGACCCCGACCCCGACGCCGGCTCCGCCGCGACCGGTCGTGACGCCGCCGCCGGCTGTCCGTCCGCCCGTGGCGACGCCCATGCCGGCGCGCCCGTCGGCGACCGCGCCGCTGCTGCCCGATGACCGTCCGCCTACCCTGTCCGACGCCGACATCACGGCTCTGGGCCGTGGCCGGTTTGACTGGCCCGTGCGGGGCGAGGTGATTTCGGACTTCGGCCCCAAGGGCGGTGGTCGCCGCAATGACGGTCTCGACATCGCCGCCCCGGCCGGCACGCCGGTGCGCGCCGCGGCCGCCGGCAAGGTCGTCTATTCGGGCGGGGATGTCCCCGGCTTCGGCGTCACCGTGCTGATCCAGCACGAGGACGGCTGGGTCACGGTCTACGGCAACCTGCAGACCGCCAGCGTGCGTATGCAGCAGGTGGTCCGGGCCGGCGAGCAGATCGGCGCCGTCGGGGCCAGCGGCGGCGCGCCGCGCCCGCAGCTGCATTTCGAGGTCCGCTACTCGCCGTCGCCGAAGTTCAAGGCCAAGGCCATCGACCCGGCGCTGGTTCTGCCCCGCTGACCTTTTCCCTTCCCGTCAAAGGGAGGGAAGGCGCTAAACCGGGAGCGCCCTGCCGAGTTCTCCCGCCAGATCGCGGATGAACTGCCAGGCGACGCGGCCGGAACGGGAGCCTCGCAGCTGCGACCATTGCAGGGCGCGGCGCTCGAGGTCCGGCGTCGTGAGTGCAAACCGGTCGGCATAGCTCCGCACGGCGGCAAGGTAGGCGGCCTGGTCCATGGGTGGGAAGCCGATCCACAGTCCGAAGCGGTCGGAGACGCTGACCTCTTCCTCGGCGTCCTCGGCGGCGGCGATCATGCCGCGGCCCTCGGCGTGGTCGCGCGGCATCAGGTGGCGCCGATTGGAGGTGGCCACGAACAGCACGTTCTCCGGCGGGCCGGCCACGCCGCCTTCCAGCGCCGACTTGAGCGCCTTGGCCGCCGCCGCGCCGTCCTCGAAGGACAGGTCGTCGCAGAGCACGACGAACCGTTCGCCGCGGGCCCGCAGCAGGTCGAACAGCGGCGGCAGGGCGGCGACCTCGTCGCGGTCGACCTCCACCAGCTTCAGCCCCGGATGATCAGCGACCACGCTCATGAAGGCGGCTTTGGACAACGAACTCTTGCCCGTGCCGCGCACGCCCCAGAGCAGCACGTGATTGCTGGGCACGCCTCGGGCGAAGCGGGTCAGGTTCTCGACGAACCGCGCCTTCTGGCTGTCGATCCCGACCAGCAGGTCCAGCGCCAGCGGATAGTCCGGCGCCGGGGGGAATCCGCCGTCGGCGGGGTCGTGACGAAACAGCCGCGCGGCTGAAAAGTCGGGCGCCGCCTTCGCGGACGGCGCCATTCGCTCCAGCGCGTCGGCGATGCGGATGAGGAGAGCCTGTGTCTTATCGTCCATGACGGCGGATTAGCGGGCCCGGGGCACATTGCAAAGCGCAGGGTCAACGCATAGTTTCCGCCGACCCGCGACGCGGCATGTTCGCCGCCGCCACAGCCCTTCCCTCGGAGACGAGATGTCCGACCCCAATCAGTTGATGAGCCTGGCCTTTCCGCTTGTCCTCATCGCCGTCCTCTACTTTTTCATGTTCCGGCCGCAACAGAAGCGCTTCAAGGAACACCAGACCATGGTGGCCAACCTGAAGCGCGGCGACCAGGTGGTCCTGTCCAGCGGCATGATCGGCAAGATCGTGCGCGTCGAGGACAAGGAAGCCGGGGTCGAGATCGCCCAGGGCGTCACCGTCAAGGTGGTCAAGACGATGATCGCCGAAGTGCGTGGCAAGGGCGAACCCGTCGTCGCCAACGACGCCAAGAGCTGACGCCGAAAAGGCCGCTGGACCCATGCTGATCCTTTCCCGCTGGAAGGTGATCGTCGTAATCGCGGCGATCCTCTTCGGCATCCTGTTCACCCTTCCGAACCTGCTGCCGCAGTCGATGCGGGACGCGCTGCCGCCGTTCATGCCGAACAAGACCCTGAACCTGGGCCTCGATCTGCAGGGCGGCTCCTACCTGATGCTCGAGGTCGACACCCCGGCGCTGGTCAAGGAGCGTTCGGAAAACCTCATGGAAGACGTCGTCAAGACGCTTGAGGATGAGGACATCCGGGTGGCCAATCCGGCGGCGCGACAGGGCGGGGCCTCCGTCCAGATCGCCGATCCGGCGCAGTACGACGAAGCGTTCCGTCTGTTGTCGCGCATGCCGCAGCCCGTGCGCAGCGGCCAGGGCAACGACATGTCGGTCAACCGCGTCGAGGGCGGACGGATCAGCGTCTCCTATACCGCCCGCGGGACCCAGGAACTGACCATGGCCGCGGTCGAGCAGTCGGTCGAGATCATCCGCAAGCGCGTGGATGAACTGGGCACCAAGGAGCCGTCTATCACCCGACAGGGCCAGAACCGCATCGTGGTCCAGGTGCCCGGCGAGAGCGATCCTGAACGCCTGAAGGCGGTCATCGGCAAGACCGCCAAGCTCTCGTTCCAGATGGTCGACCAGAGCCGCACCTACGGCGAGGCGCTCTCGGGCGTGCTGCCGCCCGGCGCGGAAATCCTGCCCTATGAAGTTGGCGCCAACGCGCCGGAGCCGGGTGTGGTGGTCCGCCGGCGCATCGAGATCTCGGGCGAGAACCTGGCCGATGCGCGGATGTCCAACGATCCCCAGACCGGCGAACCGGTGGTCTCGATCCGCTTCGACAGCCAGGGCGCCCGTCGTTTCGGCGAGATCACAACCCGCAACGTCAACAAGCCCTTCGCCATCGTCCTCGACGACAAGGTGCTTTCGGCCCCGAACATCAATGAGCCGATCCTTGGCGGCAGCGCCCAGATCTCGGGCGGCTTCACGGCCGAAAGCGCCAACAACCTGGCCATCATGCTGCGCAACGGCGCCCTGCCGGCTCCGCTGAAAATCGAGGAGCAGCGCACCGTCGGGGCCGAGCTCGGAG
>JBEIDC010000197.1:0-2868 GCA_040383665.1 Caulobacter sp.
CCGCCAGCCGGCGGCCTTCACCGGCACCGTGGGCATCAAGCCGACCTACGGCCGCTGCTCGCGCTGGGGCATCGTGGCCTTCGCCAGCTCGCTGGCCCAGGCCGGACCGATCGCCAAGACGGTCGAGGACGCCGCCATCCTGCTGACCAGCATGGCCGGGCATGACCCGAAGGACTCCACCAGCCTGGACGTCGAGACGCCCGACTGGGCGCCCTACGTCGGCAAGTCGGTGAAGGGCCTGCGCATCGGCGTGCCGAAGGAGTACCGCGTCGACGGCATGCCGGCCGAGATCGAGAAGCTCTGGCAGGACGGCATCGACTGGCTGAAGGAGGCGGGCGCGCAGATCGTCGAGGTCTCGCTGCCCCATACCAAGTACGCCCTGCCGGCCTACTACATCGTGGCCCCGGCCGAGGCGTCCTCGAACCTCGCCCGCTACGACGGCATGCGCTACGGCCTGCGGGCCGAGGGCGGCAACCTGACCGAGATCTACGAGAACACCCGGGCCGAGGGCTTCGGCCAGGAGGTCAAGCGCCGCATCCTGATCGGCACCTATGTGCTCAGCGCCGGCTACTACGACGCCTACTACCTCAAGGCCCAGAAGGTCCGCCGGCGCATCGCCGACGACTTCGACCAGGCCTGGCAGACCTGCGACGCCCTGCTGACCCCGACGGCCCCGTCGGCGGCCTTCGCGCTGGGTGAACGCAACGCCGACCCGATCGCCATGTACCTGAACGACGTCTTCACGGTGACGACCAACCTGGCCGGCCTGCCGTCGATCAGCGTGCCGGCGGGCCTCGACAGCGGCGGCCTGCCGCTGGGCCTGCAGGTCATCGGCCGGGCGCTGGACGAGGGCACAGTGTTCTCGGTGGCCGGCGCGCTGGAGAAGGCGGCGGGCTTCCGGGCCAAAGCGGAGCGGTGGTGGTAGTCCACCTCTCCCGGAGGGAAGTAGCAGGAGGCGAGTATGGCGTTCCCGGTTGACGACGACGCCATTGCTGCAGCCGAGCAAGCGCTCGGCCGTGATCTTCCTCATGGCTTGAAGGCGCGCTTGCGCAGGGACAATGGTGGCGAGATCGACTTGTTGGACGACGACTGGGCTCTGCATCCTGTGAAGGACGCGTCCGATCGAAAGCGTCTGGCCCGGACGGCGAGCGACATTGTTCGAGAGACTGCGGTCGCGCGGAACTGGTCGCGGTTTCCCGAGAGCGCGATTGCGGTCGCGTCGAATGGAGAAGGGGATCGGCTGGTGCTGATGCCGGGGTCAAACGCCCTTTGGCATTGGGACCATCGGTCCGGAACTGTTAGCGAAGTGACTGACGCTGAAAGCGCGCTGAAATGACTGATACGTCCAAGTTCACCCTCAAAGGCCGCACCGGCGACTGGGAAGTCGTCCTCGGGCTCGAGGTCCACGCCCAGGTGGCGTCCAACTCCAAGCTGTTCAGCGGCGCGGCCGTCGGCTTCGGCGCCGGCCCTAACGAGCAGGTGTCGCTGGTCGACGCCGCCATGCCGGGCATGCTGCCGGTGCTTAACCGCTACTGCGTCGAGCAGGCCGTCCGGACGGGCCTCGGCCTGAAGGCGCAGATCAACCTGAAGAGCCGGTTCGACCGCAAGAACTACTTCTATCCGGACCTGCCGCAGGGTTACCAGATCAGCCAGTTCGAGTTCCCGATCGTCGGCGAGGGCGAGGTCATCGTCGACCGCATCGACGGGACCAGCTTCACCGTGCGCATCGAGCGGCTGCACCTGGAGCAGGACGCCGGCAAGTCGATCCACGACCTGGATCCGAAGGCGACCTACGTCGACCTCAACCGCTCGGGCACGGCGCTGATGGAGATCGTCAGCAAGCCGGACATGCGCTCGCCGGAAGACGCGGCCGCCTACGTCAAGAAGCTGCGGGCCATCCTGATCACGCTGGGCACCTGTGACGGCGACATGGAGAAGGGCAACCTGCGCGCCGACGTCAACGTGTCGGTCTGCCGTCCGGGCGACTACGAGAAGTTCCGCGAGACCGGCAGCTTCAGCCACCTGGGCACGCGCTGCGAGATCAAGAACGTCAACTCCTACCGCTTCATCCAGCAGGCCATCAACGTCGAGGCCCGCCGCCAGATCGAGATCCTCGAGGACGGCGGCACGGTCGATCAGGAGACGCGGCTGTACGACCCGACGAAGAACGAGACCCGCTCCATGCGGTCCAAGGAAGAGGCGCACGACTACCGCTACTTCCCCGACCCCGACCTGCTGCCGTTGGTCCTCGACCCCGCCTGGGTCAAGGACATCGAGGCCGGCCTGCCGGAACTTCCGGACGCCAAGAAGGCGCGGCTGATGGGCGACTACGGCCTGTCGGCCTACGACGCCTCGGTGCTGACGAGCGACGGCGACGTGGCCGCCTTCTTCGAGGAGGCCGCCCGGGGGCGCGACGCCAAGCTGGTCGCCAACTGGACGCTGAACGACCTGCTGGGGCGCCTCGGCAAGGACGGGCTGGAAATCACCGCCTCGCCGATCAGCGCCGCCGACATCGGCGCCCTGGTCGGGCTGATCGAGGACGGCACCATCTCCGGCAAGATCGCCCGCACCGTGTTCGAGCATATGTGGGACGGGGAGGGGGCTCCGGCCGCCATCGTCGAGAAGCACGGTCTGGTCCAGATCACCGACACCGGCGCCATCGAGACGGCCGTCGACGCCCTGATCGCCGCCAACCCCGACAAGGCCGCCGCGGTGAAGGACAAGCCGCAGGCCATCGGCTGGTTCGTCGGCCAGGTGATGAAGGAGACCGGCGGCAAGGCCAACCCGGCCGCCGTCAACGAGATCCTGAAGGCGAAGCTGGGTCTGTAGGGCGGGGCGGGTTGCAACCTGTCGGCAGGCGGCGCGTAC
>JBEIDC010000198.1:0-2713 GCA_040383665.1 Caulobacter sp.
CCGGGGCCGAGCCTGCCTGAAACAGGAACCAGCCGGTCTTCAGGTTCGGGATGTCGAACACCGCCGTCATGTTGACGACCTCGAACTCGGCCGCATTGGGGGCGTCGTCCTTGGTGTACCAGCGGCCGGCCTTGGCGTTGTATTTGACGTAGACGGTGAACTCACCGTCGCCGCCCGGGGCTTCCATGAAAGCCATGGGGTTTTCTCCTTGTTGTGGGGTGGGCTCAGAAGCCCCAGACCTCGCGGCCCAGGGCGCGCGTGGTGGGGTCGTTCCAGTAGAAGCTGTCGAAGTCGGGCGAGAGCGACCGGGTCAACGTCTCGGCGTCGTCCGACAGGCTCAGGAACCGCTCGATGCTCTGGGCGATGGCGACGACGCCATCCAGGTGCTGGCGCGGGTTCTCCAGCCGATAGACCCCGACCTTCTGCGGCGTCACATAGGCGAACCGGACCTCGGCGTTGCCGTGGGCGGCATGGTAGATCGAACCTTGCCGGGCATGGGGCGCAGAGATCTTCGAGGACAGCCGAAGCTGGGTCTTCAGATCGACGATGATGGCGTGGTCCTGGAACCAGAAGTCCAGCCAGCCGACGAAGGGTACCGGCACGCCATCGACCAGGGTCTCGATCCGGTGCTGGCGGTTGCCGCCCGCGGCGGTCGGGACCCCGTATTGGCGAAGCTCTTTCAGCGCCACGGCCACGGCCGGCGCGATCGCCGCCAGTTCCTTCTCGCGGCCCGGATCACCCGAGAGCACGGTCAGCTGGTTGAACCGGGCGATGGCCAGCTCCTGACAGGCTTCGACCGGTGCGTCCGGTTCGAACAGGCCCATCTCGACGCCGGCCTCGATGGAGGTGCCGCGGTGGGCTGCGGCGCCCACACCGGACTTCCGGCCCATCAGCTTCTGCATCGCCCACATGGCCGGCTCGGCCACAAACAGGTTGATCGAGGAGGCCGACAGATGGTCGATCCCGTGACGCTCGAAGGCGGAGGTCATTGGCCGACCTCGCTGCGGGTCTTGGGCTGATAGCTCGCCATGAAGCCGCGCACGCGGTCTTCTGTATCTGGCCACATGCGCCGGCCGGCGCGCAGCTGGCGCAGCAGCTTCCAGTCATTGACGGCCAGGCGCCCGAAGGCGCTCTCGCTCAGCTGGTTGATGCGGACAAAGGTGTCGATCTCGTCGAGGAGGGGGGTGTGTGCCATGCCCTGAACATTACGGGAACAATCCCCAAGGTCAACGAGAGACACCGTTATCCATGCATATTGCGGGAAGTCTCCCGCAGTGCTATGGACGGATCATGACCGACAAGCCCTTGTTCGATCCCGCCCGCCTGCGCGCCGTTCTGGAGGAGGCCACTGGCCCCGACACCAAATGGTCGGCCAGGTCACTGTCGCTGGCCGCCACCGGCGGCCGCAGCCCCAATGTGGTGCGCGACATCATGCGCGGCAAAAGCGTCAACCCGACGCTGGACACCATCCTTGGCCTGGCCGGGGCGCTGGGCAAGGACATCTCGGAATTTGTCCCGTCCGGAGCGCCGGGAGCGTCGGCGCCCCGCGCGAGCGGGTCCGAGCGTCTCAAGGTGGTGGGCGCAGTCGCCGCCGGCATATGGCGCGAGCAGACAGACTGGGCCGAGGAGGATGCTTACGAGATCGAGGTCGGACCCAATCCGGTCGCAGGCGGAGAGCGGTTCGGCCTGCGCATGGAGGGTCACTCCATGGACCAGATCATCCCGCCGGGATCTGACCTGGAATGCCTGCGTGTGACCTTCGGTGTGGTCATGCCTCAGCCCGGCGACATCGTCATCGTCCAGCGCAATCGCCATGACCTCCAGGAGCTGACCTGCAAGCGCCTGGAGTTTGACGGTCACAACTGGGTGCTGCGCGCCGAATCGTCACGACCCGAGTTCCAGGAGCCGATCATCATCGGTCGGCCTGACGACGGCCACTTCGGCGATGACGAGACCGCGGTGATCGCCATCGTGCTGCGCTCGCACCAGACGCTCTACAAGCGCCGGCGTTGATTGCGGGTAGCTTCCCGCACCAATAGTCCCGCATTTGCATTGACCGGGGACGGGTCCCGCACTAGCCTCAGTGGATGCAAACCGGCTGTCGAACGGCTGGCTTGTCACCCTTCAGGTTCAGGCGATCTCGACCATGCGCACCGCCGCTGCTGCCGGCTTCAACACGATTGCTGCCTGCCAGCTGACCCGCTCCGAGCGGATCAGCGAGTTGGGCCGTATCCTGGCGGCGGGCGCTTTGCGCCTGCGCGACAAGTCCAGGTCTTTATCTGCTGACCGTGGAGAGAGTTGTCTCGACTACCGTTCCGACCAGAGCGGTTGTGACGCTCCCACCCACGGGAGATTGCAATGACCCAGAGCCTGCTGGTGCGTATCGCCGGCCTCAAGACCACCCCCACCGCCGACCTTAAATCGCAATGGCGCGAGCTCTTTGGGACGGAGCCGCCGCCCTATAGCCGGACCTATCTGCAGAGCCGCCTGGCCTACCGTATCCAGGAGCTCAGTCTGGGGGGATTGAGGCCCCAGACCATCGCCCGCCTCGAGGCGCTGGGAGAGGCGCTGGATGGCGGCAAGGCAGACCGGCGCAAGGTCCCGGCCGCGGGCCGGCTGATCACCGGCACCCAGCTGATCCGCGAGTATCAGGGCGTCCCGCACACGGTGATCGTTCGAGACACCGACTTCGTCTACGAGGGCCGCCCCTACA
>JBEIDC010000199.1:0-2671 GCA_040383665.1 Caulobacter sp.
CCACCCGCCGATTCCGCACATCAGCGAGCTCGTCGGCCAGCCCCAGGGCGCCCACGAGAAACAGTCGGGTGTCGCCAAGCTGCCCCATCGCCTGGGAAACCTGGCGAACCTCCTGGTCGAAGATCTTCGCCAGCTCCACGAGATGCGGTTCCTGTCCGTCTTCGCACCCCACAGCATAGGGGCGACCATTCACGTCCACATTGATCTGGGCCAAGGGTCAGGTCTCCGTCGTCTGGCCGGCGAGTGCGGCGCGGATTTCCTGGATGGCGTTTCCAAGAGCCACAGAGGCCTGAGCACCGGCCTCTTCAAGCTCACGCTCGCGGGCGCGGGCCTGGTCGAGTTCGGCCGCAAGCCGGGCGCGGTCCAGATCGAACAGCCCCCCGGCATCGTCGCCGGCGGCCTTCAGGCGCTGGGACAATCTTTGCTCCAATACATGCACCGCGCTCTCAAGCCGTCTGGCGGCAAGATCCAGCGCGCTATCGCCTGGGGTCATGGCAGTCTCCGGAGGCCGTCTTGCCCCTGTATGCCACAGACGCATCAATCTGCGAATTCGGGGCGGTTTTCTTGACCCGTCCGCGCCCGCGTGCGAGGCGAGCGCCCCTGACAATCCTTAACCAGCCCCTAAAGGTCCGATGCCCGCGCCGCTGAAAACCATGGCAGACGCCATCCGTGTTCTTTCAATGGACGCCGTCCACAAAGCCAAATCCGGCCACCAGGGCATGCCGATGGGCATGGCCGACGTCGCCACCGTGCTGTTCACGAAGTTCCTGAAGTATGACGCCGCCCGCCCCGACTGGGCCGACCGCGACCGCTTCGTGCTGTCGGCCGGCCACGGCTCGATGCTGCTCTACGCCCTGCTGCACCTGACCGGCGTCAAGGCCGTGACGATGGACCAGATCCGCAATTTCCGGCAGCTGGGCTCCAACACGCCCGGTCACCCCGAGTACGGCCACACGCCCGGCGTCGAGACGACCACCGGCCCGTTAGGTCAGGGCCTGGCCACCGCGGTCGGCATGGCGATGGCCGAGCGGCACGTGAACGCCCGTTTCGGCGACGCCCTGGTTGATCACCGCACCTGGGTCATCGCCGGCGACGGCTGCTTGATGGAAGGCGTCAGCCATGAGGCGATCAGCCTGGCCGGGCGGCTGAAACTGTCGAAGCTCACTGTCCTGTTCGACGACAACAACACCACCATCGACGGCGAGGCCACGATCTCGGAGACCGGCGACCAGCTGGCCCGCTTCAAGGCCGCCGGCTGGGCGGTCAAGGCGGTGGACGGCCACGACCATGGCAAGATCGCGGCGGCGCTGCGCTGGGCGACCCGCCAGGACCGGCCGACCATGATCGCCTGCAAGACCCTGATCTCGAAGGGCGCCGGCCCCAAGGAAGGCGACCCCCACAGCCACGGCTATACCCTGTTCGACGATCAGATCGCCGACGCGCGCAAGGCCATGGGCTGGACCGCCCCGCCCTTCACCGTGCCGGACGATATTCTGAAGTCCTGGCGCGCCGCCGGCCGCAAGGGCGCCAAGGTGCGCAAGTCCTGGGAGGCGGGGCTGTCGCAGTCGACCTCAAGTCCGAGTTCGAGCGCGCCATGGCAGGCGACCTGCCCGTCGGCGCCTATGCCGAGATCGACGCCCATATTGCAAAGGCCGAGGCCGAAAAGCCCGCTGCGGCCACCCGCCAGCACTCCGGCTCGGCCCTCGACAGGCTGATCCCGGCCATCCCGGAAATGGTCGGCGGCTCAGCCGACCTGACCGGCTCCAACAATACCATCGTCAAGGGTATGGGCGCGTTTGACGCCCCCGATTACACCGGGCGCTACGTCCACTACGGCGTGCGCGAGTTCGGCATGGCGGCGGCCATGAACGGCATGGCCCTGCACGGCGGCGTGATCCCCTATTCGGGCACCTTCCTGGTGTTCTCCGACTACAGCCGTCCCGCGATCCGTCTGGGCGCCCTGATGGGTGCGCGGGTGATCCATGTGATGACCCATGACAGCATCGGCGTCGGCGAGGACGGGCCGACCCACCAGCCGGTCGAGCACGTGGCGTCCCTGCGCGCGATCCCGAACCTGCTGGTCTTCCGCCCGGCAGACGCCGTGGAGACGGCGGAGTGCTGGAAACTGGCCCTGGCCGCCCGCGCCACGCCCTCCGTCATGGCGCTGTCCCGCCAGAAGGTTCCTGCCGTTCGCACGATCGTCGCCGGGGAGAACCTGTCGGCCCGCGGCGCCTATCAGCTGGCCGGCGCCGAGCGCCCGGCCCTGGTGACGATCTTCGCGTCCGGCACCGAGGTTTCGGTCGCCATGGAGGCCCGCGCCATGTTGGAAGCCGAAGGCATCGGAACCCGCGTGGTGTCCACCCCCTGCTGGGAGCTGTTCGCCGCCCAGTCGACAGACTATCAGGCCGCAGTCATCGGTGAGACCGAGGTCCGGGTCGCCGTCGAGGCCGGCGTCAGCATGGGCTGGGCCCGCTTCATCGGCGAAGACGGCGTCTTCGTCGGCATGGACGGGTTCGGCGCCAGCGCCCCCGCCGAGGTGCTCTACAATCACTTCGGCATCACCGCCGAAGGCGTGGCGGCGGCTGCGAAGGCGAAACTCTAGACTATGCGCCTCGGCACCCCGCTTTCGCCGACCGCTGTCCGGGTCATGCTGCTGGGCTCGGGGGAGCTC
>JBEIDC010000200.1:0-2584 GCA_040383665.1 Caulobacter sp.
CCACCCATGCGTGGTGAGCTTGCAGGAATAATCCGCCCTGTCCCCGCGCGCCTTCCTAGAGCGCGGTGTTCATGGGTGGCCCGAACAAGTCGGGCCATGACGAAAAAGAGCAAGGAAACCACCATGACCTTCGGCGCGACCACCACCACCGACGAGGTCCTCTCGGGCGTCGATGTGTCCGGCAAGCGGGTGCTGGTCACCGGCGCCTCGGCCGGGCTGGGGGTGGAGACCTGCAGGGCGCTGGCCGCCCATGGCGCGCAGGTGGTCGGCGCGGCGCGGGACCTGAAGAAGGCGGAGGGCGCGACGCAGGTGGTGCGCGACCAGGCCGCGAACGGCGGGTCGCTGGAGCTGGTCCAGCTGGACCTGGCGGACTTGAAGAGCGTGCGGGCCTGCGCCGACGCGCTGCTGACCGACGGGCGCCGGTTCGACATCGTCATCGCCAACGCCGGCATCATGGCCTGTCCGCAGGGCAAGACCGCCGACGGCTTCGAGACGCAGTTCGGCACCAATCACCTCGGCCATTTCGTGTTCGTCAACCGCATTGCGTCGCTGATCCGCGACGGCGGCCGGTTCGTCAGCCTGTCCTCGGCCGGCCACCGGTTCGCCGACGTCGACCTGGACGACCCCAACTTCGAGACTACGCCTTACACCGAGTTTGGCGCCTATGGCCGGTCCAAGACCGCCAATGCGCTGTTCGCGGTCGGCTTCGACAAGCGGCACAGGGCGCGCGGCGTGCGCGGGGTGGCTGTCCACCCGGGCGGCGTCCAGACCGAGCTGGGGCGGCACATGACGCCCGCGCTGGTGGAGCAGATGATGAGCAGCATCACCGCCGCCAACGCCGCCGCCGGCAAGCCCGCCTTCGAATTCAAGACCATCCCGCAGGGCGCGGCGACGTCGGTCTGGGCGGCGACGGCGCCGGGCGATCTGGTCGGCGGGACATACTGCGAGGACTGCCACGTCGCCGAGCTGCAGGAAGAAGGCCGTGGCGGCGTGCGCGGCTACGCGATCGACCCGGCGCGGGCCGATGCGCTGTGGGCGAAGAGCGAGGAGATGGTCGGGGAGCGGTTCTGATGATCCACACCGTCCTTCCCGGACTCGCGGCAGGCGTCGCCTTGCTGATGACGACCGTCGTCAGCGCCGCGCCTCTGCCCCGCCAGTTTGATTATGCCTGCGAGGCTACCCTCACCATTACGGCGCAGGTCGTCGGCGTGCGGCCACCGCCTCGCAAGGTGACGCGCCGCTACTCGGTAGACCTGGACCGAAACCTTTGGTGCTGGAACGATGACGCCTGCAAGGAAACGCTCGCGCCGATCAACCGCGTGACCGACGAAGCGGTCATCTTCGTCGACAAGCCGCATCGACAGTTCACCATCAGAACGCGAGACAGAAAGCTGAACTTTGTCGTTCCGGGTCTGCAGACCACCACGGGGACGTGCCGGCTTGAGGCCTATACGCCGATGGCTGGTCCCGTGGCAGACGGTACAGTTCCTTGACTTTCCCATGCTGCACTGCCACATGAGCGTCCTGCGCAGCGATCTCGCCGCGCCATCGGCCCTGCCCGGCCGCGTAAGGCGCCACCTCGGCGCTCCCCGGGCCTTCCGCCGACCGACCCCATAGCGACGCCATTACGCGGGGCGTCTCCCAACGAGACCCCGCTTCCGACCGCCGGCCCGCAAGGCCGCGCGGCCCTGGTCGCATACGAAAGACATTCATGACGAACTTCGCTTCGCTTGGCCTCGCCAAGCCGCTGCTCACGGCGCTGGCCGCCGAGGGCTACACCACCCCCACCCCCATCCAGGCCCAGGCGATCCCGCTGGTGATGGAAGGCAAGGATCTGCTCGGCATCGCCCAGACGGGCACCGGCAAGACCGCCGCCTTCGCCCTGCCGATCCTGCACCGCCTGGCCGCCGACAAGAAGCCGGCCCCGCGCCGCGGCTGCCGCTGCCTGGTCCTGTCGCCCACCCGTGAACTGGCCACCCAGATCGCCGACAGCTTCCGCGCCTACGGCGCCGGCATGGGCCTGTCGGTCGCCGTCGTGTTCGGCGGCGTCAAGTACGGCCCGCAGGTCCGCGCCCTGGCCGCCGGCGTCGACATCCTGGTCGCCACGCCCGGCCGCCTGATCGACCACATCAACGAGAAGGTCGCCGTCCTGTCGGAGGTCGAGGTCTTCGTGCTCGACGAGGCCGACCAGATGCTCGACATGGGCTTCGTGGTGCCGATCCGCCGCATCGTGAAGGGCCTGCCGCAAAAGCGTCAGAACCTGTTCTTCTCCGCCACCATGCCCTCGGAAATCGAGAAGCTGGCCGGCGAGCTGCTGAAGTCGCCGTCCAAGGTGTCGGTGACGCCGCAGGCCACGACCGTCGAGAAGATCGACCAGAAGGTCCTGTTCATCGAAACGGCCCGCAAGCGCGCCCTTCTGGCGGAGCTGTTCGACGATGCGTCGTTCAAGCGCGTGCTGGTCTTCACCCGCACCAAGCGCGGCGCCGATCGCGTCGCCAAGGGCCTGACCGCCATCGGCATCGAGGCCGCCTCGATCCACGGCGACAAGAGCCAGGGCCAGCGCGAGCGCGCCCTGGCGCAGTTC
>JBEIDC010000201.1:0-2496 GCA_040383665.1 Caulobacter sp.
CGCCCCGTGCGCCTGGAACACAGACTTGGCGATATCCAGACCAATGATGGTAACGTCTCCCATGGACGCCTCCCTTGAGTGAAGATCAACACCCTCACTCTGGCACGTAGATGCCGTCGGGGGGCGTCCACCCCATCACCCCTGCTGGCCGCCCTGGACCCGCCGCCGCCGCTGATCTGGGTGCTGGGCGAGGCCGCGATGCTGTCGCGCCCCGCCGTCGGGGTCGTCGGAGCCCGCGTCGCCTCGGCGGCCGGCCAGCGCTTCGCCCGCGCCCTGGCCGTGGATCTGGGCAAGGCCGGACTGGTCGTGGTCTCCGGCCTGGCGCGAGGCATCGACGGCGCGGCGCACGAAGGCGCGCTGGAGACCGGCACGGTCGCGGTGCTGGGCGGCGGCGTAGGCGACCTCTATCCGCCCGAACATGCCGACCTGCATGCCCGCATCGCGCAGCGCGGCGCCATCGTCTCCGAAAGCCCGCCCGACCACCGCGCCCAAGCCCGCGACTTCCCGCGCAGAAACCGGCTGATCAGCGGCCTGTCGCGGGCCGTGGTCGTCGTTGAGGCGGAGCTGAAGTCCGGCTCGCTGATCACCGCCCGCCTTGCCGCCGAACAGGGGCGCGAGGTGCTGGCCGTGCCGGGCTCGCCGCTCGACCCCCGGGCGCGCGGGACCAACGACCTGCTGCGCCAGGGCGCGGCGGTCTGCGAGGGCGTGGAGGACGTGCTCCGCGTTCTGGAAGGCCTTGGCGGCCTGGGCGAGCCCGAGCGGCGCAGCTGGCGCGGGCCGGTCGCGGCGGAGCCGGACGCGGCGTTGCAAGACCGGCTGGCCGATCTGCTCTCGCCCACGCCCGTCTCGCCGGACGATCTGGTGCGGGCGGCGGGCGCCCCGGCGCCGGCGGTGTTCGCCGCCCTGGTGGAGCTGTCGCTGGCCGGCCGGGCCGTTATCGGACTCGACGGCATGGTCTCGCAGGGCAGACAGCCAAAAGGCGACCCTTTCGGATCGCCTTTCGCCGCTTCAACTGAACCGCGCAGGCCCCACCGGGAACCTGGAAGCATCGCGGGGCCCCACGCCCTGACGGCCCGTCGCCGGCCCGTCGTCGAGCGCACTATCGGGCCCGATCTTTTGACGCGCAACGCGCCATAACCCGTTCGCCGCATTTCCGCCGCCGCCTGTGTTCCGCAAACCACGGTCGGCAGCGGCGCCGAATGGTCACAATCAGGGCTTGGGACGGCCATATCGGTCCGCGAGATTATGAGCGTCGGTCGATCGCATCCGGTGCGGTCCTGAACAGCCCCCCCAGCCCCTCCGTATCGGGCGCCGGTCGGCCGACACCCTCCCCCTCAGACCAGACGACCCCGAAGGCCAGGGCGTTCCGCGCCCAAAGGCGCGGCGGACGGCGATGCTCCAGAGCTGCCCGATGGCGCGTCCAAACGGGCGCCGCCTGGCGATTCGCGCTGGACGAAGCCGCGCCAAGTTGACATTGCCCCTGCCCCGCCCCCACTTTCCGCGCTCGCTCGGCAGGCGATACCGCCCGTCGACTCTCCTGATCATTCCCGGACAAGCATGCACGTCGTCGTCGTCGAGAGCCCGGCCAAGGCCAAGACCATCAACAAGTACCTGGGCTCGGACTACAAGGTTCTCGCCTCCTACGGCCACGTCCGCGACCTGCCCTCCAAGGACGGTTCGGTGCTGCCGGACGACGACTTCTCGATGAGCTGGGAGGTCGACGCCAAGTCGGCCAAGCGGATCAGCGACATCGTCGACGCCGTGAAGGGCGCCGACACCCTGTTCCTCGCCACCGACCCCGACCGCGAGGGCGAGGCGATCAGCTGGCACCTGCTGGAAGTCCTGCAGAAGAAGAAGGCGCTCAAGGACGTGAAGGTCCAGCGCGCGACCTTCAACGCCATCACAAAGACGGCCGTGCTCGACGCCATCGCCCACCCGCGCGAAATCGACATGGAGCTGGTCGAGGCCTACCTGGCCCGCCGGGCGCTCGACTACCTCGTCGGCTTCACCCTGTCGCCGGTGCTGTGGCGCAAGCTGCCGGGCAGCCGCTCGGCCGGGCGTGTGCAGTCGGTCAGCCTGCGACTGATCGTCGACCGCGAGATCGAGATCGAACGCTTCCGCACCCAGGAATACTGGACCGTCGAGGCCGACGTCGCCGCCGGCGCCGATCCGTTCCTCGCCCGCCTGGTCAAGCACGAGGGCAGGAAGCTCACCAAGTTCGACCTCGGCAACGAGGCCTCGGCCCAGGCCGCCCAGGCGGCGGTGCAGGCCGCGACCTTCAAGGTCCATTCGGTCGAGAAGAAGCCGGCCAAGCGCACGCCGCCGCCGCCGTTCACAACCTCGACCCTGCAGCAGGAAGCCTCGCGCAAGCTCGGCTTCTCCGCCCAGCGCACCATGCAGGCGGCCCAGAAGCTCTATGAGGGCATCGACATCGGCGGCGAGACCGTTGGCCTGATCACCTACATGCGGACCGACGGCGTCCAGTCGGCGCCCGCC
>JBEIDC010000202.1:0-2480 GCA_040383665.1 Caulobacter sp.
ACCGCCGCAAGCACCGCCTGGGCCAGTTCGGCCAGCGACACCTCGCCGTCCGCCGCCGCCCGGCCCAGCGACCGGGCCAGGCTCTCGCCCGCCCGCGCGAAGGCCTCGTCAATGGTGGCGGCGGCGCGGGCGGCGGGTTCCTTCAGGGCCTCCAGCGCGGCGGCCGCCTCCGCCGTCTGGCGGGGCAGGCCGGCGAGGCCGTCATTGTCAAAGGTCATGGGATCATCCATCCGGCCAGGCTCGGGTAAGGGCCTCCAGCCCCGCGCGGTTGAGGGCGCCCGGGTCCTCGTCGACCAGCGCCCGCCATTCGACCAGCGACAGCCGCCAGAAGGCCTCCGGCGCGACGCCGAAGCGCAGCGCGGCCAGCCGCAGCAGGCCCGGCCAAGGGGTCATCGCGCCGCCGCCGTGAAGGCCGCCGCGACCGCCGCCGCCGCCTCGCGGAAGTCGACGGCCGAGACATCGACCCCCGCCTCGCCGCCGCCGCGCAGCAGGGCGGCGAGCACGAAGGCCAGGTCCCGCGCCGACAGCGTCCGCAGGCGTTCGGCCAGGGCCGCGAAGCCGTCGACCTCGAACGCGCTCTCCAGCTCGGCCAGCGCGCCCAGGGTCAGGCACAGCCGGCGCGGCGTTCCGACCAGGGGGACGACCACTTCGCCCCGGGCGGCGTTGGCGGCGATCACGTCAGCGCCTCGAAGGCGATCTCGCCGGCCGAGGCCAGGGTCAGGGCCCAGGTGGCCTCGCCCTCGTGTTCGCCGGCATACTCCAGCGCCACGACCAGGAAGGGTCCCTGCAGCCGGCCGAAGTCGGGAATGATCAGCCGCCAGGTCCGGGCCGACTGGGCGAAGAAGGCCTCGCGGATCATGGCGTCGCTGGCGGCGTCGCGGAAGATGCCGGCGCCGCTGACGCTGGCCTGTTTCACCCCGGCCCCGGCCAGCAGCTCGCGCCAGCGGCCGGCGCTGTCGCCGTCGGTGGCGTCGACGGTCCGGGCGTTCAGCGAGATGGTCCGCGCCCGCAGGCCGGCGACGGTGACGAAGGCCTCGGGCTCCTCGCCATCGCCGATCTTGAGCAGGATGTCTTTTCCGCGTTGGGCGGTCATGGGGTGTCTCCTTTTCCTCCCTCCCCGCATGGGGAGGGTGGCCGCGAAGCGGCCGGGTGGGGCAAAGGTTGGCGAAGGTCGGCGCTGACCGGCGACCAGGCGGTTCCCCACCCGTCCGGCCTTCGGCCGTCCACCCTCCCCATACGGGGAGGGAGAGCGCTACAGCTCTTCCGTCACCGCCCGGATCCGCAGCACGCCGTAGAGCGGCCGCCAGCCGGGGGCGCGGAAGACGTCGGCGTAGGTGACGCGCAGGTTGACCAGGCGGTGGCCGTCGAGCGTCGGGGCCGCGCCGTGCAGGGCCGTGCGCAGGGCGGCGATCACCGCCTTGACCTCCTCGGCACCATCGAAGCGCGAGACGCAGGTCAGGGTCAGCAGGTGCTCGATCCCCTCCCCGTCCACCCCGCCCCAGGGCCGGGTCTCGGCGCGGCCCAGCGCGACATAGGGATGGATCGGGGTCTCCGGCGGTTCGTCATGCACGCGGGCGGGATCGCCCAGCAGCGCCTTGACCGACGCGTCGGCGCGCAGATGGTCGAGCAGCGCCCTGTGCAGCGCCAGGTCGGGGCTCATGGCCAGGCTCTTTCCAGCTTGAGGATCATGCGGCCCGGGCGTGGCCGGCCGGGCTGCACGGCGACGATCCGCCAGGGCTCGCCCCCGGCCTTCAGCCGCATGCCGCGGGCGGCGACGCCGGTGCGGGCCTCGGCCTCGGCGGTCTCGGTCAGGACGGGCCGCGTCGCGCCGTCGCCGGCCTCCCGATGGCCAGCGGGCCGCAGGTCGACCCAGACGGCGGCGACCTCGGTCCAGGTCCGCGACCGGCCGCCGAACACGGTCTCCGCCTCGGACAGGGCTTCCAGCACCGCCAGGGTGCGCAGGGAGGCGATGGTCACAGCCGGGCGCTCCGGTAGGGCGCCAGCCAGGGCTCGATGAGCGCGGCGGGAACCTCGCCCTCGCGGTGCTCGTGGCCGTGGGCGACCAGCATCAGGATCGCCAGCCGCAGCGGGGCCGGCGCCGGGTCGGTCAGGACCATGCCGACGGCCAGCTCGACCCGCTCGGTCGCCGCGTCGATCAACAGCTGGATCAGCGCGTCCTCGGCGGCGTCGGTGACGCGCAGGAACGCCTTGGCCTCGGCCAGGGTGATGGGGGGCATGGTGCATCTCTCGGTGATCCTCCCCGGCTCCGCCGGGGAGGGGGACCACGCGAAGCGTGGTGGAGGGGAGTCGGTGCGCGGACTCGTTCCACGGCGTGGAAGGGAGCGTCGTCGCGCGGCGTCTCCACACCACACCCCAGCACGCGGTGCCCCACCCCCCCAAAAACGGTAGGGTTGTGAGAAAAAACCCACAACAAACACAAAAAAAATACAGACCAGAAAATCAACACCCACCCCACCCGC
>JBEIDC010000203.1:0-2475 GCA_040383665.1 Caulobacter sp.
CGCCGTTCCGGCGGTCCCCCTCCCCAGCAAGCTGGGGAGGATTGTCCTACGACGCCGCGAACTTCATCAGCTTGATGGCGTCGAAGTTCTGCACGCCGCCGCCGACGCGCTTGGTGGTGTAGAACAGCACGTACGGCTTGGCGCTGTAGGGGTCGCGCAGCACGCGGACGCCAGCCCGATCGACGATCAGGTAGCCCTTGGCGAAGTCGCCGAAGGCCAGGGCGAAGCTGTTCGCCGCCACGTCGGGCATGGTCTCGATCTCGGTGACCGGATAGCCCAGCAGCGTGGCCGGAGCCCCCGGCGCCGTGGCCGGCGACCAGATGTAGTTCCCGTCCGCGTCCTTGAACTTGCGGATCTGGGCCGCCGTGCGCCGGTTGAGCACGAACCGGCCATTGGCGCGGTACTGGGCCTTCGGCGCATAGATCAGGTCGATGATCCGGTCGACGGGGGTGGTTGCGTGGAAGCCGCCCGCCGCGCCCGAGAGCACGAAGCCGATCTCGCCCCAGGCCTGCGACGCGTCGGCGACCTTGGTGTAGCTGAGGAAGCCCTTGGGCTTGTTGGTCCCGTTGCCGTTGACGAAGGCGTCGGTCTCCTGGGCCGCGAAGGCGTCCTCGCACTCGGCGGCCAGCCATTCGTCGAGGTTGACGAAGGCGTCGTCGAGCAGGGCCTGGGTCGCCGCCGGGCTGGCGTAGAGGTCGGCCGCCGGGAACTCCAGCAGGGCCAGGACAGGCGGATCGGTCTCCGGCCGCGCGTCGGTCTCGGCCACCCAGCCGCTCTCGATGCCGGCGGTGCTGACCGGCTTGCGGAACACGCCGGCGCCGATGGTGCGGACGGTGGCGATGTCGCGCATCGGCGAGGCCATCTGCAGCCGCCGCTCGATCATCCGCTCGGTCTCGGGCGGGGCGACATAGCCGCCGGCGGTGGGCACGCCCTCGCTCAGGCCCTTGGCCTCGAGGATCATCGCCGAGCTCTGGCCGGTCTTGAGATAGCCGTCCCAGGCCTGCTTGCGCTCGTCGGCGACGACGACCAGGCCGCCTTCGCCGACGCCCAGCGCGGGGCGCCGGCCGTCGGTCAGGGCCCGGTCGAGCCGGCCCTGCGCCGCCTGCAGCGTGGCGTCGATCCGCGCCACCTTCTCCTCCAGCAGGGCGTCGCCCCGCCTGGTCTCCAGCGCGTTCAGACGCTCGTCGTTGACGGCCTTGAAGGCCTCGAACGCGGCCATGACGTCATGCATGGCGGCGCGCGCGGCGGGATCCGCCGCCGCGTGTTTGGTCTCTTTCATGGAGTCTCCAGGGAAACCCTTCTCCCTTGGGAGAAGGTGTCCTGCGTCGCCGCGCAGCGGCTGAGCAGGACGGATGAGGGGTCACGCCGCAGAGGCAGACCCGCGAGGGGAGAGGGCCGGGAGCCCCCTCATCCGGCCGCTCACGCGGCCACCTTCTCCCGAGGGAGAAGGGAAACTGATGATATCCGCGCGCCGGGCAGCATCGGGAAGGTCACGATCGAGACCTCCCACAGGTCGACCTCGGTCAGCACCCGCAGCCGGCCGCTGTCGTCGGGCCGGGCCTTGGTGGTCCTGAAGCCGATCGACAGGCCGTCCATCGCGCCGGCCCGGACCAGGGCCGCGCACAGGCGGCCCTCCGGCGTCGCGTCCAGAATACGGCCGCGTACGAAAAGGCCGCGACCGTCCTCGACGACCTCGTCCCAGACCCCGACGGGCCGGTCCGCGTCGTGCTGGCAGAGCATCTTGACCCCGCCCGCGCCCCGCGCCGCCAGCGAGGCGCCGAACGCCCCGGCCGCGGTCACGTCGTCATTGAGGTCGCGGGTCCAGAACAGCGAGGCATAGCCGGAGATGTGGGTTTCAGAAGTCATTCGATTGGCCTTCATCGAGACCTTGCGTGGTTCGACACGCGGCCTGCGGCCGCTGCTCACCATGACAAGGAAAAGTCAGTCATCCTGAGCAGCCCGCGCTGCGGGCGTGTCGAAGGACGCACAGCGCCTAAAGCTCTCCGCTCTCCAGCCGTCGTTCGAGCCGCTCCAGCGTCAGGCGCAGGCCGGCGATCTGTTCCTCGACCCGGGCCAACCGCTCGGCGGTCGGGCCCTGGCCCTCGACACGCCGCTCCAGCTCGTCGATCCGCGCCGAGGCCCGCCCGGCCCAAAGGAGGCCGCCCGCCGCCTGGATGGCGACGGTGATAATGACCGCCAGCGTCACCTGGCGGTCGAGGCGGAAACGGGGGGTGGTCATGGAAAATCCTTTCCTCTCCCTCTTGGGAGAGGGGGACCATGCGGAGCATGGTGGAGCGGGAAGCAGAGGCGGTCGGCCGGCGTCCCGATCTGTGATGAAGACGAACACGGCGCGCGGCCGTCTCACGGCGGCGCGTGCCCCGCCACCCACCATACCCCGGCGGGGGGGGGGGGGTCACCCGCTCCCAAGTGGGAGTGGCGCACGCCGGGAGCCCCGCCCGCCCCCCGCGGAGCGCC
>JBEIDC010000204.1:0-2472 GCA_040383665.1 Caulobacter sp.
CGGCCCACGGAGCAACGCGCGGCTCATCGGCTGGCGCTCTTCCGGCAAGCTCACCACGCATAGGTGGCCCGACCGAGTCGGGCCATGACGGGATAGAGAGACCGCCAGGGGGCTTCTGGCCCGGATCAGGGCTGCTGGATTTCATCGCATGACCGCCTCGCTCACCAACGTCGAGGTCGACTATCGCGGGCGGGGGCGCGTGCTGGGCCCCGTCGACCTGGCGATCGGCGAGGGCGAGATCATCGCCCTGGTCGGGCCGTCCGGCTGCGGCAAATCGACGGCCATGCGGCTGCTGGCCGGGCTTGAGCAGCCGACCCGAGGCGTCGTTCAACGCGAGACCGGGCGGGGCGAGACCTCGCTGGTCTTCCAGGCCGCCACCCTGGCGCCGTGGATGAGCGCGGCGCCCAACGTCGCCCTGCCGCTGGAGCTGTCGGGCGTGGACCGCCGCACGGCCCGGGCGCGGGCGTCGGAGGCGCTGGCCCGCGTCGGCCTGGCCGGTGTGGACGTATCGCGGCCGGCGCAACTCTCGGGCGGCATGGCCATGCGGGTGTCGCTGGCCCGGGCGCTGGTCACCCGGCCCCGCCTGCTGCTGCTGGACGAGCCGTTCGCGGCCCTGGACGAGATCACCCGCCGCACCCTGGCCGACGACGTGCTGGCCCTTTGGGCGGAGCTGAAGCCCGCCATCCTCTTCGTGACCCACAATGTCGAGGAGGCCGTCTACATGGCCTCGCGTGTGGTGGTCATGACGTCCGGACCGGGGGTCATCGCCGGCGAGGTCGCCATCGAGGCGCCCCTGCCCCGTCCCGCCGGCTTCCGGGTCACAGAATCCTTCCGCGCCGCCGCCGAGACCGTCTCGGCCCTTCTGGCCAAGGGCATGGAGCGGGCGGCATGAAGTCGTTGACGGCCATCGCCATTCCTCTGGTCTTCATCGCCCTGCTGCTGGCGATCTGGGAAGCGGCTTGCCGGCTGACCGGCGTGCCGGCCTATCTGCTGCCGCCGCCCTCGGCGATCGGCGCGAGCCTGGCCGAGGGCTGGCCCCTGCTGCTGTCCTCGGCCTGGAACACCCTGTTCACCGCGTTGACCGCGCTGGTGGTGGCCAGCGTGCTGGCCTCGGCCCTGGCGCTGCTGACGGCCCTCAGCCCTGTGATCGAGCGCGCCGTCCAGCCGGTGGCCGTCACACTGCAGGTGACGCCGGTGATCGCCGTCGCTCCGCTGGTCATCATCTGGGCGGGGCTCGACCATCCGGAGCGGGCCGTTGTGGTGCTGGCCACGATCGTCGCCTTCTTTCCGATCTTCTCGGGCGCTGTCACCGGGCTAAAGGCGGCCGACCCCGATCTGGAGCGCCTGTTCGATCTCTATGGCGCCAGCCGCCGGCAGAAGCTGCTTCGGCTGCGGCTGCCGTCGGCGGTGCCCTTCCTGCTGGAGGGGCACAAGGTGGCGGCCGGTCTGGCCGTGATCGGCGCGGTGATCGGTGAGTTCGTCGCCGGATCCGGCGGCGCCCAGGGCCTGGCCTGGCGGATCCTTGAGGCGGGCAACCGGCTTCAGACCGCCAGCATGTTCGCGGCGCTGTTCGTCCTGGCCGTAATGGCCGCGGTGCTGCATGCGCTGCTGCAGATGGCGGAACGGCGAGCCCTGGTCTGGTGGCGGGGCCGTTAGGCGGCGATTAAGCGGCGCGCGGTAAGGACAGAGCCGTACCCCTGCGGCGGACTCCGGCATGCGTCTCGTTCTCGCGATCACAATCCTGACGGTCAGCGCTACAGCCGCGCAGGCCGCCGAAGATCGCTATGGTCCGGCCCGCGACCGTTCAAGGGCCGCGTCCGGACAGACCGCCGCGCCCTACACCGGGCCGATGCTGACCTGGACCGGCAAGACCCCCGCACAGACGGCGGCGACGCCCGCGTCCGCGGCGTCTGCCATGCCCCAACCCGTCGCCCCCTGGGCCGGACCGGTCGCCGCCTTCGCCGGCCAACGCACCGCCCCCTATCCCTCGATGTCAGCCCAGGCCCCGATCACCGCCGACTATGGGCCTGCCCCCCAGGTTGCGCCGCCGGCCCTGCCGAACAGCCTCTACGACAGGCCTGCCGCGGCGCCGATGGCCGCCGCGCCGTCCGCGCCCGCGCCCCGCTATGAAGCCCCCGTGAGCCCGCAGTCCGCCGCCCTCGCCGGACAACGCGCCGCCCCCTATCCCTCGATGTCCGCCCAGGTTCCCATCGCCGACTACGGGGCTGTCCCGGAGGCGGCGCCGAAGCCGGCTCTGTCGACCAGCTTCTATGGCCGGCCGGCCGCCGCGCCGGCGGCCGCCGCACCGGCCGGACAACGCGCCGCCCCCTATCCCTCGACGTCCGCCCAGGCCCCGACCGCCGCCTATGGGCCAGGCCCGCAGGTCTCGCCAAAGCCGGCCCCGCCGACCAGCCTCAATGACAGGCCCGCCGCCGCGCCGGTGGCCGCCGCCACGCCCGCGCGCCCGCAGGC
>JBEIDC010000205.1:0-2446 GCA_040383665.1 Caulobacter sp.
GGCCGTCTTCGCCCGGGCCGTGGAGCTGGGCGCCCGACCGCATGGGCCGCCGGAGGATCTGGGTCGCGCGCGGGCCGCCTATCTGCGCGATCCGGACGGCAACGTCCTTGAGCTGATTACCTGGGCGCCCGGGGCGGAAGCGCTGTCCGTCAGCGCGCTGTCTCACCCGCGTGTGCTCGAGGCGGTCAGCCGCGACCACCAGAAGCTCAACCAGAAACAGGATATCTGACATGATCCATTCGGGGCTGGAAGGGCGCGTCGCTCTGGTCACGGGCGCGGCAAAGGGGATCGGTCTGGCCGCCTCAGATGCGCTCGCCCGGGCTGGCGCTGACGTGGCGCTGTTTGACCTTCCTGGCGCGGACATGAACGCTGCCGTCGCTGCTGTCGCAGCCCATGGGAGGCGCTCCATTGTCATCAGCGGCGACGTCTCGGTCGAGAGCGACTGGGCACGGGCGCTCGGCGCTACGCTGGAGGCGTTCGGGCGGCTTAATGTGCTCGTCAACAACGCCGGCATCACGGGTCCGGTCGGTCCGCTCGTCGACTGCAGTGTCGCGGCGTTCGATCAGGTTCATGCTGTGAACACCCGCGGCGTCTTCCTCGGTATCCGCACCTGCGCCGAAGCGCTCGCTGCGACGCGAGGCGCCATCGTCAACGTGTCCTCGATCTCGGGGATCGGCGGCGGCCGCAACACCATCGCCTACACCGCCAGCAAGCACGCGGTCATCGGCATGACCAAGCTCGCCGCGATGGAATTTTCGGACCGGGGCGTGCGGGTCAACGCCGTCTGTCCCGCTCCTATCGTAACCGACATGACCGCCGCCCTGGCCAATCAGTATCGCCCGGAAGACCCGGAGGGCTTCTCGCGGGATTTCGCCAAGGGCATTCCGCTCGGCCGCTACGGCCAACCCGCCGAGGTCGCCGACGCCATCGTCTTCCTGGCCGGTGATACGGCCAGCTTCATCACTGGCGCGGCCCTGCCCGTCGACGGCGGCATACGCGCCCGATAGATCCGGAGAGACATCATGGACCTGAAACTCAAGGGCAAGCGCGCCCTCGTCACCGGCGGTAGCCGTGGCATCGGCCGCGAGATTGTTCGCGCCCTGCTGGCTGAAGGCTGCACAGTCGCGACATGCGCACGCGGCGCGGACGGTCTTGCCGCGCTCGAAGCTGAGGCATCCGCAATGGGTGGCGAAGTTCACGGCGCGACTCTCGACGTCCGGGACAGGTCAGCCTTCGAGGCCTGGTTCGCCGTAGCCGTCGAACAACTCGGCGGCCTGGATATTGTCGTCAGCAACGTCTCCACACGGGTGACGATCACTGGCGAGGAGATGTGGCGCGAGACGTTTGAAACGGACCTGCTGCAGCATGTCCGCCTCGCCGAGCTGGCCGTTCCCGCGCTGCTCAAGGGAGAGGCGCCGTCCCTGGTGTTCATCTCCTCGATCGCCGGGGTGCTGACGAACCTGCCGCCAGGCGAGGAGGCCTACGGCACGATGAAGGCCGCGCTGGTCAACTACGCCGGCCAGCTATCGGCCCGCTTCGGCGGCAAGGGCCTGCGGGTGAACACCGTCTCGCCCGGACCGATCTTCTTCGAAGGCGGCGTCTGGGATCAGATCCGCACGCACCAGCCGGCGCTGTTCGAGTCCGCGGCGCGGCTTTCAGTTCTCGGCCGGCACGGCACGGCGCGGGAGGTCGGCGACGCCGTCGTCTTCCTGGCCAGTCCGCTGGCCGGCTACATAACCGGCGCCAACCTTCGGGTAGATGGCGGGATGGTGAAGACGGCTAACTTCTAGACACCATTCTCTGTTCCCGCCTCGACAAAGTCCGGGGCGGGGGCAAACTGGAGACGGGTTGGCGTTAGCCTGCCCCCACCGCCATCGCCTCTCGCCACAACTCTCTCTGCGGCTTGGGCGAGGCCGGAAAATCCCGTTGTATTACAGGGTTTCGCCGAACCGGCTCCGCACTGCGCTTGCCAGGAAACGGCCGATTTTCTCTCCGAAAGCCCGGATAGTCTCCAGACCTCCGCACCGTGGCGATTTGGTGTGGAGCCAAAAACTACAAGTCTTTTCAGTTAGATAAAAGGCTGCCGAACTGAGTGGTTTTTTGGAGCACCTCGGCAACCGGGGCCAACCCATAGCGAACTGGCGACCGGCAACACCCAGTCAGCCTAACGGTCCTGACCGGTCAGGACATCAACCTGCCGCAACTTGGCGACGATCTCTTCGGGCTTGTGGCGCTTCCTTGCCATCGTTCCACCCATCCAAAATGGTCCTCGGACCAACATAAGGGATGGATCACTTCAAGGGGGTCAGAACACCCGGACGTTGGCGCGCAGCCAGCCTGCGCCGGAAAGCTACTCTTCGGGCTGCTCGTTAGCGTCGGCAGCTACTCTGCCGCCGCAAACTAACTGCGTCAGTCAAGGTGCAGCAACACCTGCCGCCTTTTGCAC
>JBEIDC010000206.1:0-2413 GCA_040383665.1 Caulobacter sp.
AACTTCTGTGTCCTGCTGCGCCGCGACGGCCAGTCCCAGCTGGTGTACAAGCACGCCATCTCGACAATCATGCCCGCCCAGCCCGTCCAGCTGTACGAGCCCGGCCCAGATCAAGACGATTGACCCAACTCATCGACCACGGCGTCCCGATCCAGAAGGCGCTGGTCCTACACCCCGTAAGGCCTTCGCAGGCCCTCGCGCGCAATCCCCAGGCCCGGCTTGAGGAGGCGGTGGGGCTTTCCCTGGCGCTCGACCTCGCCGTGGTCGAGGCCCGGGTCGTGCCGCTGCGCGAGCGTTCGCCCGCCACCCTGTTCGGCAAGGGCAAGGTCGAGGAGCTGCGCCTGCTGTGCGAGGTCGAGGCCATCGACGTCGTTGTCGTCGACGACGCCCTGTCGCCGGTCCAGCAGCGTAACCTCGAGAAGGCCTGGAACGCCAAGGTCGTCGACCGCAGCGGCGTGATCCTGGAGATCTTCGGCCGCCGCGCACGCACCAAGGAAGGCGTGCTGCAGGTCGAACTGGCCCGGCTGGAGTACGAGAAGTCCCGGCTTGTCCGCACCTGGACACACCTGGAACGGCAACGCGGCGGCACCGGAAACACCGGCGGTCCGGGTGAAACCCAGATTGAACTCGACCGCCGCCAGATCGCCGACCGCATCATCCTGATGAAGCGGCAGCTGAAGGAGGTGCGGCGCACCCGCACCCTGCATCGTTCCGCCCGCAAGAAGGCGCCGTACCCGACGATCGCGCTGGTCGGCTATACCAATGCCGGCAAGTCGACCCTGTTCAATCGCCTGACCGAGGCCGACGTCGTCGCCGAGGACATGCTGTTCGCCACGCTGGATCCGACCCTGAGGACCGTGAAGTTGCCCGGCGGGCGACCGGCGATCCTGTCCGACACGGTGGGCTTCATCTCGGACCTGCCGCATGAGCTGGTCGAGGCCTTCCGCGCCACGCTCGAGGAAGTGCAGGAGGCCGATGTCGTCCTGCATGTTCGCGACATCGCCAACGTCGACACCGACGCCCAGAAGCGCGACGTCGAGACGGTGCTCAAGGAGCTGGGCGTCACCCTCGACGAGGGCCGAAGGATCATCGAGATCTGGAACAAGGCCGACCTGCTCGCGCCGGACGACCGCGATGACGCCGAGGGCGCCGCCCGTCGCGCGGGCGCGGCGATGGTCTCGGCGGTCACGGGCGAGGGCTGCGAGGCGCTTCTGCAGCGGCTGGCGGTGATGGTCGATGTCACGCCCGAGATCGACATCGTCCTGAGCCAGTCGGACGGCGAGGCCCTGGCCTGGCTGTACCGGCACGGCCGCGTCGTCGGCCGCCATGACGGCGAGGCGAATATGCACCTTCGCGTCCGGCTCGACGGTCAGGCGCTCGGCCGGTTCGAGCGGCTGTTCCCGGCCGCGCAGGTCGCCGAGGCAGACGGGTGAAACGCGGGGTCGTTGCGGCTATCCTGGCTCTGATGACCGCCTGCGCCCCGCCGAGCGAAGCCTTCGCCGCCGACACGATCAGCTTCAGCGACCTGCTGGCCCGTTCGCGCGCCTCCGCCGACGAAAGGATCGCCTACGGCTCCGGTCCGCAGCAGTTCGGTGAGCTCTGGCGGCCGTCAGGGGAGGGGCCGTTTCCGGTCGTGGTGCTGATCCATGGCGGCTGCTGGCAGGCGAACCTGCCCGGAACAGAGCTGATGGATTACCTGGCCGCTGACATGAGGGACCGGGGCTACGCGGTGTGGAACCTTGAGTACCGCCGCATCGGCCACCCGGGCGGGGCCTGGCCCGGAACCTTTAGCGACGTGGCGATGGGCCTGGACCATCTGCGGAGCCTGGCCGGCCCTCGTGCCCTGGACCTGTCCCGCGTCGTGCTGGTCGGACACTCGGCCGGCGGACATCTCGCGATGTGGGCGGCCGCGCGTCCCGGCGTGCCGAAGTCGAGCCCGCTGTGGGACGCCGATCCCCTGCCGGTGAGCGGCGCGGTCAGCCTGGCCGGGATCAACGACCTTGAGGCCTTCCGGGCGACCGGGCCGGATCGCTGTGGCGGACCACAGACCATCGATGATCTCGTCTCGGCCGCGACCCGGGCAGGGGGAGACGTTTACGTCGACACCTCGCCGGCCCGGCTGCAGGCGCCGTCAGGGCCGGTCGTGGTGGTTTCCGGCGAACTGGATCCTATCGTCCCGCCGGTCTTTGGACCGCCGTTTGCGGCGCGCTGGTCGGCGACGGAAGTGACCATCAGCGGCGCCGGTCACTTCGAGCTGATCGACCCGACCAGCCCGGCATGGCGGGAGCGGATCGTTCCGTTGATCGCCGGGATCCTGAAGCGCAAACGCCCCTAGAGCGCGGTTGGGTTTGATTGAATCGCGGGATTCCTGTTTGGGGCGGATTGTGATTCAAGATGTGGGCTGGGCGGAGGC
>JBEIDC010000207.1:0-2126 GCA_040383665.1 Caulobacter sp.
CAACGAGAAGGCCGTGCCCCGCACGTCGGAAGGCGCCGGCGCACCGGGCGTCTGCTGGAGCGGCGCCCAGGTCGAACGCTTCCGCGAGACCAGCCCCGAGGGCCGCCCCTACAAGACCTACGACTGCGGACCGCGCGGCGATCTTGACGACACCCAGGTGTTCCTGGTGCCGGCGGGCCACTACTTCTTCATGGGCGACAACCGCGACAACTCGGCCGACAGCCGCGCGGATGTCGGCTTCGTCCCGGCCGAGAACCTGGTGGGCAAGGCGCAGATCATCCTGCTGTCCTGGAACGGCGAGGCCTCGCTGTTCAAGCCCTGGACCTGGGTGCTGGACGCCCGACCCAGCCGGTTCTTCAACATCCTGAAATGAACACCCGGCTCCCGGCCGTCGAGGCGCTGGAGCAGCGCATCGGCCACAGTTTCGCCGACCGCGATCTGCTGGAGCGGGCCCTGACCCACGCCAGCGTCGGCGACGGGGCCCGCAAAGTGCGCCACAACGAGCGGCTGGAGTTCCTTGGCGACCGGGTGCTGAACCTGCTGGCGGCCGAGCGGCTGCTGGCGCTGGATCCCGACGCCAAGGAGGGCGTGCTCTCGCCCCGGCTGGCCGATCTGGTCAACGGCAAGGCCTGCGCCCGCGTCGCCCGCCGTATCGGCCTGGCCCAGGCGCTGCGCCTTTCGGGCTCGGCCAGCAAGATCGGCGCGCGCGAGAGCGACGGCGTGCTCGGCGACGCCTGCGAGGCCTTGATGGCCGCGCTCTACATCGATGGCGGCCTGGACACCGCCCGCGCCTTCTTCCTGGAGGCCTGGGCCGAGGAGTTCGCCGATCCCTCGCCGGCCCGGGGCCGCGACCCCAAGACCCAGCTGCAGGAATGGGCCCAGGCCCGCGGCCTGCCGCTGCCCCGCTACGAGGTCGTCGGCCGCACCGGCCCCGACCACGCGCCCAGCTTCACCGTCCGCGTCCACGTCCAGGGCCACGAGCCCGAAGACGCCGAAGGCCGCTCCCGCCAGGACGCCGAGAAGTCCGCCGCGCTGCAGATGCTGCTGCGGCGGGAGGGGGCGGCGTAGTCTTGGGGACATGTACTTCAGTACGTGTCCCCATCGGCTTGGAGCGGCAGGGGACACGCACTGAAGTGCATGTCCCCGGCGGCTGTGCTACACGCCCGCGCAATGACTGAAACCACTCCCACCCGCGCGGGCTTCGCCGCCATCATCGGCGCGCCCAACGCCGGCAAGTCCACCCTGACCAACCGCCTTGTCGGCGCCAAGGTCTCCATCGTCACCCAGAAGGTCCAGACGACGCGCTTTCCCGTGCGCGGCGTGGCCATGCACGAGGGCGCCCAGATCGTGCTGGTCGACACGCCCGGCATCTTCAAGCCGCGCCGCCGGCTGGATCGCGCCATGGTCCGTTCGGCCTGGGCCGGGGCCGAGGACGCCGAGGCGGTCGTTCATCTGGTCGATGTCCAGGCCGAGCTGGCCGTGCAGGACGGCACGGCCAAGGGCGCCGACAAGAAGGCCATCGAGGACGTTCGCTCCATCGTCCAGGGCCTGAAGGGCGCCAGCCGCAAGGCCATCTTGGCGCTGAACAAGATCGACGGCGTCAAGCGCGAGCGGATGCTGGCGGTGGCCAAGGACCTGTTCGACACCGGCGTCTACGACGAGGTGTTCATGATCTCCGCCGCCACCGGCGCCGGGGTCGACGACCTGAAGGCCCGGCTGGCCGGCCTGATGCCGGAGGGGCCGTGGCTCTATCCGGAAGACCAGACCGCCGACCTGCCGGTGCGCCTGCTGGCCGCCGAGATCACGCGGGAGAAGCTCTACCTGCGGGTCCACGAGGAGCTGCCCTACGCCGCCAGCGTCGAGACCCACGCCTTCGAGGAGCGGGCCGACGGCTCGCTGCGCATCGAGCAGACCGTGCTGGTCGAGCGCGAGGGCCAGCGGGCCATCATCATCGGCGCCAACGGCCAGACCCTGAAATGGATCGGCTCGGCGGCGCGCGAGGAGCTGACCGACCTGCTCGAGCGCAAGGTGCACCTGTTCCTGCATGTGAAGGTCCGCGAGACCTGGGCCGAGGAACGCGGCACCTACGAGGGCATGGGCCTGGACTTCGACGTCTGATTTAAGGG
>JBEIDC010000208.1:0-2092 GCA_040383665.1 Caulobacter sp.
GATCGTGATCGCAGCCGTCAGCGTCGTCTTGCCATGGTCAACGTGACCAATCGTGCCGATGTTGCAGTGCGGCTTGTTACGTTCAAACTTTTCCTTGGCCATGTTCTCTACCTTGGGGCTGGCGGCGTGTGTCGTGAAAAGGGGACTGGAGCGGGTAGCCGGGATCGAACCGGCATCCTCAGCTTGGAAGGCTGCTGCACTACCATTGTGCTATACCCGCGCCTTTCCGGCGGGATCGCCGTAGTCTCCTGTTCGTTCGAGGTCCCGGCGCCGGGGACGGAGCTCATCGCGCGTGGTGGGGGAAGTAGGACTCGAACCTACGAAGCTTTCGCAGCGGATTTACAGTCCGCCCCCTTTGCCGCTCGGGACATTCCCCCTCGCGCGATGGTGCTCTTTCCTTGGCGGCCAGCCCCTTCGCGGCTAAGCGAAGCGACCTGGGCCCCAAATCGGAGCGCGTCTTATAGTGTCCTCGTCTGATGAACGCAACGACCGGAAACAAGGCTTTCGGCATCGTCCGGAAAAGCCCGGAAAGCCGCGCCCGCAAAGGGTTTTCGCCGGGGATGCGAAGGACTGGCTGTGGGGAGTCCACGCCGTCGAGGCCGCTCTGGCGAACCCGGCGCGCCCCGCGCCGCGCCGGGTTCTCGCCACCGAGGACCGCGCCAGGACGCTGAGTCGGCGCTTCCCCGGGACGCGGATCGAGACCGTCGAGGCCCATGACATCGGCCGCCAGCTGCCGCAGGGCGCCGTCCACCAGGGCCTGGCGCTGAAGATCGACCCACCCGAGGCGCTCTCTATAGTGGACATCGGCAGCCCGGCCGACGGCGTGCTGGTCATGCTGGACCAGCTGACCGATCCGCAGAACGTCGGGGCCATCTTCCGCTCGGCGGCCGCGTTCGGCGCAAAGGGCATGATCCTGCAGGATCGCCACGCGCCGGCGTTGTCCGGAGCGCTGGCCAAGGCGGCCGTCGGCGCGGTTGATCGCCTGCCGCACGCGATCGTGGTCAATCTGTCGCGGGCCCTGGAACAACTCTCCGAAATGGGTTGGCGGGTGGTCGGACTCGACGGCGCCTCGGAGGTCGACCTTGACGTGGCGCTGGACGGCGCGCCGACGGTTCTGGTGATGGGATCGGAGGGCGAAGGCTTGCGCCGCCTGGTCTCGGAACACTGCGACGTCCTGGCGCGCATCCCCATGCCGGGCGGGTTCGAAAGCCTGAACGTCTCCAACGCCGCAGCCATCGCCCTGTACGAGGCCGCTCGCAAACGCGGCTGAATTCGCGCCTCAGGGGAAAGGTTACTCAAATCTGAACGAACCGTTTTGATTTCGTCGCCAAGGCGTGTTTCTCTGCGCGCCTGCGAGCGGACGGGGGCCAAATCGCCCCCTCTTCTTCGGCATGGGATCGGGGGTTCCGATGTTGAATGGCCTAGTTCGTCTGTCGGCGTGCGTTGCGTCAGGCGTTGCATTTCTGGCTCTGACCGGGTGTGGCGGTGGTCAGCCGGACGACGGCTACGCCGGTCCGCCGCCGGCGGCCTATGACCGCGGAAGTTCCGCGCCGGTGCTGATGGGCTCGACGCCCTCGGCGCCCTCGGCGCGTCCGGCCGTCGACGCCGGTCTGGCCGGCGGCCTGTCCTCCGGCATGGCCCCTATTCCGAACCCCGCCGACCTGACCCGCGCCGAACGCGTGCGGTACTACGGCCACAAGTACGACCATCTGCCGGAGCCCAAGGGCCGGAAGGCGACGGACGCCGCCGCGGCGCCGTCCTATCCCCTGATCGTGCGGCGGCGAGCCGACGGCACGCTTGAAATCTCCATGCGGCCGGTGGCCAATCCCGAGGACATGTCCGCGGCCGAGCGCCGCCGCGTCTACGGCAACCGCTACGCCCCCCGTCCGACGGTCGGCTGGTCGCCCCGCCGGCTGTGGAGCGGAGACGCCGCGCCCAAGCCCGCCGCGAAGGCCGCCCCCGCCCCGAAAATCGCCGCCGCGCCGGCCAAGCCGGTCGTCCTCAAGCCCGCGCCCAAGCCCGTGGCGGCCGCGCCCGCCAAGCCTGTAGTCGCCGCGCCCGCGCCCAAGCCGGTCGCGCCGCTGGCCACGGC
>JBEIDC010000209.1:0-2029 GCA_040383665.1 Caulobacter sp.
CCGAAAGACTGAAGGGGATGGTCGTGGTGACGCCTGCCGGCGTGCGGCGGCGGATCTGTCCGTCAGCGGCGTAAATCATGTCACCGTTCGGCAACCAGGATGGGCGGAACGGAAAGATGTCCTCACCTTCCGCCAGGACGCCGTCCGGGCCCTGCAGGCGGGTCCGGCCATTGGCGACGATATGGCAGGCAACGCCTTTGCCGTCGGGCATGAAGGCGGGATTGCGCAATTCGGACGGACTTCCGCGTTCGGACGAGATTCGGATCGCGATGCCGGTCTCGCGGACGCCGTTGACGTCGACGATCTCGACGCGGGCGCGGTCCACGGCAAAGGCGATGCGGCGGCTGTCCGGCGACCAGGCGGGTTCGCAGGCCTGACCCTTCGCCGTCGCCCAGATCCGCGTCGTGCCCGTAGCCAGATCGAGGATGTGGATCGCATAGGCGCCGGTTCGATCGGATCCAAAGGCGATGGATTTGCCGTCCGGCGAGAACCGTGGCTCGCGGCAGTCAAAGGATCCGCGGGTGTGCTGGGTCAGGCCCTTGCCATCTGCGCCGACGGTCCAGACCTGGAACGTGCCGTCGCGATAGGACTGGAAAACCAGGCGCTTGCCGTCCGGAGACCAGTCAGGCTGGGCGCCATCGGTGAGATCATCGGTGAGCCGCTTGGCCACGCCGCCGGCGATCGGCAACGTCCAGATCACCCCGAAGAGGTCAAAGGCCAGGGTCTGGCCGTCGGGAGACGCCGAGACCGCGATGTTGGTGCCTTCTGTGATCGTGACGTCCAGCGACGACAGTCCGCCGGATGCTTTCGACGCCAGACCCGGCCGCGCGAGCGACGTCGCCGCAATCGCGGTGCCCCCGATGGTCACGAGACTTCTGCGGTCAACACCGGGCTGTTTGGATCTGCTCATCGGGTATCCTCTGGCGCGCGAGCCCCACCAGCTCGCCGCAGCGACCACATCACGTACCCGAGACCCAGCAACGTCAAGGCCACGCCATGCGCCAGGAACGCCATTCGGTAGCTGCTGAACTGCGCCATGGCTCCAAAGTTCAGGATCAGCAGCATGATGGCGCACTGGCTGGCGAACCCCTTGACCGAGGCCACCGTCGCCCGCGCTTCACCGGAGAGGGCGTGCTGGAACTGGGCGTCAGCCTGGACGTCGGCGATGCGGCACAAACCGGTGAACAGAACGGCCAGCGCCACCGACCAGGTCTGGAACGTCGCCGCCGCGGCGATCAGGCAACAGCCCGCCAGGACCACCAGACCATGAAGGGCCGCGCGATGGCCCAGCGGCACGCGGTGCGCCACAGCAGCGCCGAGAGCCTGGGCCCCACCCATCGCGGCGACAAACAGGGCGATCTGGGCGCTGCGAAGGCCCACTTCCATTGCAAAGATCTGCCAATAGTCCTCGCAGGCAGCCAGCAGCGCCTGCATGCCCGCGATGAACAGAAGAATCTGCAGCACGCCCGGACGGGTCAACGCCTCGACAATGCCCTGCCGCATGCGATGGATCGGATTCACTCTGTGGATCGCCAGCGCCAACGGCGCTCGCGGCAACGCCAGCGCTGAGGCGGCCGCAAGGACTGCGGTTACGGCGCTGATCAGTGTGAGTGCCGGGTAGCCCAGGTCTGCCAGGGCGGCTGCGCCCAGCGCCGATGCCATGACGCCGACGAAGCGGCCTGTCTGGGCGCGCCCGATGGCGCGAGCGTAATCCTGTTCCCGGCCAGCCGCCTTCAACTCATCGAACAGCAGCGCCTCAAAGGTGCCGGACACCAGCGCCGTCTTGACGCCCCACAGCACCAGCCCGGCCAGGAAGCCCCAGAAGCCCGGAAACAGAAACCACAGCAGGAACCCGGATCCCCGGAACAACTGGGCGAACAGGAGGAGCCAGCGGCGCGACACCCGGTCGGCCAGGGCGCCGGTCGGAATCTCCAGGACGATCGCGGTGAGTGACCATGCCGCCAGGGCCAGGCCAATCTGGATCGGGGTCAGTCCCGTCTCGGCGAACATCACCGTGTAGAACGGGAAG
>JBEIDC010000210.1:0-2024 GCA_040383665.1 Caulobacter sp.
ATGCGCGCCCCCCCCATGCGCAACCGAAAGGGCGGCGTGACGGACATCTGGCCGGAGTCGCGGGGGCGGGGACCGGTTAAGGTGGCCCTTGGGACACCTTAACCTGTCCCCGAGTCCTTCGGAGCCCGCCGCGCGATGAATCCCTTCACCGACCACCCGGCCTCCGTCGGCGAGAGCTACGGCCGGCATTTCGGCGTGGCCACGCGGTTCGGCGGGACCATGATCCTCGGCGGGATCGGCGCGATCCTGCACGGCGTCTTCCCGTGGCTGTTCGAGACCACCGGCAGCCGGACCGTGACGCGGCTGTATCAGCAGATCACCGGCCGGGGCCCGGACCGGCAGGGCGCGGACGACCGGGACGGGGCGGGGGTTTAGCCTCACCCGCCCGTCCTGCCCTTCTCCGCGGCAATCCAGCGATCAATCCGCGCTTCCAGCAGGTCCATCGGCAGGGGGCCGGCCAGAAGCACCGCGTCGTGGAAGCGGCGGACGTCGAACTTCGCCCCCAGCGCCGCCTCGGCCCTGGCGCGGACCTCGACGATCTTCATCTCGCCGATCTTGTAGGCCAGCGCCTGGCCTGGCCAGGAGATGTAGCGGTCCAGCTCGACCTCGATGTTCAGCGGCGACAGGGCGCTGTTGTCTGTGAAACAGGCCTTGGCCCTGTCCCGCGTCCAGCCCATCCAGTGCATGCCGGTGTCAGCCACCAGCCGGCAGGCGCGCCACATCTCGTAGCTGAGCCGCCCGAACCGCTCGTAGGGCGTGCGGTAGATGCCCATCTCGATGCCCAGCTTTTCCGCATAGAGCCCCCAGCCCTCGGTGAAGGCGGTCATGTCGGCGTCGCGGCGGAAGGCGGGAACGTCCTCCAGTTCCTGCGACAGCGCGATCTGCAGGTGGTGACCGGGCACCGCCTCATGCAGCGTCAGGGCCGGCAGCTCGTACAGCGCCCGCTGGTCCAGCGCGTAGGTGTTGACCATATAGCCGCCGGCGATGCCCAGGCGCGGGCTGCCGGTGAAGTAACGGCCGGTCGTGTAGGTCGGCGCGATCTCCGGCGGCACCGGCCGCACGCCGTAGGGCAGGCGCGGCAGGGTGCCGAAGAAGCGGGGCAGCTGGTCATCGGCCCGCTTGGCGATCTCGCTGGCCTTCTCCAGCAGATCCTCGGGCGTCTGGGCGTAGAACTTCGGGTCCTTGCGCAGATAGGCCAGGAACTCGGCGTGCGTGCCCGTGAACCCCGTCTGGGCGCGGATGCCGTCCATCTCGGCCCGGATGCGGGCGACCTCCTTCAGCCCGATCTCGTGGATTTCGTCCGGCGTCAGGCTGGTGGTGGTGAAGCGGCGGGCCAGCCAGGCGTAGTAGGCCTTGCCCTGCGGCAGGGTGGCGACGCCGAGGCCGGGCCGCGACGCCGGCAGGTACTCCTTTTCCAGGAAGGTCACGAACCGGGCCTGGGCCGGGCGCAGGCCGTCCCGGACCAGCGCCGTCGCCCGGGCCTTCAGCGCCGCCTTGTCGGCGTCGGAGACGGTTCCAGGCAGCCGGTCCAGCGCCGCGAGGGTCGGGTCTGCCTCGACCGGCGCCGCGGCGGCCTTGCGCGCCTGGGCCAGGGCGATCTCGGCGATAGGCCGAGGCTGGGTGAACTTCGTCTTTACCCCGCGCCGGGCGTTCTCGGTATTGCTGGCGTACCAGCCGGGCAGGGCCGCGACGCGCGTCAGCCAGGCCTCGGCGTCGGCCACGCCCGTCATCGGCGCCGTCTGGGCCAGGTAGGCGATGTAGCCGTCCCAGGAATCGTCGCTCGAGAAGGCGAGGCGTCCGGTGTCGAAGGCGATGGCCTGCAGCTGGCCGTCGATGACGCGGCCCAGGAAGGCGTGATTCAGCTTGCCGTCCTCGTCCAGGCCCTGAGGGTCGATGGCGGTCAGTCGCACCTGGAAGGCGGCCAGCGCCGTCTTGCGCCGGGCGTCGGCGGCCAGGGTCACATCGGGCAGCTTCGACAGCGCAGCGGCGTCGCCGTTGGCGCCGGCCGACAACGGGTCCTCGGC
>JBEIDC010000211.1:0-2018 GCA_040383665.1 Caulobacter sp.
CCCCCCATTTTTCTCCGATCATCCTCGCGGATGCGCGGACCCAGGTCTGCGGCCAACGCTACCCGGGCCAGGGCTTGCGGGCGGCCAAACCGCGAAGATGCGTGCACGGTCCACCAAGCCGGGGTCCTCGCATCCGCGAGGATGAGCGGGGATTTTTGAGGGCGGCGCATCCCTCTCCACCCTTCGTCGCCTTCGGCCAAGGAGGTGCCGCCTCTCACAACAGGGAGAGGATGGAGGCGCGTGCATCCCCGCCCGCTCTGCCCAACGGCCGTAAGGACGCCCGGCCCGGCTAAGGTCGCGGGCGGCGCCGGCGCCGGGAAGACCATCCGCTCCAGCGCCTCATCGGAACACATGCCGATCAGATCGTCGAGGACAGCGTCGCGCCCGCGGCCTCCCAGGGCGGCCTCGACCACATCCAGCTTAAGCGTCGACAGGCGTTCCCGCCACCGCGCCAGCCTTCGCCTGTGCGGCGCCCGCGATCTCCCAGGGCCGCCTACACATCCTCCAGATATGCCACCCCTGGCGCGGTCTTCAGGGCGCCGCGCAGCGCGGCGTCGAGGCTGTAGAAGCCGGGCAGTTTGAGTTCGACCTCGCGGCCGCCGCCCAGACCGGCGACCAGCACCACCTCGCCGCCACGCTGGGTCGCCGCGCCGAGCAGCCGCGTCTTGAGGGCCTCGATCTCGGTCGAATGGGGCGAGAGATGCACCCGCAGGCTGGCGGCGACATGTTCGACGGCCTTGTCGAGCGGCTCAGCGTCGTCGCCGAAGAAACGGACCTCGCCGTCGCGCGACTTGGCGCGGACCTTGATCAGCACCGCCTTGCCCGGCTCCAGGGCGTCGCGGCACTTGCGCAGCGCCTCGGGCGGGAACAGCACCTCGTACTCGCCGGTCGGATCGGACAGGGAGACGAAGGCGAACCGGTCGCCGCTCTGCTGCACCCGCTCCTGACGACGGCGCACGACCCCGGCCATGCGGAAGGCCTCCGATCCCGCCTCGGCCTGGACGATGGCCTCGGTGACCATGGTCGTGCGGCGCCGGCGCAGGACGTCGACCATGTCCTCCAGCGGGTGGCCGGTCAGGTAGAAGCCGACGGCGGCCAGCTCCTCGTCGAGCCGGCGGATCTGGTCCCAGGGCTCTGTGCGCGGCAGGCGCGGACGCGAGCTCTCGGTCTTCTCGCCGCCCAGCAGGCTGAGCTGGTCGGAGTTGCGGTCGCTGGCCTCGGCCTGGCCGTGGGCGATCAGCAGATCGGCGGCGGCGACGATCTGGGCGCGGTTGGGGTGCAGGGAGTCGAAGGCCCCGGCCCGGGCCAGGTTCTCCAGCGCCCGCTTGTTGACCTGGCGCGGATCGACCCGCTCGACAAAGTCGAACAGGTCGCGGAACGGCCCGCCCTCGCGGCGTACATCCACCAGATGCTGCATGGCGGCGAAGCCGACGTTGCGCACCGCGCCCAGGGCATAGAGCACCGCCCCGTCCTCGACGTCGAAGTCGGCGCCCGAGCGGTTCACGTCCGGCGGCAGCACCTGGACCTTGAAGCGGCGGGCGTCCTGGTAGAAGACCGCCAGCTTGTCGGTGTTGGAGATGTCGAGACTCATCGAGGCGGCGAGGAACTCGACCGGCGCGTTGGCCTTGAGCCAGGCCGTCTGATAGCTGATCAGGGCGTAGGCGGCGGCGTGCGACTTGTTGAAGCCGTAGCCGGCGAACTTCTCGACCAGTTCGAAGATCGAGGCGGCCTGGGCCGGGTCGACGCCGCGTTCGGCGGCGCCGGAGACGAACCGGGCCTTCTGCTGGTCCATCTCCTCCTTCTTCTTCTTGCCCATGGCCCGGCGCAGGAGATCGGCCTCGCCCAGGGAATAGCCCGCCATGATGCGGGCGATGTTCATCACCTGCTCCTGGTAGACGATGACCCCGTAGGTCTCGGTCAGGACCGGCTCCAGGAGGGGATGGTAGACATTCAGCGGCTTACGGCCCGCCTTGGTGTCCACATAGGCCGGGATCGATTCCATCGGGCCGGGCCGGTAG
>JBEIDC010000212.1:0-2003 GCA_040383665.1 Caulobacter sp.
CGCTCCTCAGGATGACGAAATCAGTGGAACGCAAACCACATTCGTCATGGTGAGGAGCCGGCTCTCGGGCCGGCGTCGCGAACCACGCAGAGCCTTACGCCAGTCCCAGCTTCTCCGGCCGGATCCGCGACCGGCGCTCCGGCAGTTCGGTCATCAGGCGGGCGCGCTCGTCCTCGGGCAGGCGCGCCCAGCCGGCGATCTCCATCAGCGTGCGGTAACAGCCCAGGCACAGGCTGCTCTCGGCGTCGACGATGCAGACCTTGATGCAGGGCGTGGCGATGGCCCGGAGCGGGGAAGCGGGGAGGGTCAAGGCGAGACTCCGTCGGGGATGGCGTAGGCGACCGTGGCCTTGGCGGCGGCGCGGTCCGGGCCTTCAGTCCACATGAGCACGTCGCAGGTCCCGATCCGGCGGCCCAGCCGCAGCAGGGTCGCCTCGGCGTGCAGGTCGCCCGGCGCGCAGGGGCGCAGGAAGTGGATGGTCAGGCTGGTGGTCACCGCCATGGCCACCTCGCCGATATGGGCCAGGATCAGCGCGTAGGCGGCGGTGTCGGCCATGGTCATCAGGGTCGGCCCCGAGATGACGCCGCCGGGTCGCAGGTTGCGGCTGGCCGTGGCCTGGACCAGCGCCACCCGCCCGGGCGTCGCGCCCGTCACCCGGGGCATCGCCGCCGGGTCGGCCTCCGGGAAGGCGCGGGCCAGGAAGGCGTTCAGCGCCGCCGCGTCCATCCGCAGGGTCGTCTCGCCGGTCGCGGTATCCTTGGTCATCGCTCCAGCATCGCGATCCGCATGCCGCGTTTCAAGTGTTACCGGAAAGTCATGTTTTCGTCATGTTGTGAGACCCATCATTACAGAATTGTTAGATATGAACTCTATATAATTATTAGAGTCTGTCAGGTATTTAATTTGTGAATACAGAACGACTCCAGCATCTTCCGGGGGCGCCAATCAGGGAGCTGGAGCGACACCCATGCGTATCATCACTGCCGCCATCATCGCCGCGACCGCCGTGTCCGGCCTCACCGCCACCGCCGCCTTCGCCGCCGAAGGCCGCCTCAGCGATTCCCAGTTCATCAAGGCCGCGCGCTGCGCCGGTCTCGCCGCCGAAGCCGGAGCCGACGCCGCGAAGTTCAACGCCCTGGTCAAGGCCAACAAGCGCGGCCGGGCCGACTTCGTGGTCGACAAGGCCATGGCCGCCAAGTCCGACGCCGCCCGCGCCGCGCGCTCGGCCCGCGAAGGCGGCAAGGCCGAGATCGCCGCCGAACTGGCCGGCCCCTGCGCCGCCCTGGCCGGCTGACCGACCCGATCCACTACTGTTCGAGCACCCAGTAGCCTTGACGCCTCGTCCCCCTCCGGGACGGGGCGTCCTTTTTTGGTCGGCTTGCCCTTGGCGAACGGCGCGTCAGGTTTACGTTGACGCTCGCGTCATCTTTCCAAACAACTGTTCGGTCGCTATGGTGCGCCGACTTTGAACGGCCCCTTTGAGAGGCCGCGCCGGGAGCCCCCACATGAACCTCGAATTCTCCGCCGAAGACACCGCGTTCCGCGCGGAGGTCCGCGCCTTTATCGAGCAGAACTACCCCGAGCAGCTGCGGGGCAAGCAGGACGAGGGCGACGACCTCACCAAGGACGACTACCTGGCCTGGCACAAGGTCCTGGCGAAGAAGGGCTGGGTCGCGCCGTCGTGGCCGGAAGCCCTGGGCGGCACCAACTGGACCTCGACCCAGAAGTACATCTTCTCCGAGGAGCTGGCCCGCGCCGACGCGCTGCCGGTGCTGCCGTTCGGCGTCGTGATGGTCGCCCCGGTGATCTACACCTTCGGCACCAAGGAGCAGAAGGAACGCTTCCTGCCGAAGATCTACAACGGCGAGGAATGGTGGTGCCAGGGCTACAGCGAGCCGGGCGCCGGCTCCGACCTGGCCAGCCTCAAGACCAAGGCCGAGCGCATCACCGGCGACGACGGCAAGGAATACTACCTGGTCAACGGCCAGAAGACCTGGACCACG
>JBEIDC010000213.1:0-1995 GCA_040383665.1 Caulobacter sp.
ATGCGCCCCGGCCAGGGCCGCGGTGTCGTTGAGGCCATCGCCGACCATCAGCACCCTGGAGCCGCTGCGGGAGCGTGCCTCGACTGCGGCCAGCTTGTCTGTGGGCAGGACCGCGCCCTGCCAATCGGCGATCCCCACGGCGTCAGCGACGGATTTCACCGCATCCGGCACGTCGCCCGACAGGATCTCGACGGTCAAGCCTCTGGCCTTCAGGGCCCGGATCGTCGCGGCGGCGTCGGGTCGCACCCTGTCCGAGAAGCGAAACCGATACCGCGTGTCGCCGTCGAAGCCGAACCAGAGTTCGGTCTCGCCGTGTCGTTCCCCGGCAAGACCCAGGAAGCTTGCGCGACCCAGGCGTGCGCGGCGGCCGTCGATGATCCCTTCCACGCCCTCGCCGTGATGTTCGATGATCCCGTCGGCGATCGGCCCGTCGCCAGCTTCTGACGCCAGGGCGCGCGACAGGGGATGGCGGGAGGCGCGGGCCAGCGGCGCGGCCATGGCGACCAGCGCCTCAACCGGGTCAATCAGGCGCGGACGACCTTCCGTCAGCACGCCGGTCTTGTCGAAGATCACATGGGTGACTTCGGCCAGACGCTCCAGGGCCGCACCGGACTTCACCAGCACGCCTTTCCGGAAAAGCCGCGCTGAGGCCGTGATCTGCACGGCCGGGACCGCCAGTCCAAGGGCGCAGGGACAGGTGATGATCAGCACGGCCACGGCGCGGATCAGGGCTTCGCGCGGTCCGAGCCCCAGCGCCCACCCTCCGGCAAAGGTCAGCGCCGCGAGCGTGTGGACCACCGGCACATAGACCGCCGCAGCCTTGTCGGCGAGCCTCACATAGCGGGATTTGGCCTGGGCGCCGGCTTCGACCAGCCGCGCAATGGCGGCCAGGGCGGAGTCCTCCGCCCGCGCAATGGCGGTCACCTGCAGGAGGCCGGACAGGCTGAGCGCCCCGGCGCGGCAGACCTGCCCGGGTCCGACGCGGATGGCGGCAGACTCCCCGGTCAGCAGGCTGTTGTCGATGTCGGAGGCGCCCGAGGTGACACGGCAGTCCACCGGGATGCGGTCGCCCGGCCGCACGATCAGACGGTCGCCGGCGGCTATCGCCTTGATCGGAGTTTCAACCGGATGGTCGTGTGCATCGAGACGGGTCGCAACCGTCGCCTGAAGCGCCAGCAGATCTGCGGCGGCGCTGTGGGCGCGGGCGCGCAGTTGATGGTCCAGCCAGCGACCGATGAGCAGCAGGAACAGTAGCGAAACGGCGGCGTCGAAATAGGCGTCGCGCCCGCGAAGGATCGTTTCGGAAAGGCTGATGGCCAGGGTCAGAAGCACGCCCACGGAGATGGGGACGTCCATGTTCGCCCGTCCGGCGCGGAGCGAACGCCACGCCGAGCGGAAAAATGGCCTGCCTGCGAACAGCGCGCACGGCGCGCCCACGATACCCGAGAACCACATCATCAGCGTCCGGGTCGCCGGTCCCAGTTCCTGACCGAACAGGCCGGCCCAAAGCGGCACCGAGAACATCATGGCGTTCATGGCGCCGAAGGCGGCCACGCCCATGGCGAGGATCAGGGCGCGACCTTCGGCATCATGGGCGGCGGCGGCCTCGCCGGGGTCAAACGGCGTGGCCGGATACCCCAGCCGCGCCAGGGCCTGGATCAAGGTCTGAGCGTCCGGTCCGGGCCGTTGCACCTCAACCGAGAGCTTGCGGTTGGTGAGGTTCACGCGCGCGGACGTCACCTGCGGCAGGTCCCTGAGGCCGCGTTCAATCTTGCCCATGCAGGCGGCGCACCTGGCGCCGGGCACGAGAAAATCGAACCGGGTCGAAGACGTCTCGCGCGCGGAAAGGCCCGGGAAAGTGTCGGTCAGCGCCATGTCAACCGCCGCTCGGCGAGAAACCGGGCGCCGTCGGGAGCCCGGGCTTCAACGGTGAGGTCCCAGGCGCCCGACATCGGCCCGAGGTCGGCTTCGTATTGGCCCGGCTGGATCTCCCGC
>JBEIDC010000214.1:0-1956 GCA_040383665.1 Caulobacter sp.
CCGGCTTCGTCGATCGGGTCACCGATGACGTTCATGATGCGGCCAAGGGTGGCCGGACCCACCGGAACAGTAATGCCAGCGCCGGTGTCGACCACGTCCTGACCGCGGGTCAGGCCCTCGGTGGTGTCCATGGCGATGGTGCGGACGGTGTTCTCACCCAGGTGCTGGGCGACTTCCAGCACCAGGCGGAAGGGCTCGCCCGAACGCTGGTCGACGTTGGTGGTTTCCAGCGCATTGAGGATGGCCGGCAGGTGGCCTTCGAACTCGACGTCGACGACGGCGCCGATGACCTGGACGATCTTGCCGGTCGCGACCATCGCGGACGGGGTCGCGGCCTTCGTCGCGGCGGCCTTCGGAGCCGCGGCCTTCTTGGCGGGAGCCTTCGGCGCGGCGGCGGCCGCGGCCTTGGGAGTGGCGGCCTTGGGCGCGGCGGCGGCCTTGGGGGCCTTGGCGGCGGCGGGCTTCTTCGGGGCGGTTGCCATGGGTCTGGTCTTCCGTGCGGTCTTTATGCGGTCAGAGGGCTTCGGCGCCGGAGATGATCTCGATCAGCTCCTTGGTGATCTGCGCCTGGCGGGTTCGGTTGTACTGGATGGTGAGGCCCCGGATCATGTCGCCGGCGTTGCGCGTAGCGTTGTCCATGGCCGTCATCTGGCTGGCGTAGAAGCCGGCCATGTTCTCGAGCAGGGCGGAAAGGACCTGAACCGTGATGTTGCGCGGCAGCAGGGTTTCCAGAATGCCTTCTTCCGAAGGCTCGTACTCGTAGGCCGCGCCTTTCAGGTCCGGCGCCAGGGCGGCGTCGGCGATCTGGGCGGGGATCAGCTGCTGGGCGGTCGGCACCTGGCTGACCACCGACTTGAAGCGGCTGTAGAAGAGTGTGACCACATCCACATCGCCGGCCTCGAAGCGCCCGATGATGTCCTCGGCGATGGGCTGGGCCACCGACAGGGTCAGGGCGCGCTCGGCCGACAGGTCGTAGGAGGCCACGATCCTGTCGCCGAACAGCCGGCGCAGCGGCGGGACCGCCTTCTTGCCGATCGTGATGATCTTCACGTCCTTGCCCTCGGCGATGAGGGCCTGGATGCGGTCACGCGCGGCGCGGGTGATCGAGGTGGTGAAGCCGCCGGCCAGGCCGCGGTCGGTGGCGGCGGCGACGATCAGGTGGCGCTTGTCGCTGCCGGTGCCGGCGAGCAGCCTGGGCGCCCCGTCGCCGGACACGCCGGCGGCGAGGTTGCTGATCACCGCGCTCATCCGCTCGGCGTAGGGCCGGGCGTTCTGGGCGGCGTCCTGGCTGCGCTTCAGCTTGGCGGCCGCGACCATTTGCATGGCCTTCGTGATCTTCTGCGTGGCTTTCACGCTCGAGATCCGATTGCGCATTTCCTTGAGGCTGGCCATCGAGGGCTACTCTCTCCCGCTCGGCCGGTGCTACGCGAACGTCGCTTGGAAGCCTTCGAGGGCGGCCTTCAGCTTGCCCTCGAGATCCTTCGACAGGGTCTTGGTCTCGCGGATGGCGTCCAGCAGGTCCTGGTGCTTGCTGTGCAGGCGGGCCAGGAACTCGCGCTCGAAACGGCCGACGTCGGACGTGGCGATGCCGTCGAGGTAGCCGCGGGTGCCGGCGTAGATCACGCAGACCTGCTCCTCGACCGACTGCGGCGCGTACTGGGGCTGCTTGAGCAGCTCGGTGAGGCGCTCGCCGCGCGCCAGCTGGCGCTGGGTGGCGGCGTCGAGGTCGGAGCCGAACTTCGCGAAGGCGGCCATTTCCCGGTACTGGGCGAGCTCGCCCTTGATCGGGCCGGACGCGGCCTTCATCGCCTTGATCTGGGCTGAGGAGCCCACCCGGCTGACCGAGATGCCGACGTTCACCGCCGGGCGGATGCCCTGGAAGAACAGGTCGGTTTCGAGGAAGATCTGGCCGTCGGTGATCGAGATCACGTTGGTCGGGATGTAGGCCGACACGTC
>JBEIDC010000215.1:0-1815 GCA_040383665.1 Caulobacter sp.
GCCCGGCGCGGCGCTCGGGCTGGTGGAGAACGGCGGCGGCGTCATCGGCTTCGACGAGGCGGCCTGTGCCGTCCACATCCTGGAGAAGGCGCGATGAGCGCGCAGGGCCGTTCCCAAGCGCTCATCCCGGAGCGCGCAGCGCGGAGGGCAGTCCGATGAGCGCGCAGGGCCGTTCCCAAGCGCTCATCCCGGAGCGCGCAGCGCGGAGGATCGCCCAGTGAGCACGGTGGCTGCGCCGGGCATCTGTTGCCGGCAACCCGAGGCCCCGGCCACGCGGGCAGGCCTCTGCGCAGATGGACAGGCGGCGACGGCAGCTGGCACGGGGCGCCCAGGGCATGGAGGTCGCGACCATCGGAGCCCTTCTCCGAGGCCGAGTCTCCCGGTGAACAGACCTGGAACCATTCCATGGTCTTGTGGGCATGCGCGCCTTGAGGCTTCACGGCAAGCACGCATGATTTTTTCAGGAACAGGAGCAGGTGAATGAAGAATTTCAGCGTACCGGTCAATCGTCGGCAGTGGCTGGGCGTGGGCTTGGCGGCCACCGGCGGCCTGAGCAGCCTGAGTGCCTTGGCGCAATCTCGCTGGCCTGACAAGCCGATCAAGCTGGTGGTCGGCTTTCCGCCGGGTGGTGCGACGGACGTGGTCGCGCGCATCGTGGCGCAGCCCTTGGCCGAGGTGCTCGGCGTGTCGGTGGTGGTCGACAACCGCCCCGGTGCGGCCAGCAACGTCGCCATGGCCGAGGTGGCCCGCGCCCCGACCGACGGCTACACCGTGCTGGTCGCGCCCACCACGGTCGAGTCGGCCAACCCCTTCCTGTACAAGACGCCGGTCAATCCATCGACCGATCTGCTGGCCGTCGCCGGCCTTTGTCGCTTCCAGCTGCACATGGTCGTCCGCCCGGGTTTCCCGGCCAAGGACGTATCGGAACTGATCAACCATGCGCGCAGGAATCCCGGAAAGGTCACATATTCGTCCGCCGGAGCCGGCACCACGCCTCACCTGATCGGCGAGCTCTTCCTGCAGCAGGCCGGAATCTCGGCCGTGCATGTGCCCTACAGAGGTTCCGCGCCCGCCCTGCAGGCGGTGATGGCCAACGAGGTCGATTTCGTCATGGATCCGGGGATCGCCTTCCCGCATGTGCGCGCTGGCAGGGTCAACATGTTCGCGGTGGCCAGCCCGAGCCGGTCCAGGCAGTTTCCCGAGATCCCCACCCTGGGCGAGAAGGGGGTTCCCGGGATTGACTACGACACCTGGGCTGGGTTGTGGTTGCCGGCCGGCACGCCCGATGACATCCGGGCCCGGCTCTCGAGGGCCGTCTCGCAGGTTCTGACGCAGCCGGATGTGCAGAAGCGCATGCAGGCGCTCAGCGGCGAGGCGGTCTACATGGACACGCCCCAGTATCGTCAGATGCTCAACCAGGAGACGGCCGCCTTCTCCAGCTTGATCCGAAACCGGAAGATCCTGGCCGAGTGAGGCAGCGGGTGGCCCTGCAGACTCTGCACGATGCGTTCGTCCAGGCGCGCAAGGCGGCGCCGGACCTGCCTTGCCTGGCCGAATCCGTGCTCAGTGGCGGCCGGATCTGGACGTACGAACAGGCGGGTCGCGTTGTCGATGAACTGATCGAACTTTATGCGGGTCGAGGCTGGTCGAGGGGCCATCGCGTGGCGCTGGCCGTAGGCAACCACCCGCGCCACTTCTTCCATTTCCTGGCCCTCAACCGCCTGGGCGTGTCGATCGTGCCGCTCAATCCGGACTACCGGAGCGCGGAGATTCGCCATGCCCTCGGCCTGACCGGCGCGGGCATGGTGATCTGCC
>JBEIDC010000216.1:0-1802 GCA_040383665.1 Caulobacter sp.
ACCAGACGCTGGAGGCGGCGCTGGAGGACACCCGCCTCTACAAGGGCAACCCGGTGTTCGAGGCGGTGAAACACCCAAGCGGCCTCACCTACCCCGCCCCCGGCGCCATGGGCACGATCCCGCAGGACGAACGCGGCCCGGTGCTGCCGGCGCCGAAACTGGGGCAGCACACCGACGAGGTGCTGGCCGAGGTGCTGGGCATGAGCAGCGGCGAGATCGGCAAGCTGCACGACGCTGGCGTGGTGGCAGGGGCCAGCTGACCCTAGTCCGCCGTCAGCTTCACCAGCACCGATCCCTCGGTGACCTGTCCGCCAAGTTCGGCGGCGACCTCGCTTACCTCGCCGTCGAATGGCGCGGCCAGGGCGTGCTCCATCTTCATGGCTTCGAGCGTCAACAGAGGCTGACCTGATGTCACCCTGTCCCCCGCCTTGACCGACAACTGGGTGATCCTGCCCGGCATAGGCGCCCGGATCGAGCCGTCGCCAACTCCGATGCCACCTTCCTTTAGAGCCGGGTTGTCGCGGAAGACGAAGGCCTCACCGGCCTCGAAGACCACCACCTCGTCGTCGCCTGGCGCATGGACAATGCGACTGGGTTCCAGCGGCATGGGGACATGGACGGCCGTTGCGCCCAGAAAGACGCGGGCCGTCTCCAGCGGCGGGGCGTTGAGGCGGAAGCCCAGCAGTTCCACCCAGGGCGTGGCCGGCTGGCCGGCGGCGGCGCGCTCGACCACCTCGCGGAAGGCCCAGCCGGCCGTCGCCAGGACTTCCGGGCTGGGCTCGGGCGTTGCGGCCAGGGTGTCCAGGTTTCGGGCGATCAGGCCGGTGTCGACGGCGCCCGCGATAAAGTCAGGGTTCTCCAGGCAGCGGACCAGGAAGCCCGCGTTGGTCTTCACCGGCCAGATATCTACCTCGGCGCAGGCTTCGGCCAGATCGGCGATGGCCTCCTCACGGGTTTCGCCATGCACGATCAGCTTGGCGATCATCGGATCGTAGAAGGGACTGATGACATCGCCCGCCTCGACCCCGGCATCGACCCGGATCCCCTGCGGCAGGCTGAAGGCGTCAAGCCGACCGATCGACGGCAGGAAGCCCGAGGCGGGGTTCTCGGCATAGAGGCGCGCCTCGACGGCATGGCCGGTCATCAGGATCTGGTCCTGCTTCAAGGGAAGCTTTTCGCCGGCCGCCACGCGGAACTGCCACTCCACGAGGTCGAGACCGGTGACCATCTCGGTAACGGGATGCTCCACCTGCAGGCGGGTATTCATCTCCATGAACCAGATGCGGTCGGGGCGCAGGCCAGCGCTCGCGTCGGCGATGAACTCGATGGTGCCGGCGCCGACATAGTTCACCGCCTTGGCCGCCTTGACCGCGGCGGCGGTGACAGCTGCGCGGGTGGCGGCGTCCATGCCGGGCGCCGGCGCCTCCTCGATCACCTTCTGGTGTCGGCGCTGCAGCGAACAGTCGCGCTCGAACAGGTGGACGACGTTGCCGTGGCTGTCGCCGAACACCTGCACCTCAATGTGGCGCGGACGGCTCACATAGGTTTCAAGCAGCACGCGATCATCGCCGAAGCTGGCGGCGGCGCTGGAGGGAGCAGTCGCGCTCGAACAGGTGGACGACGTTGCCGTGCTGGTCGCCGAAGACCTGCACTTCGATATGGCGCGGGCGCCCGACCAGTTTTTCGAGCATCACGCGGCCGTCGCCGAAAGAGGATTCGGCTTCTCGCACGGCGCTCACAAGTTCGGCGGCGAGGTCAGCGGCCCTGGAGACCTGGCGGATGCCCCTGCCCCCGCCGCCAGC
>JBEIDC010000217.1:0-1678 GCA_040383665.1 Caulobacter sp.
AGATGGTAGAGCAGCGGTTTTGTAAACCGAAGGTCGCGGGTTCGATTCCTGCAGCCGGCACCACGTCCCGACGTCAACATGGGCTCTAGGCCCGCGAGGTCAGCGTCCAGATGATGGCGTCGATGTCGGCGAACAGGCGCTTGAGAAACTGCGGCATGGCGGGGGACTCCCGATGATTCCAGTCTGCCGTTAACGATGTGCGCCGATTCGCGTTCCGGCATGAAAGAACAATGACACCCCGAAGGCTTTCGTATTCGTGACCAGCGCCCCCGCCATCACCATTTTCATCGACGCCGACGCCTGTCCGGTGAAGGACGAAACCTACAAGGTGGCGGCCCGCTACGGCCTGAAGACTTTCGTGGTCAGCAACAGCTTCATGCAGATTCCGGCCTCGCCGCTGATCGAGCGGGTGATCGTCGACGCCGGGCCGGACATCGCCGACGACTGGATCGCCGAGCGGGCCGCCAGGGGGGACATCGTCATCACCAATGACATCCCGCTGGCCGACCGGGTGCTGAAGTCCGGCGCGGCGGCGATCAAGCCCAACGGCCAGCCGTTCACGGCAGACTCCATCGGCTCGGCCCTGGCCCAGCGGTCGATCATGGAGCACATCCGCTCGACCGGGGAGATCACCGGCGGCCCCCGCCCCTTCGACCGCGCCGACCGCTCGCGGTTCCTGCAGGCGCTGGACACCGCGATCCAGAAGTCCCGCCGCATGCCGCGATAGACGGAACGCGGAACAGCGATATGGTCGCGTCATGAACGGCCTGTCGCGCGTCCGTCGCGCGCGCCACCACGGTCAGGCCTTCACCCAGTCCATGAACCAGTTGTCCTCCCAGGTGGCGCCGCCGTCCCGGGAGACGCCCTGGCGCCAGCGGTGCGACCGGCCGGTGATCTGGTCCCAGACGCCCCGCACCCTGATCGGCTTGCCATCGCCATCGACTTCGTCGGCGGTGAACAGGCCGACGCCGTCCTCGAACCGACCGGTCATCCCGGCAGAGCCCAGCGCGCCGCTCCTGGCGTTGACCCAGTAGTCCGACCAGATCTTCGTCCCGAGGTCGAGGAACCTCAGGCCGGTCCCGCTGAAGTCGCGGGCCGGAATGCGCAACTCCTCGACATGGCCAACGCCGCCGATGATCGACCAGCATGTCGCCTCGCCCTCGAACAGGTCCCATTCCCCGGGAGACTTGAGGCGGCGGTGGCTGATCATCCATTCGCCCGTCAGGAAGTCGAAGTCTCCGGGCTGGCCGGCTGGCGCCTCCGGAGCGGCCGCCTCGGCGGTGGCGCGCAGGACCGCGGGCGCTAGGGCCAGTCCGGCGGCGGTCTGCAGAACGGCGCGACGCCGGACGGCGGGTTTCTGGTCTGACATGTCATTTACTCCCGAGCAGGCCTTGTGCGGCGCCGGCTATCCATGACCCGCGCTACCTGACACTTTCCGTCAGGATTGTTCGGCGAGGATCACGCCATGCGCGCCAGTCGATTGCTGTCCCTGCTGATCCTGCTGCAGCTGCGCGGCCGGCTGACCGCCGAGGCGCTGGCCGAGGAGTTCGAGGTCTCGGTCCGGACCATCTATCGCGACATGGATGCGCTCAGCGCGGCCGGGGTGCCGCTCTACGGCGAACGGGGACCGGGCGGCGGCTTCCAGCTTCTGGACGGATACCGGACCCGGCTGACCGGC
>JBEIDC010000218.1:0-1605 GCA_040383665.1 Caulobacter sp.
GGCCGTAGGTGTAGTCGTACCCGTCCGGCATGTTGGGATTGCGGTCACGGGTGACCTTCAGGCCTACCAATCCGCAGCAGGCCGCAGGGATCCGGATCGAACCCAGGCCGTCCGAGGCGTGGCCCATGGGAACGATGCCGGCCGCCACCGCCGAGGCCGAGCCGCCCGACGAGCCGCCAGCGATGTGCCCGGGGTTCCAGGGATTGCGGCAGGGTCCAAGATGGGCGCTCTCGGTGGTGCCGGTGATGCCGTATTCGGGCGTATTGGTCTTGCCGATGGGGATCACGCCGGCGTCGCGATAGCGCGCGGTCAGGCCACCGTCCTCGGCGTCGATCACGCCTCGTGCAAAGCGGCTGCCCGAGGTGCGCGGCCAGCCGGCCACAGGCATGGCCAGATCCTTGATCAGAAACGGCACGCCGCGAAACGGACCGTCAGGCAGAGCGCCCGTGGCCCGGGCCCGGGCGTCATCAAAACCCTTGTAGACCACCGCGTTCAGGGCGGGATTGTGCCGCTCGACACGCGAAATGGCCGCCTCGACAAGCTCGGCCGGTGTCACCTGCTTCGTGGCGACCAGCTGGGCCAGTCCCAGGCCGTCGAAGTCGGAATAGTTGTCCATCAGCGGGCTCCAGCAGAAAGAAAGGCCAGTTTCTCGACCGGCGCGAGATCGCGCACCTGGGTCTTCAGGGCGCCGAACGACGCCTCCGCCGCATCAAGCGCGCCGTCGATATCGGCCTCGGTCATCGCCGCACAGAGGAACATGTTGTGCCAGGGGTGCACATAGACGCCCCGCTCCAGCATTTCCGAGGCGAAGCAGAATCCCTTACGCAGGTCCGGGTCATCGTCGAACAGGAACAGCGGCATGGTTCCGGGTCCGGTCTGACGGAAGCCGAAACCGGCGGCCCCTGCGCGCTCGGTGAGGCCCGCGCGCAGGCGTTCACCCAACCCGGTGATCCGTTCCAGATAGTCCGTCTCCCGGATCAGCCTGAGCGTCTCCAGACCCGCCGCCATCGGCGCTGCCTGATACCAGAAGGAGCCGGTCACATAGATGGCGGCGGCGGCCTTGCGCGCCTTGTTCGACCCCAGCAGCACCGAGATCGGATGGCCGTTGGCGATGCACTTTCCCCAGGACGACAGGTCGGGCTGTATGCCCAGTCGGCTCCAGGAACAGTCCCGCACCAGACGAAATCCAGCCCGGACATCGTCGACAACCAGAAGGGCGCCGGTCTGGTCGCAGAGCTCGCGCGCCCGTTTCGCATAGGCCGGATCGGGGTCGGCCTGGTCGATGAAGGCGTCATGCTTGAACGGCGCGGCAAAGATCGCGGCCAGATCATCGCCCGCTTCGGCCACTGCAGCCTCCAGGCTGGCGACATCGTTGTAGTCGCAGAAGATCTGATTGGCCCGGTCCGTGTCGATTGTTCCGGCCGGACGCGGCACGCACCAGGGAGCGGCGCCATGATAGGCGCCCTTGGCCCGGATCACCTTCTTGCGCCGCGTGTGGGCCCGCGCCGCCGACAGCGCCATGGTGGTGGCGTCCGTGCCGTTCTTGCAGAAGATCGCCCAGTCTGCGTGGGTGACCATGGCCGTCAGCGCTTCGGCCAGCTCCAC
>JBEIDC010000219.1:0-1560 GCA_040383665.1 Caulobacter sp.
GCTCTGGGTCTGGCCCCCGGTCGCGGCCATGGCCTCGATCAGGGTGCGCGGCACATTGTTGTAGACGTCGGCGGCGGCGAGGCTCCAGCCGGAGGTCTGGGTGTGGGCGCGCAGGGCCAGGGACCGGGCGTCCTTCGGGTCGAAGTTCTCCTTCATGAGCTTGGCCCACAGCAGGCGTCCGGCCCGCTGCTTGGCGATCTCCATGAAGGCGTTCATGCCCGCGTTCCAGAAGAAGGACAGGCGGGGCGCAAACTGGTCGACGGTCATGCCCGCAGCTACGCCGGCGCGGACATAGTCGATGCCGTCGGCCAGGGTGTAGGCCAGCTCCAGGTCCAGCGTCGCCCCGGCCTCCTGGATGTGATAGCCCGAGATCGAGATGGAATTGAACTTCGGCATCTCGCGCGAAGTGTATGAAAAGATGTCGGAAATGATCCGCATCGAAGGCAGGGGCGGATAGATGTAGGTGTTCCGCACCATGAACTCTTTGAGGATATCGTTCTGGATCGTGCCGGACAGCTTTTCCGGCGCCACGCCCTGTTCCTCGGCGGCGACGATGTAGAGCGCCAGGATCGGCAGCACTGCGCCGTTCATGGTCATCGAAACGCTCATCTTGTCGAGCGGGATGCCGTCGAACAGGGTGCGCATGTCCAGGATGCTGTCGATGGCGACGCCCGCCATGCCGACATCACCCTTCACCCGCTCGTGGTCGCTGTCGTAGCCGCGGTGGGTGGCCAGGTCGAAGGCCACCGACAGGCCCATCTGACCGGCCGCCAGGTTGCGGCGGTAGAAGGCGTTGGAGTCCTCGGCGGTCGAGAAGCCGGCGTACTGCCGCACCGTCCAGGGGTTGGTGACGTACATCGTCGGGTAGGGCCCGCGGCCGAACGGGGCAAGGCCCGGATAGCCGTCGAGGAAGTCCAGGCCCGCGACGTCGGCGGGGCCATAGGCGGGCGCCACGGCGACGCCTTCCGGCGTCTGCCAGATCGGTCCGTCCGTCGGTGCGGCGACCAGGTCGCCGGGCGCGAAGGCGAGGTCGGCGAAGTTCGGGAAGGTCGTGGTCATGGCTCAGGCCTCCTCGAACGCGGCGGCGAAACGGATGGACGGCAGGGGCGGGCAGGCCGAGTCCGGGCCCGGCAGGCGCGGGTCCGGTCCGGCGACCGCGAAGGCGGCGGGATCGACGACGGCGATATCCGGCGTCTTGTCCTGGGCGTTCGGGAAGACGGTGACGCCGAGAATCTTGCGCGACTTGTCGGCGTAGGCGGCGGCCTGGGCCTCGCGGGTGGCGTTGACCGCATCGGCGACGAGGCCGGTCTCCAGCGCCTTGACGACGCCGCCGGCCGCTTCGATGGCCTGGAAGCCGGCCCAGGCGGCGCGGGCGATCTGGTCGGTCAGGGTGTCCAGGTACCAGGCGCCGCCGGCCGGATCGGCGACGCGGCCCAGGTGGCTCTCTTCCATCAGCACCAGCTGGGTGTTGCGGGCCTGACGGCGACCGAAGGCGGTGGGCAGGCCGATGGCGTCGGTGAAGGCGCCCAGCACGATGGCGTCCGCACCGCCCAGGGCGCC
>JBEIDC010000220.1:0-1507 GCA_040383665.1 Caulobacter sp.
CTTCTCGTTGATGTACAGGATCCCGCCCTTCACCTGCACCCGGTCGCCGGGCAGGCCGACGAGGCGCTTGATGTAGTCGGTGCGATTGTCGGTCGGCAGCTTGAAGACAATGATGTCGCCGCGTTTGGGCTCGCTGCCGAAGATGCGGCCCTCGAACAGCGCCGGGCTGAACGGCGCGGAGTGGCGGCTGTAGCCGTAGCTGAACTTGCTGACGATGATGTAGTCGCCCTTCAGCAGGTTCGGCTCCATCGAGGCCGATGGAATCGTAAACGGCTGGAACAGGAAGACGCGCAGGAACAGCGCGATCAGCAGGGCGTAGACGACGGTCTTGACGATCTCGATCGTCTCCTCGACCGCGGCATTCCTGGTCGAGGGCGGGGTTTCGGCTTCCGTCGGCGTATCGGCGGCGTCGGTCATGGCGGCGCGCGGCCCTCTTCTCTTGGAATGACGCGGATGAGCTATCCCGTATCTGGTTAGTGCCCCATTACGACACGGGCAAGCTTGACGCCTGTCCGTTCGCCTTCATGGCGTATTGGACACGGGCTATTCCGACGCCTTGAGCGAATGAAAGCTCCTGCTCCAGCGCAGGTCCAGCCAGGTCCAGGGCTTGAACATCGACGCGCCGGTATTCCACGACAGCAATACCGTTTCGGCCTTGCCGACCAGGTTCTGGGCCGGGACGAAGCCAACGCCGCCGACCTCGGGAATCACCCGGCTGTCTATGGAGTTGTCGCGGTTGTCGCCCATGAAGAAATAGTGGCCGTCCGGCACCAGGAAGACGTCGGTGTCATCCAGCCGGCCGGGGCCGCAGTCGTAAGTCGCATAGGTGCGGCCGACGGTGTTGGTTTCCAGCCAGCGGGTCGGCACCGCGCCGTTGGGACAGGAGAGGGTCTCCCCCTCCCCGTCGGCCACGCGTTTCAGCGCCACGCCGTTGACGTGCAGGGCCCCGCCGATGACCTGGATCCGGTCGCCGGGCACGCCGATCAGGCGCTTGATCAGGTCCTTGTGGCCCTCGGCGGGAGTCTTGAAGACGATGACGTCGCCGCGCTTCGGCTCGCCGCCGAAGATCCGCCCCTTGAACAGCGGCGGGCTGAACGGGACCGAGTTCCTGCTGTAGCCGTAGCTGAACTTCGACACGATCACATAGTCGCCGATCAGCAGGTTCGGCTTCATCGACGTCGAGGGAATGGTGAAGGGCTGGAACAGGAAGATCCGCAGGACCATCGCGATGGCCAGTCCCCAGGCCACCGTTTTGGTGATGTCGATCAGCTCCTTGACGGCCTCGCCCTGCGGCTCGGGCGTCTCGCCCGGCTCGGCCCCAGCGGTCTTGTCGGCGGCGTCGGTCATGGCGGCGCGCTCTACTTTCCAGATGCGGGCCCCGCCCGGTCGACGAGTCGTACGATATCCCGGGCGACGACGCCCGTTAACTCGCTTTCATGGCGAGGGGTGGGGGGTGCGGCGATCTCGCCCGCTGGCAGGTCCGTCATGGCCCGACTTGTTCGGGCCA